>JBILXO010000013.1:0-39786 GCA_044378415.1 Holosporales bacterium
AATATATCATTAATTATAGTTTATTAATTTTTAAAACAATGAAATCAAGAATCAGATCGTTTGAAAAACTCTTTTGGGCTGTGTTACTGGTGGGCACCAGCGTGGATGTTCGTGGTGTGGAAAGTACCCCCAACGGAATGATAACCCGTTCTATGGCCACCGATAAGAACAAGATAATGGAAACAACTGTAATGGATGCAACATGCGATATGAATCCGATCCCGATGCAAGAGCCCCTCAGTACACTAGAGGCCGGTAAAAGGCTTAAAGATGCAGCAATGAAAGGGGACTTGGAACGGGTAAAAGAACTGATTCATAAGTACGCGGCCCAGCTGTCTGAAGAGCACGTAGGGTTGGCGTTTACCTGGTCAGTAGAGCACCGGGATGTACGTCAGTTCCTTCTCGGTCAGGAGTGCCCCATCAAGCCAACTCCAAAATGGGTGGGGGATGCATTTGCATTTGCATGTGCAGCAAGAGGGGACTTGGATGCGGTTAACGACATTCTCAGTGGCCCGATACAGCCAACTCAAAAATGGGTGGTGGTTGCACTTAGAAATGCAGCAAAAAATGGCCATGTAGAAATAGTTCAGAAAATAGTTCAGGAAGTAGTTAAGATTTTTCATCCCAAGACTAGCCCGGTCGATAAATTTCATGAATATTGGGCGGGGGAGGCACTTAAATGGGTAACACTAAGTCCGACGGAGGATGGGACATGGGCAACAATGCATTTAGAAATAGTTAAGAATCTTTTAGATGCAGCAATGAAAGGGGACTTGGAACGGGTAAAAGAACTGATTCATAAGTACGCGTTCCAGCTGTCTGAAGAGGACTTAGGGTTGGTGCTTACCCGGTCAGTAGAGCACCGGGATGTACGTCAGTTCCTTCTCGGTCAGGAGTGCCCCATCAATCCAACTCCAAAATGGGTGGGGGATGCATTTGCATGTGCAGCAATGAAAGGGGACTTGGATGCGGTTAACGACATTCTCAGTGGCCCGATACAGCCAACTCAAAAATGGGTGGTGGTTGCACTTAAAAATGCAGCAAAAAATGGCCATGTAGAAATAGTTAAAATTCTTAGTCAAAAAGATTTTATAGTTAATTATTCTTTATCACGTTCTGAGAATCATCCAATACTATTGGCAATGGAAAAAGGGCACTTGAACGTATTAGAGCACCTTCTCGGTCAGGATTACCCCATTCCAATTGGAATTGGAACTAGTTACTGCATTTTTCAAAATTTTTTCAGTAATCATTTGTATGCAATTCAAAAGAAGAAAAAAGAAATAGACTGGAAGGTATTCAACTTCCTTCTCAGTGGTAAGTGCTGGGCCAAGCCAATTCAATTGAAAGTGGAGGAAATTAGGAAGCGTTTGGAAGGTATTATGGCTGATGCAATGGCTAATGAATTTGATATTGAAACAGCTGGCAATACCATTAAAGCACTTATTGAAAATACAACTGGTGAGCTTCATAAAAATGTGATTTTAAAATTAAATGATTATATAGAATCAAGGGGGAATGCAGTGGGCCCAGTCCTTGAGTCCTATTTGGACAACAATAATTTGCCTGATGGCGATGTTGTAGAAATTATCCGTCACTTTCAATACCAGCCAAGGGACCCGGCTTTGGTGACATCCCTTCTTAATAGATTTCTTGAGGGGAAAAAGGGCATATCAGAGGAATTGGTAAGGTGGTTGGCTCCAGACCTAACAGTTGAGGCAACTAAAACTAGTTTTGCCTCGAAAAAAATTCTGTACCCTGCTTCTCTATTGCGTCAATTGTCGAAAAACCCAGGTATAATGGGGAGTCATCATTCTACTCTTATCATCATTGATGATTTTACTCGGGGAGTAAGAATCAAAGATAATGCAAAGATAGAAAAATTGCGTGATTGTTTACTTTGCAATGCACCAGATAGAACCAGCTCTGTAAAAGGAAATATTTTTATTGAAGAAACAATAAATTTGCATGATGATCTTTATGTCGATAGAATCAGCTCTGTAAAAGAAAATATTCTCAGTGAAGAAAAAATAAATGTTTCCGAAGACGACAATAATAATGCAGAGGTTCGGATCCATACCATGACTGGGAACCCTCAGATCAGGAAAAAAGCAGATATGAAGGATTTTGAGTAACGCCATGATCTAAAAAATAGAGTCTGGTTTCTGGAAACGCTGCCCAGGCGATACTGAACCAGACTTGATAGGGGGGGGGTGACTCAGGGACCAGCGGCTGCGAGCGTACCTTTAAGTGGACTCTGACCAAAGCCACCAATGACAGATTGCCACCACGCAAACAAAAAATGTTCCACAGGGCCAATAGGGGGCCACTTGAAACAGACGATAGGCTGCATGCCGAATAGAGAATGGGGGAATATCGTGACTTAAATCGGATACATTCAATGTAGGATCGATGGAATAAATTAATCCACGCACCTCACTAACAGAACCATCTGTCAAACCAAAGTCTGTCATCAATACCAATATATTGGAATTAAAATGCAGATCATTGTTAGAATTTATTGAAAAATTTGAAACAGATTGATTGATTGAAATAGGTTGACTCATTTTTTTATTGGATAAAAACATGTTGTCATTAAAAAATCATATGAAAAAATTCCCAATGTCAATTGCAGGTACCCGGTATTTTCAATATTTTGAATTGACTAACCATGGCATGGATGGGATGGCGGAAAAATAGAGGGCAAAAAAATGAGGTCAAAAATTAGATCTTTTACAAAAAAAATGGATAAAATCTTGACCTTATATCTTTTTTTTTTCATACAATTGGTGTAAGGTAAAAATGTATCGGAGAGGTGGCCGAGTGGCTGAAGGCGACGGTTTGCTAAACCGTTATACAGCTTAACACTGTATCGAGGGTTCGAATCCCTCTCTCTCCACCAGTTTATAAGCCCAAAAACTTTTGGGTGTTCCATACATAAATCCAATTATTCATAGAGCTAATCACGTTTTGGGTTTTCGACATATCATTCCCAGTAATTATAGAATTCAGGGTATTTCTGGTTTTCAACATTGACTACTTAGAGAATCTGACAATCAGGTATTTTACGGCGAAATCTCCTTTTTTCCACTCTGTTTCTCTGTTGGATAGGAATGTCTCCATCGAAGGTGCCCCTGATCTAAAGTCCTTGATTGTATTGGTTTTTTGCAAAACAGGCCTTAAGGTTTATTATTGCCCCTTAGATGCGCACACGAGACCAGAAAACGATATTTTTCATAGAATATTTTAATTTACAATAATAATATAATAAAATTTATATAATATATTTCTTTACAATGAAATCAGTGTGCCCGGTATTCATGATAAGAAATCGCACCCAAAGATGATTTCAGAAATGGTTGACCACCGGTAAGGCCAGATCCATTGGTCAGATGGCTAGAGCAGAAATACCCGCTGCAGCTTGCCCAAAAATACGAGGATGCAGAAAAAAAACCCGATCTTGTCCATCAATTTTAATAACGACAATGTACAATTGTTTTCAAGATGACCTTTAAATGCAATATATAAAAATGAGCAATAAATCCTACATTTCTCTGGTCTTATGGATTTCAGCCCTTATAGGGATCAGCTGCCTCATTGGATTCTTGACCAATCCCAAGATCAACACTTGGTACGCTGCTTTAAATCGCTCTCCTTGGAGCCCCCCAAATTGGATTTTTGGCCCGGTTTGGACCACTTTATACGCCTTAATGGGAACTTGCGGGTGGCTTATTTGGGGCAGTCGGCCATTTTCCCGCCTATGGCTTGTCAAAAGCTTGTACGCAATCCAACTTGTTTTAAATTGGACCTGGATGCCCTTGTTTTTTCACCATCACTTGCTGGGACTTTCCTTGATATCTCTAGGGGCTATGGATATTTTGGTCGGCGCATTGATTGGACTGACCTATTCCAAGATGCGATGGGTTTCCCTTTTGATGATGCCTTATTTGTTTTGGATTTTATTTGCCACGCAATTGAATGTATATATATGGTGGAATAATTGATGGCCAGCACCCATGTAAAAACACAGGGCGGCACTTTATAAACCAGGATGTGGCGGAATCCTAAACATCAAGGATTTTCCTGAACCAGTATCATGGAGGACAGCTTTTCTGAAAAAGGGGTTACCAAGCCAAGAATGTCTTTATCGTAATCAAGGCTGGATACAATGGATTTTCCGATGATATGGCTGCCCTCGAAACCATTTTTCATGAATGAACTGGACCATTTGGCATGAATCATCAGTACCTGACCATCGAGGGTGCCTGCATAAATACCAACATGCCCCGGTGCATATAAAATCGTGCGATAAGGAATGCCTTTTCCTGCAATGATTTGCTCTTTTTCCGCCAGACTCTTGCCCGTTAGATCAATGATTTTTCCACCATCTGTGGACTGATCTTTGGAATTGCGCGGCAAGCAACAGCCAAACAAACGAAAAAAATCTTGAACCATGGATGAACAATCCCGATTACCCAAAGTTCCGCCCCAACCATAGGGCTGTCCCAACAATTGATCCAAAGCACCAGATACGGTCTCATTCGACATCGCCAATGGCACTGTATGGGCCACCACTTCCCCACCCTTGGACACATTCACAACAATCCAAGACGCCATGCCATTATTGATGCGCTGTGGCCAATAAATCCATATACTCTGGGCATCTTCTTTTTTCACAAAAAAAACTTGGCCCAAACGGGCGTATGCCAAAAATTGACCATCTGTATCATACAGGGGAACATTATCTTTGGAAAAAACACCTATGGGCAAAGAACTTAGATTGTTGATGTCATTCTGATCCATCTTGGCCACTTTAACAGCCTCGACGAAACCAAAAATCTTTCCAGCCACATCCTCGATCATGGCCCAAGCCCCATCTTTTGAGTAATGACTGATGTATACAGGGGTGGAGGCATTCAAAAACGAATTCTGCAATCGATCTAGAAAAAAATCGCGATGGGGTTTTTTGTAATAGCAGGGAGATTTCGTGGGCATGATGCGCACATCTGCATCAGATAGAATTACTCCAGGGGCGGCCACAGAATCGACCTGGCCCATGTTGGCATTATCTTTGACGGACTGGATCCACATCTGATTGCATGGTTGGAAATTTTCGCCATGGCATCCATCTAAAGTTGCATGAGAATTCAAGGCCTCTTCTTTATGGTTGCATGTCTTGTTGGACCATGATTTTATGAAATATTCCTTCAACAGATTAAAATCTTTTGGACCATCAGTCGATTTTTCAACAGGCCATTTTTGAACCAACGACGTCCCACTTTGGGGAAAATTTTGAATATCCGGAAAAATATCAAAGTTATGCCATCGTCCAAAATCTGGAACGTTGACTGGGCCATTCTGAAATGTATCAAGCGGGCTAGTCTGGGGTGGATTGGACATTGATTTTTTTGATGTCACGTCGGAATCCACTGCATCCAATGGCAATCCAACCATCAATGCTGCCAAACAGATTGTGTAGAGCACAGGACCCAAATTTAAATAAAAATATTTTTTTAACTTACACTATACATCCTAAAAAGACAATCCTTAAAAAAATAGTTATTTCTATGCGTTTTTAAGACCTTTATAGGCCTCCAAAGCACGATTTCGTGTTTCATTTAAGGGAACAATGGGTGCCGGATAATCCAGGCCTTGGCGCAGGACAAAACTGGCCAATTGTTCTGGATCATGGCACAAGGAGTCAGGAACGCGATTCAATTCTGGTAGCCATCGCTTGATATACGTCGCATCAGGATCAAATTTTTGACTCTGCAAAATGGGATTAAAAATCCTAAAATAAGGGGCCGCATCTGCGCCACAACCAGCTACCCATTGCCAACCCGCACTGTTGTTGGCTTCGTCGGCATCCAATAGGGTGTCCATAAACCATTTGGCTCCTAAGCGCCAATCGGTCATCAAATTTTTTGTTAAAAAAGAGGCCACAATCATACGAGCGCGATTGTGCATGGTGCCGCTGCGCCACAGTTGCCGCATACCTGCATCAATAATGGGGTAACCTGTTTGGCCCTTTGTCCAAGCTTTCCACAGAGCAGCATCGGTTTTCCAGGGGAAATGATCCATGCTGTTTTTAAAGTTCTTGTGCCCTAATTCTGGATGGTGGTACAAGAGATAATATGAAAATTCCCGCCAACCCAATTGGGATAAAAAGACCCTTGCCCCCTCATTGCCCCCATTAACAAAAGGAATAATCTGCCTATAGATTTGCCATGGACTGATTTCTCCGAAATGAATGTGTGGGGAAAGCAAAGAGGTCCCATTGACTCCAGGATTGTTGCGCTTTTCAGCATAGTCCGTCAGGGCACTTTGTATGAAATCCTGGAATTTTTCCCCTGCACCAACGGTTCCCGGATTCCAATATTTTGAAAATTCCCCTGCCCAATCAGGATGTTTTGGTAAGAAATCCCAATCATTCAAATCATCCGATTCCAATGCAACCGAACGATCCCTTGGTGTAATTTTTTGACTTTCTGGAGCAACCATGACATCCAGGCAGTGTTTCCAAAAAGGTGTAAAAACCTGGAATATGGATCCGCCCCTATTATGCACCTTTTCAGGATCAATCAGTACATTGGCTGAACAAACTTGTACAGAAATCCCTTTTTTTTCCAACACTTCTTTTATTTTTGTATCGCTGCACCGTATTCGAGATTCCCAACAGGCATTCCAATACACTGCTTGAACACTGTGAGACTGAATCAAGGACATTAAAGTGTCCTCAGTGTCCCCCTGAAACAAGCCCAGCGTCATACCGTGTTCTGCCAGCTGAGGTCCTAGGGCCTTCAAACTGTGGTATAGCCACCATTTTTGAGCACTGCCAAGGGTGCACTGGGATTTGTCGTATAAGAAAACGGGAATAATGTGGGTATGATTTTGGCAGGCCTGATATAGAGCCGGATTATCCTGGATGCGCAAATCTTTGCGAAAACAAACCAAGGCCGTGGACATTTTTTTCCTTGTAACTGATTGTACTGGCTTTCAGAATACCTCATATTTTTATGCTAGGGATCTTTTTTTTAAAAAAGTCACCATTCCCGAATTTAAACCATGATTCATTCGTGATATTTTCTTTGGCCACCTGATATTTTTTTAATTTTAAATACAAGAACTATGCAAAAACGCCCATAAACAAAACTTTTCAAAGGAATGCGATTTTTTAATATTTCTTGATTTTTATTAATATAATGTTAGAATGAAATTGGGTTAACAAAAAGTAAAAAAATAAACAAAAAGTTTTTTAAAATATTGGCCACAGTGGGCGCATTGGCTGCCATTGTGCCAACATCTGGGAACAAAACTTTAGGCTGTAACTTTACAGCTCATCCCATCGTTCCCCAGAATCAGGTCTTGAAATTATCGGGCGCAGTGAAAAAATCATAAAATCCAATCGCGCTTTTTTCTCCATAACGCTTTCTGTGCTTGGGGATTCCCAAAAAGAAGTCTACAAAATTTTTCACAAGCAACTCAAAGAGCTGAAGCAACATTGGATGAAGGAAGGATTCAAAGATTCCTCTATTCAACAATGTACCATTGAATTCAGGATGATGGACCTAGAGTACAGAAGTGAGAAGCGTCGCCATAAATATGCCATAAATTGCCCTTTTGTCCTCACCATTGATAACGTTGATGATGCCCCAGCTGTACAAGAAAAAACCATGTCTCTTGTGGAAAAAGGATATACATTCAGCAACCAAAGTTTGAATTACCAATATACGAATGTGGCAAATTTACAAAAGGATATGGAAAAGGAAGCCCTTTTAAACGGTCAAAAATCAGCTCTAGAATCTGCCAAAGAACTTGGAATTACCCTCGGTTCAGCTCCAGAAAGAGTAGGTTGCAGCACTTTATCCGCCTGCTCAGTAGCTGATAACCCCTCGCCCTATGAAAAAAATTGGGGATTTTTAAACAATCTGTACAATAAATTTGTCGTGCTGGTCAAAATGTCCTACAACATCTTGAATCCAGACTTGAGTCCAGAGTCCAAAAAAGCCAGGGTTCCAGCAAAGCAGGAAAATTCCCAAAGCAACCAAGTCAACCTTGATTTTGATTCTGCAGAGCACCCTGCTGCCTAGAGTTTTTACCAGCCCCATGCAGACCATCCCGGCATGTTGCCTCAGTAACATGCACCATGGGGGGGAGGGCTCATTTAGAGAAACCTTCCCCCTGAAAAAAATCCAGCTTGACCATTCCGCATCCCATCAATGTCCCATTTGTGACAAAGATTTGCCCCAGATGCTCTAGTCAGCAAAGTATTTCTATACTGCCCAGCACCTGCCTGATGTTGCATTGCCCTAGACCACCCCAACCTAAAACCTGCCTACAGAAATACTGGTCCGAAATACATGCATTATTAAAATAAATAACCTACCATTTTAGAATAAGGGGAAAGCTATCTGTGAAATCAATGGGGCCAACGCCCCAGGTGCCTTGATTGACCCTCCCCCTTTGACCATACCGTTTCACAAAGTACACCGGAGATCATTTATGCCTGAACAATCCTATCGCCCGCCCTCATTTTTTCTTCCGTCCATTCTTTTGGGCGCAGGTATTGCCTTGGGATTTACCCTCTTGGGAGCATTCGTTTATCGATCTGTTCATTTTTTTAAAACAGCAGGTAACAACATCTCGGTCCGCGGATTGGCCGAAGAAATCGTCAAATCCGACTTGGCCTCACTTTCTTTTCGTGTTTGCACCTTTGGGGAAACCACTCAATCCACCTACGAGCTGTCCAAAACTCATGTTAAGGAGACTATGGACCTCTTGATTCAAAGCGGCTACAAGGCCTCAGAAATCCGCGTTTCCCAAGAAAGTATGAGGGATCGCACCATCGGTAATAACAGCAGACGAGAGATAGAAAAAGATAAGCGCTATTATGTACGAAATTTATTTAAAGTGACCACTGAAAAAGTAGACGAAGTAACTGCTGTCAGCAACTCTGTCAACACTTTAGTGGAAAAAGGCATTGACATTGAGGATAAAGAATTGAATTTTATCTACTCTGATTTTCTAAGCAAGCGTCCGGAATTGCTGAAAAAAGCAGCGCTGGATGCCCGCTCGGCCGCCGTTCAAGTATCCAGAGAGATGGACGTTGTGCTGGGGGATCTTTCCCACCTTAACCAAGGTGGTGTTGAAATTCTCAGTGCAGACACCACCGAGGATGGATACGATGCTGATAAGAAGTCTCTGTACAAAAAACTGCGCGTTGTTTTTAGTACCAATTGGATGATTCAATCACGAAGTACAGCGCCTTAAATGGCACTCTTTGCCCTAGGATATTCTTACAGAATTCAAAGGATACTTCATACAACCTGAATCATTGAATCAACAGAGTGCCGCCCCTTAAATGGCACTCTTTGCCCCAGGATATCCTTACAGAATTCATGCTGCCTTTCTTTTTACGGAACAGGGCAAGCTACCATATCCCCTGTACGTTTTTTTTAGATGCCCAAGAAAAGAGGATATCGGTGACCTCCCCACCTTCAAGCAATGGATCCAAGGAAAACCATCATGGCTCACCAGTCCCAGAGTCACAATCAGCCAATCAGCAATTTGGCCAGACCTAAAAACAGAATGTATCCAATAACATCCGTGGTTGTTGTCAGCAAAGGTCCGGCACTTAATGCAGGATCATAGCCAAAACGCGAAATCATAATCGGCATAATGGTTCCTGCGGCGCCTGCCCAAATCATGTTGAATAAAACGGCACCACCCAAAACAAGGGAGAATCTGGCATCATCAAACCAGAAAAACCCCACAATGGCCAAAAGCAACCCAAAGACAACTCCGTTCAACAAGGCCACGCGGACTTCCTTGAAAAAGGACCGCCACATATTGACACTGCTCAATTCTTTGGTGGCCAAGGCACGAATGACTATGGTGGAGGCCTGAATGCCAGAATTGCCACCCATTGCAGCAGCCACAGGCATCAATACAGTTAGTGCAACCTGATTTTTCAACGTTTCCTGAAATTCATTGATGACAAGGGAGGTCAACAACGTGTTCAATAAGGTGATGATCAGCCAGTGGATTCGACTCAGACTTGTTCTGATGGCCGAACGATAAAAATCAGAGCCATGAATGCGGCCCATATGCAACAAATCTTCCGTTGCCTTGCGCTCGATGACATCGATGACATCGTCTGCTGTAATGACGCCCATCAATCGCCCAGAGGCATCTACAACAGGTGCGGACATCAAATCGTACAAACGAAATGTTAAGGCAACTTCTTCCTGGTTCCATTGGGCTGGGATTGTTCTCAAGTCTTGAGACATCACATCGGACACCAGAGCATTTTTGGGGCCCCTTATCAATTGAACCAGCGGCACCACACCTATGGGATGGTAATCCCCATCAACGACAAAAGCCTCATAAATGGTATGCTGAACCGTCTCTAGACCTGCAACATAACCCAAACTTTGCTCTAATGTCCAATCGTGGGAAAAGGCCAAGACCTCTTGCTGCATCAATCGCCCTGCACTGGATTCGGGATAAGCCAAACCCTCAACGAAACGTTTGCGTTGATTTTCCGACATGGCCGATAAAACCAGGTATTTTTGATGACTTTCCAGAGAGGCCAAAAGAGACAGGGCGTCATCGCTTTCCAATACATTTAAAATAGAAACGACTTCACTGCCAGACAATAAAGCAATTAGATCCGCGCGCAAATCTTGCTCTAGAAACAAAAATATCTCTGGATCGAAATCATTTTTCAGCAATCGAATAAAGATCTGCCGATTGGGTGCATCCAGGTAGTGAATCAGGTAGGCTACTTCGCTTGGAGGCATCCCCTGAATCATGGCATGCAAAGCACCATGATCTTCTGGTATGGCTAAAATCTTTTTTAATAGGGGTACTTTATCTTGCAGAAAATGATGAGGCCGTTCCTCCACCGTAAAGTCACGTTTCATCACGGGGAAATCTCCTGCATCAAAAGGGCCCAGGAAGAAGTCTCTATGCTGCGGTGCACATTATCCGAATGAGCAAGAGATGGAGAAATATCTGGCTCTAATGCTATGGGGCCAAACCAACCATCTCCCAAAATTCCTGGTGCCGTGGCGCAATGCCATAAAGTTGGCAGAACAGTGCTGAATTTCAGTCCTCCAAAATGGGGTTGGTTCATGGGGCGCAATGGCCCTGCTGTGCAATGAGTCCCTTGTGAATGGTTTTTGATGGCCTTCAAGTGGTCCACCCCATCTTTGGAAACGTCGCCAGATCCGCCCGAATGGGTAAGACCACCTACAGCTGGGTCAGATTCAGAAAGACCCGCCTCCCCCAATACCCCATCAGGATTGGCAAGGAGGTGCGATCTTTTTTCGCATGTGGTGTCAATCTGGGTCTCACCCCCATAACCGCCCTCTGGGCCACAGTTCGAGGGACTCTTGCCCATCACCCATTCTTGGGCAAGTGCACCCATATCGGCCATATTTTCTGGTGAAAAAACACACCCACATGCTTCCAGCATACGCAACATCCAGACGGATGGCTTTTCTTCAGAATATATGTGCAGTTGACCATTGTGCATCCACCCTTGGGCGCAAGATATCTTGGGATCTTGCTCAGAAGTAACGCGGATGTATCGACCTGGATTGGCCGCCATTTCTGATGCTGGATGCTTTTCAAAATACTCATCAGACCCATAAACCGGCGCTTGGGCCAAGACAGAATCGCCTCGCAATTGGGCCAATAGGGCCGCCCGATGTCCAATAAAGTAGGGTTGCGCCAACCCATAACTTTTCATCACCCTTGCAGCAGCACGAACAGAGTGAGGTATGCCCCCATCTTTTGTCTCGATGATATAGCCCAATTTTGGAGCAACCCAATTGCTCGATACAATGCGACCATACAGGGCCCTGAAAACGAAAAAGTTGGAATAAGCCCGTTGAATCAAGCATCCTCGATAATGGCCTAAATCAAAAGCAGCAGCCTCACCAGATTCAATGGCGGCCCCAGCCACTGCCAATGGCAATGCCACACCCAATCGCAAATCAAAGGGCTTTGGAATAAAATAATTGGGGCCAAAATCCTGGATCTCTTCATTGTAGCATCCCATCAGATCCACAAAACCTTCTTTGGCCAATTGTGACAATGCTGAAACACAGGCCTTTTTCATGGCCAGTGTAATGCGCCCAGCCCCTGCATCCATGGCGCCCCTAAAAATATAAGGAAAGCACAGAACATTGTTCACCTGATTGGGCAAATCGGATCGTCCCGTACCAACATAGGCATCTGGCTTGACCTGTAGGACTTCATGGGGCCAAATTTCTGGAATGGGATTGGCCAAAGCAAAGACTATGGGTCGATTCGCCATAACAGAAACCATTTCTGATGTGACGGTTGCTGGTCCGGATAATCCCAAAAAAATATCTGCACCATCCATGGCATGCATCAAGGACCGATGGGCGGTTTTCCGTGCATACAGTTGCTTGTACTCAGAGAGATCTTGCCGCCCTGTATGAATCACTCCCTTGGTATCACACAGGGTTATGTTTGCCTTTGGCATACCCAATTCCACCAATAAGCCCACGCAGGCCAAAGCCCCTGCCCCTGCCCCAGAAACAACGCATCGGCTGGTTTGCAAGGTTTTTCCAACCAATTCCAGTGCATTCAGAATGGCTGCGGATACTGTAATGGCTGTACCGTGTTGGTCATCATGAAATACGGGTATATCCAGACGCTCTTTTAAAGCAGATTCGATGCGAAAACACTCTGGAGCCTTAATATCCTCCAGATTAATGGCGCCAAATGATGGGGCCAGGCTGGCAATAATGTCGATGAGTTTTTCTGGATCTTGTTCGTTGATTTCCAAATCAATGGCATTAAGACCTGAAAAGACCTGGAAAAGAACAGCCTTCCCCTCCATCACGGGCTTGGCCGCCAAAGGCCCAATATTGCCCAACCCTAAAACAGCGGTTCCGTTGGAAATGACAGCAACCAAATGTTGTCGCATGGTGTAATCAGACACCGCTTCTGGATACCTGGCAATGATGTCACAGGCTTCTGCAACCCCCGGTGAATAGGCCAGGGCCAAATCCCCTGCCTCTGATAATTTTTTTGTAGGAATTGTGGCAAATTTTCCAGGAGATGGGTACGCGTGATAAGTCAGAGCTGGACTCAACGGCGCCACACGATTCTCTTGCAATGCTGCACCCTCTTTATGCGATCTCTGAACAGTCATAACGCAAAATCCTTAAATGACCTTTTTATTATACACAGGATTGCGAATTTTTTCAACAAAACAAATGGAAAAAGTGCGCAAAAAATATCTTTTGAAATCATTGTGGTGCCTCCAGCAAGGCCTATTTATCAGGGAGATCTTACTGAGGCGTATCGTGCAATCCGCCACCATAGAGGTACACCACACGATCAAATTGAGCACTCAATAGGGGATTGTGTGTGGCCATTAAAACGCTGAGCCCGCGTTGTTGACCCAACAAGAAAAAAAGATCAAAAATTTCCTGAGCAGTGACTTCATCCAAATTTCCTGTAGGTTCATCGGCCAGTAAAATATCAGGATCATTGGCCAAAGCTCTGGCAATGGCCACGCGCTGTTTTTGACCGCCAGATAATTGGCTGGGTAAATATTTTTCCCGATCCCCCAAGCCAACCAAATCCAATAATTCCCTGGCTTTAATCTTGGCCCCAGAATCAGATCTGCCTGCGATTAATTGGGGCAACATCACGTTTTCAAGAGCAGTAAATTCTCCCAATAGATGGTGAAATTGGTAAACAAAGCCGATCAATTCCCCCCGCAATGCCGTCCTCTGACTGTCCTTTAATGGACGTGTCCAAATCATTTGATTGCCATCACGCAAACCAATGTCCCCAGAAACAGGTGTATCCAGCAGACCCAAAAGATGCAAGAAGGTCGACTTTCCAACCCCAGAGGCCCCCATCAGGGCCACCCGCTGTTGTCGCTCTAGTTGAAAAGAAATGTCCTTCAATACCTCGTGCTGGGATGCATCACCGGGATATCGATAAGACAGCTGTGAAACATCTAAAATGATGTTTTTAGGACTACTCATAGCGCAAACCCTCTACAGGATTCAGTCGCGAAGCCTTCCATGCCGGGTACAATGTGGCCAAAAAGCTGCATATCAGGGACATGCTCACCACCATTGCAACTTCTTTTCCGTCGATGCGTACAGGTAAAGTCGATAAAAAATAAATTTCAGCACGAAAAAATTCTACCCCCGAAAGGGCCTCCAGCCCCCTGCGAATGGATTCAATATTGGATGAAAACAAGAGGCCCACTATGCCACCAACCAATGTCCCCATGCCACCAATCCACAAACCGGTGTAGCAAAAAATACGCATAATGGCCCGTTGAGATACCCCCAAAGTGCGCAAAACAGCGATATCTCGTGTCTTGTCTTTGACCAACATGACGAGGCAAGAGACAATATTAAAAGCAGCAACAATCACAATGAGGGTTAAAATTAAAAACATGACGTTGCTTTGGACCTGGATGGCCTTGAAAAAATGGCTGTTTGTTTCCCGCCAATCTTGAATTCTCACCCCACCTAAGGATAAAATACGCGCCTTTATTTCGGATATATTTTCGGGATTGTTTAAAAAAACTTCATAGTCCGTGATGGTGGGTACTTCAAAGAAATCTTGACCCTCTTTCAAAGGCATCACCAAAAAGGCACTGTCGTATTCGTGCATTCCGCTGTCAAATAGGGCGGCTATTTTAAAATTTTGAACCCTGGGCACCGTCCCAAAAGCCGTGGGCTGGCCCTCGGCTCCTGTTACCCCAATAATGCCGCCCGTTGAAATGCCCAATGTGCGCGCCAATTTATAGCCCACAACAATATGACCAGGCCTTTGAAAATCTTGTATGGATCCCTGAAGAATGTTGTCAGATATCAGTTTTTTTTCCATCAAATCTGACGGTGTCACACAGCGCACAATGGCGCCAGTGACCCCATGTTCTGTTCGACACATGGCTTGCTTATCAAGAACAGGGTTCACCGTTTTAACCCCAGGAATGCCCCTTACTTTTTCTAAATCCAATGGCTTGCCTTGAACAAATACCGTCAAGTGACTGTTGAATCCCAAAATACGATTCATCAGCTCATAGCGAAAACCATTCATGACCGACATCACAACGATCAACGTGGCCACACCCAAGGCAATGCCTATGAAGGAAAAGGTAGAGATAACAGACACAAATCCCTCTTTTTTAGAGGATCTCAGATAGCGCCAGGCTATAAATCGTTCAAAAGATTGAATCATATTTTCCTTGTTGTAACCAAAAGCAGCACTGCTATATGGTGGAGCAGAGGGGAATCGAACCCCTGGCCTTGTCATTGCGAACGACACGCTCTCCCAACTGAGCTACAGCCCCATTAAACCTGCAAATACACGCCCCTATTCTAATTGAAAACCCATAAAAAGCAACCCTGAAACAAACCCTTCTTGATATTTAAAAAGGATGCGTGGCCATCAATGCTTGGTCAATATCCTTGAGTGTCACATCAGGAACGGCGTCCTGCACAGCCGTCATGGATACATCGGCCAATCCACAGGGCACAACAGGCTCAAAGCCCTTCCCACCCCGGGTTACGTTGATTGCTAGCCCATGAGAGCTGACCCCACCAGAAACACGCACACCAATAGACGCCACCTTACCCAGAGCTGTCCAAACCCCAACATATTCTGGAAGGACCCAGCTGTTGACACCGCAGCGTGCCAATGCCGATACGATCCAATGCTGCAGCAAAGCCACATAGTCTGCTGCCCCCATGCGACGCTTGCGCAAATGAATCACGGCATACACAATGCGCTGTCCCGGACCATGAAACGTCAATTGCCCTCCTCGAGGCGATAAACAAACCGGTGTGCCTGTTTTTTCCGCCATTGCAATATGCGCCCGCTCTGTCCGCACACCATAGGTATAGACAGGCTGGTGCTCTAAAAACCAGAGGGCTTCTGGCTCGCTGCCTGTTTTTACACCTTGAACCAGTTTTTGCATGACCATACATGCATCCCCATAGAGAAGTGGCAGTGGGCTCACCCTAAGAGAAATATTTTTCAAAAAACTGGGAATCTCATGGGTGTCAGGTTCATGTCCAGCTCTGACCACGGATAGAGATGTTGGCCCGACCTCTAAACAAGATGGGGCGTGGTAAGATTGGCCGTTGTTGCCACCGGGTATTTTCATCATTGAATTTTTTACATTTCGCGACCATTGACATCAAAATACGTCAAAAGGAGAAAAATTTCATCCCAAGATGCTTGCCTTGCCCCCAACCTTATCTCACAATATCCCCAGCAATCCAAAGATAAGAATGTTATGAAAGTTTCTGGAAATGCCCTGCGCCCAGGCAACATTATTTCTCACCAAAATCGAATTTGGGCCGTGGTCAATACCCAGCACACCCAACCTGGAAAAGGTGGCGCCTATATGTGCGTTGTGTTGCGGGATGTGCGCGATGGCACCAAGAAAGATGAGCGATTCAGGGCTGCAGAGGACGTAGAGCGTTTGTTTATCGACGAAACAGAGTACAATTTTTTGTACCAGGATGGGACCAATTACACGTTTATGAATCCTGAAACCTATGATCAGGTGACCCTGGAACCCTCTCTTTTCAATGTATCTGCTGATTTTTTGCAACCTGGAATGAGTGTTAAAGTTGGTTTTTATGATAATTTGCCCCTATTTGTCACCCTTCCCTCCCAAGTTGTATTGGCCGTAGAAGAGGCTGACCCCGTGGTCAAAGGTCAAACAGCGGCCTCATCTTATAAGCCAGCACGCCTTACCAATGGTATGCGCGTCATGGTGCCGCCCTATATTGAAGTTGGTGTTCAGATTGTGGTGAACACGGAAGATTCCGCTTATGTCGAGCGCTATAAGGAAGGGGATAAATTGCGGTTTTAGAGAGTGTGCTAGAGTGAAGCTTGTTTTACCTGCCCACTGTTTTTCAGGTTTTGCCCGGATTGTTTCCAGGACCATCTGCTCATTGGGTTTGGCCCGTCTATTCCGCCTACCTGGTTGGAAAGATGAGAGGGGTTTTGTGTTGATCGAAGTCGCCATTGCCATGATGATCTTTGGCCTTATATTGGGTCCAGGTTTTGCAGCATGGCGCACCCACAACAATCTGCGGAAACATCGAATCACCCTTTACCACCAAAAACTGATCTTTCAGGCTTTGGCCCAACATTTAGAACAAAATGGGGGCCTTCCCTTTCCAAGCCCTTTGAGCAGCTCTGTGTGGGGGGAGAGCATTCGCCCCTCGGACAATACAACCCCTCTGAAACCAGGCATTGTGCCTTATCGATCACTGGGTCTGCCAATCCGGGTTGCCAAGGATGGATTTGGGCACTGGATGACGTATGCCGTGGATGTGAATTTGATCTGTACAGGTGTTCATTTTCAAAAGCAATTGTGCGAAAAATTTTTTAAAAATCCCAGCGCACTGGATGTTGTCGAATCTGGAAAATCGGTAAATTCTGGCATTACAGATAATAATCAGAGGTACAAGCCTACAACGGGTCTAGACGGCAAGCCAAAAACAAAGCCACGATTTGACGGAATTGCTGTGATCCTGGTCAGCCATGGACATGCAGGATGGGGGGCACCACTATCCCAGGGGCAACGCATTCCATTTCCCACCAATATACCTGACGCGCCTCGCATGAATGGCAACGATGGTTTGACTTTTTGGGCATCCAGCCAAACCGATAAAATACAGCCTATTGCCCATGTTGTCGTTGCTTGGAAAACCCGTGGCCAAATGATTTCCGACGCCCATCTTACATGTATGGACTTTAATTTTGAAAAAGAGATTAGAATGGAAAAAGAACCTAATGTCATGTCTGGATTTCCCCCTAATTCCAATTTTTCAAATTCCCCTAATTCGAACTTTTCAAATTCTTCCACTGGCAGGGTAAAAAACCCACCCCACTGGAGTGAATCCAACGGCAAAGTGCCTCCTGCTGCCCAATAATTCTTACAATCCTCCCCAACATTCTCGGTACCCCAATCCCATGCTCTGCCCAGGCAACATCTGTCCATATACCAGTACTTGATGAAAAACCACTGTTCTTCCAAGGCGCCAGCACCCTACCCTGATTGGGCTTTTTTTGGCCTTCCCAATGGGTCACTTTCGGATGAATGAGTGTACGAATAAGGCTTTTTAGAGGCAATTGCCATCTTAAGATCTGAGTTCCAAGTACTGAAAATATAAAAAATTCCTGTAGTACGATCCCCATAGAATGCAGAGAGTTCTGTATTTTTTTCAAAAATCAAATATTTGATATATTTCTTATATTCCAAATGATATTAAATTAAAATTAATGGCGTAAAAATTGGTTCAGTAAAAAGTATTTTCATTTTACAGCCTATTCTTGCCACTGATTTTTGAATGGCCTTATTAGATGGGAAGCTGTTTCTGGAAAATCTACACATACACCAATGCCCCACCTATAACGGGGGGAGTCGCCCCTCCCAGGAGATTGAAGCAACTCTTAGGAGATGGGTGACAGCCCGAAACAATGCACAGCAGGTTGGTAACAGCCCCGCAACAGATTGATTCCGCCCCAGCACATTGAATGGGGTGGTCACAGACTAGGTGGAGTCAGATGCGATTAAGGCAAAGATCCCCTGGCCCCCACATAGGCCCCCAATCATTTCCAATGGGCAGCTGACTGTCTGCTTCTACCTCACCCTAACCCATTATACAATCCCGTAAAATTTCTAGGGCCTCAAATCAGATTCGTTGGAATGGGGCAACGGTGCAGGGACCAGCGCAGACTCTTCTTTCAGGGCATTTAAGCTGTTTTGAAATAATTTTTGCTCTTCTGGGTTCAGGGGATATTCTATGATTTCCTTAACACCGGTGCGCCCTAAAATAACAGGCGTTCCACAGCACACATCACGCACGCCACCGTATTCCCCTTGCAACATTACCGAACAGCGCAAAAGACGATTTTCATCGTAAATAATGGCACGGACCATGACTTTAATGGCCTCTGCCGGACCGTAATAGGCCGATCCCTGGCCCAATAATTGCACAATATTCGATCCTCCTCGACGGGTTTGATCCGTGACACCGCCGATAATAAGGCGATCCAGCTGATCGGGGGTCAAGGGCATGCCTCCCCATCGAATGGATGAGAGCAAGGGAACCATAGAGTCATTGTGTGCCCCAACGACACATCCTGTCACACCAGCAGCATCAATGTTCAAAATTTTGGCTATGGCAGAGCAAAAGCGCCCCTCGTCCAGTACACTGGCCATACCCACAACGCGTCCAAATGGCAGCCCCAACAATCGGGTCATTAGACCAGTCATGGTATCAACAGGGTTGGTTACCACCACAACCACAGCCTGTGTGTTTTTCAAAGGATCTGCTATGGCTCGCATAATCTCTGCATTGGCTGTCAGCAAGGCATTGCGGTCCATTCCGGGTTGACGTGCCAGTCCAGCAATCACGACGATGACATCGCACTCTACGAGAGTGCGCAAATCATCTGCAGCGTGAACTCGGGTATTGGAATGTCCTGCGATGACAGCAGCCTGGCGGAGATCTTTGGCTTTACCCTTGGCCATGGATGTCTTGATGTCGTATAAAAACAATTGGGTATTGGGTTCGCACAGCAAGCTATGTGCCAATGCGCCACCAATGTTTCCAACCCCTACGATACCAATTTTTGCCATTTTTTATTTCTCGTAGACCTATTTTGGCTTGATCAAAGCAATTTTCGGCATAAAATGCAACCCCTATGACCTGGCCCTATGCCGATTATCCTGCAGAGGATTTCTGGCTATGCCTAAGAAGTACAGCCTTGTGATGTCTTAAAAGACAATTTGAGCCCTCACTGTGACGCCATGTCTATTGGGGGTCTGGGATTCCATCCATAAAAAATATGGGAATTGGGATAAAGTTTGGGGGGCTATTGACTTTTATCGCAACTTCTGACAAAAAGGAAGGGTATTTTTGTTGATCAATTTATGAAAACCTTTAGTTTAAAAGCTGGAGACATGAAGCCACAGTGGTATGTTGTTGACGCCAAAGATTTGGTCGTTGGGCGCATTTCCGCGGTTATTGCCAAAATTTTAAGAGGTAAAAATGAAGCCATTTTGACACCTCATATGAATCATGGTGGACGCGTTGTCATTGTCAATGCCAGTAAAGTTCATTTTACTGGGGGGAAAGATAAGCCCTTGTATCGTCATACTGGATATCCAGGTGGGATCAAGCACTCTTTGCCATCAGAAGTTTTAGCAGGTGCCTATCCGGGGCGCGTTATTCGCAAGTCCATCGAGAGAATGTTGGGGAAAGCCGGTCCATTGCGTCGCGAACGCATGAAAAATTTATATGTATACGCAGGCCCAAATCATCTGCACGAGGCTCAAAAGCCTTTGATGTTGGATATCGGGTCATGGAACGTCAAAAATCGTAAAAAGGAGTCGTAAATAGTGAAAGATTATCTTTCTTGGGATCGTTTGAAAGATCTTAAAGATCAACTGGCACCAGAGCCACAAGAGAATAAAGATGTCACCGATTCCAAGGGTCGCATTTATGCCACCGGAAAAAGGAAAACATCCATTGCACGGGTATGGATCAAGCCAGGCGGACGGGGTCAATTTTCAATCAACGGCCGGACAAAGGAAGATTACTTTCCAAGAGAGTCTTTATTGGCAGTTCTGAGTGCGCCTTTTCGAAACGCCAATCGCATTAATGCCTACGATGTGTTTTGCACGGTTCAGGGTGGAGGATCTTCTGGTCAAGCCGGAGCCATTCGTCACGGGATCAGCAAGGCTTTGCAGCTCTATGAACCCTCTTTAAGATCCTCTTTAAAGGCCGCTGGGCTTTTAACACGGGATTCTCGCAAAGTGGAGCGTAAAAAGCCAGGTCTTCGAAAGGCCCGTCGCGCACCACAATTCTCTAAGCGCTAAGGAATATGCATGCCAACACTTAATCAGCTCATTCGTGGGGCCCGTGTGCCTCAAACGGTTCGAGACAAGTCTCCAGCCTTGAAGGAATCCCCTCAGAAACGAGGCGTATGTCTTTCGGTCTTTACAACAAAGCCAAAGAAACCAAACTCTGCGTTGCGTAAAGTTGCTCGTATACGTTTAACCAACGGCTACGAAGTTACAGCCTATATCCCTGGGGAAGGCCACACTTTACAGGAGCACTCTTCTGTTTTGATTCGTGGTGGACGCGTCAAGGACTTGCCCGGTGTAAGATACCACATCGTACGTGGTGTGTACGACTTGAAGGGCGTTAAAAATCGCAAGCGCAGCCGTTCAAAATATGGCGTTAAAAAACCAAAATAGGAGAATTAGTGTATGTCCCGTCGTCGTTCAGCGGAAAAAAGAGTTGTTCAGCCCGATTCGCGCTATGACAGCATTTTGTTTTCCAAGTTTATCAATGCCTTGATGTGGGAAGGGAAAAAGTCCAAAGCAGAATCCATTTTTTATGGTGCCATCGAAATTCTTGATGAATCCCAAGATGGTTCCGAAGCGGTGCAAAAAGCCATTGCCAATGTCCGCCCTTCTGTTGAGGTGCGTTCTCGTCGTGTCGGCGGTGCAACCTATCCGGTTCCTATGCCCCTTCAGCCCCATCGTGCCCAAGCATTGGCTTTGCGTTGGTTGATCAATGCCGCCAGAGCCCGGTCTGAAAAAACCATGGTCGCTCGGTTGGCTGCAGAAATTAAGAGTGCTTGCGAAGAAGCCGGATCTGCCGTTAAAAAGCGTGTGGATACCCACAAAATGGCGGCTGCAAACCAAGCTTTTGCCCACTATCGTTGGTAGATTCGTCCTGACGGATTTTCTTTAGACCCCTAATGGATGTTCTTTTAGACGCTGTCTTGGTTTTCAGAGCCCACATCCACCTCTCCTTTGTTTAAAACATTGGAGAGGTTTTTTTAGAATTCATAGATAACTTTTTTTGATTAGAATTTTAGCCAAATAACTTTTTTGATGGGCCGCTGCGAGAGCTTACGGACCTGGTATCTTCATGATCGCCATCTTTCCTGCTTCGTACTTTTTCCACTAGCTATTTTTCTCAGATGGCATTTTTGCCTCAGTCGACAGGATTTTTGCCAGACATTTTTACCAGACTCCTCCCTCTTAGTCCGCATTTTTGCCAGACATTTTTACCAGACTCCTCCCTCTCAGTCGGCATTTTTGCCTCAGTCGACAGGATTTTTGCCAGAGATCTTGCGGACCAGACATCTTTCCTGCTTCGTACCCTTCATCTAGCTATTTTTCTCAGACACATCTCTTTCAGGTGCCATCTTTTCAAAATTCCCGTGCACTCTATTGTGCAATATTTGCAATTATTTTCCCCATTTTACCCAATCTGTCCCCGGTCCGTTAGACTATGTTCGCCCCCCCCCTTGATAGAACAGCTTGTATTTATCCATTAATTTACTATATATTGCACACAAGGCAAATATCTAAAATTTCTTGTGACACAAGTGTACCTGCCAGCTATTTGGCTTGTTGTTCTTATAGTAGGGCTGCCTCAGCTTTCTGAAACCGTCTACACGCCCTCTTTGCCCGATATAAGTCAGACATTGCGCACATCAGAATCAATGGCAGAGTATACGCTGACCATTTACCTTTTTGGATTTGCCATTGGATCACTTTTTTGGGGCAAATTGTCCGATTCATTGGGTCGAAAACCTTGTATCATTGCAGGGATATTGGTCTTCATTGTAGGTTGTCTGGGCTGTTATTTTTCAAATTCCATTGAAATGCTGATGATCAGTCGTTGCATCCAAGCCTTTGGTGGCAGCATAGGCAGCGTTCTTGGTCAGGCCATTTGCAGAGATGTATTCCATGGGCCAGAGCTGGGAAAAGCCTACTCTGCCATTGGCAGCGCCCTGTCATTATTTCCAGCATTGGGGCCTTTGTGCGGCGGAATCATTGCCCAACAATTCGGCTGGAGGAACATTTTTATCTTTTTAATTGTATTCGCAGCAATCCTTACTTTTTTTGTAACCACAAAATTGCCAGAAACCCACCCTCTTGCTTCCCGAAAACAAGTATCCATGTGGGGCACGGCAAAGCAACTTATAATGGATAAAAAAGTACTGGGATTCGGCCTGATTGTGGCGGCCTGTAACGGCATATCGTTTAGCTATTTTGCCGAAGGATCTTTTTACCTTATCAAAGGACTGGGCCTTTCCCCCAGTCACTATGGACTCAGCTTTATGGCTATTGCCCTGGCAGCACTGTTGGGAGGACTTTTTTCCAAAAAGCTGCACAATGGTCACTCCTCCAAAAAAATCATGGGTTATGGCCTGGGTATCGTTGCTTTTGCAACCACAATTTTTAGCAGTATCGCTGCAACCCACCACTTTATACTGGCTTTTTCTGCCCCAGCCTTCATAACAATGACCATTATTTCACAAATGATGGTTGCTTTTGGGATATGCATGGTGGTTAGCAACGGTCTTGCACTGGCGCTGATGGATTACAAACATGCCATTGGAACAGCATCAAGCTTGTTTGGGTTTTTCAATTACTTTGTGATTTCTATCTTTACTTTTTTGATGGGTTTTCTCCATGATGGGACGCTGTTGCCCATGCCACTTTATTTCCTCGCCATAAGTTGCTTTATGTTGATGGTGCATCGTGTATTATTGAAGAATTAATGGGAACATCTGACTGAATCGATCCAAATAAATAGAGGGATGATGAGGGCTTTTTTGATGGGTTTTCTCCATGATGGGACGCTGTTGCCCATGCCACTTTATTTGGTGAGCAGCCAAGGCACTTAAAATGAGCTGACTTGATGAATAACGTACCAGTGCTTTGGTCCGAGCAAGAAGAAGTTTTTGGGTTGAAAGTGTTGGACTCACTTGTACAACGAAAATCTTTTAGTGATTTGAGAAACAGCCGCATAATAGATGTGTTCATCTTGATGCTTTTTGGCGATATTATCAATCTGCTCTAAGTAGGTACCACCGGTCATGCTATCTACAAAGGCGAGTTGTGTCATACCCGCTTCCTTTGCAGCTAAAACCGCTTTCTTGATTTCGTTTGATTTGCCTCGAACAACAATATAAGGCATGCCAGATACTTTCCAGTCATTACCACTTGCATCAATATTGGATTGCAAGAAACACGTATCTTCTCCGAGTAAAGCTCCAATCGCAAAAGAAGCATGGGCAACGGCATTCATGCCTACACCTACATCAATATCTTTATTGACTACGATGACAAGTTTATTTGCAAAAGTCATTTTTCCTCCATTATATTATATGGTCTTGATTGTATCATAGGCATGAGCATTGCTATATACCCTCCTAAAACCTCCTAAAATGTATGGTCTCAAAATACAAAGGGGGCAGTGCTGCCCCACCCCCTAACTTTGGCTATTCTTGCCCCCTCCCTCCAGAACTCAGCCTCCCCCCTCTGCCATGGGCATTCTTCCTTCTGAGGAGACTAGTCCTTCCGAACCACATCCCAACAACGTGGACACAACAACACCGGCGGTAATTCCAGAACCGCATCTGCCATAGGTGCAAGATCTAGGAATCCCATGGACAAATCCTGATGCACCGGCGCCCCGTCTTCTTGCTCATCAGAGCCATTTGCTGCACTGGCAGAACCCTCTTCTTGCTCACCAGAACCATCGACCTGACTCAAGCGCCCCTCCACAGAAGAGCCCCAACGCCAGCACCGTTGACATTTCTGCCCACCAGCACCCATGACTTTAATGGCAATACCATCGGCCCCAATGACATAACCTTCTTTTTCAATAAAATCACCGGGATTTTCCTGAGAAAAAGCATGGGTCACCCGGTCTATTTGGACATCAGACGTCACGCACCACATGGCAAAATCCTCCATGGGTAAGTCGTGCCACTGGGGCCCCAAAACCACAATGGGGGCTGTTTGCAAATTGTCGCCTATTTTTTTCTCTTCTCGAGCGCGTTCCAAAGCATTGGTGACCACAGAACGAATGGTACGCAAACGCTCTACGGTACGATCATCGGCCGGCTGATACCAAGATCCCGGTACCCGTGGCATGGTATTGAGATGAATGCTCCACACATCTGAATCTGCAGCCAATCCCATTTGAGTCAAAAAAGGCATCAGGGGCCGCTGTCGATTTTCTGGATCCAATGCATCCAAGGATCCTGTTAGGCCAAGGACATCACGGGCAAAATGCATCCAGGATTCCTCTGTTGTAAAGGAAATAAATGGGGCCAACCAATGAGAGACGTGTACAAAAACATGGAGCAAAGTGGTTCGTATTTGCTGACGCAAAGGCGAATCCACACCGTCACAATACAGCACATCCTTACAGACATGGAAATAAAAAGCCGACAGATCTTGATTGCAAAATGCATAAACAGATTTGACAATGGACTGAAAATTATAATCAGCCATAGCCCCATGAATCTCTTGATCCAATTGGTAAAGGCGATGATGTACCCAGCGCTCTAGCAGGTTCATTTCTGCTACGGGTTGGTATTCCTCTGGGGAAAAGCCATCCAATGCGCCCAAAGAAAATCGCAACGTATTGCGCAAACGCCGATACATGTCCGTCACACGATCCAAAATTGCCGGACCCATGCGCACATCTTTTTGATAGTCTTCGTAAGCCACCCATAAGCGCAAAATATCCGCCCCATGACGATCCACAATGTCCTGAGGACTGATCACATTGCCCAAAGATTTTGACATTTTTCGACCCTGTTGATCCAGACAAAATCCATGGGTGACCACAGCGCGATAGGGTGCCTGATTTTCCAAGGCTATTGCTGTGGCAAGGGACGATTGGAACCAAGCACGATGCTGATCCGATCCTTCGAAATACACGGATGCTGGCCATTCCACAGGCCCAATGGCCGTTTTTGGAACGCCGTCTTTTAAGACGATTTCATGGGTTACGCCAGATTCAAACCACACATCAATAATATCTTGGTTTTTGATCCAATGGGCAGGGTCATAGAGTCCATCCAGAACGCTGTGTGCGCCATCGGTGAACCAAAAATCCACACCTTCCTGGGCCACACGATCTGTGATCCTTTGAAAAACCTGCCGGTCTTCTAAGACTTGCCCTGTTTCATGGTGTAAAAACATGGCAATGGGAACACCCCACACCCGTTGCCGAGAAATGCACCAATCGGGACGACTGGATAGCATGGTTTGCATGCGTGTTTCTGCTCCACCTGGGTACCATTCCACCAATGGCAAAGACGCCAGGGCCCTTTCTCGCAAGGCCAATTTTCCATCCAGAGCAATAAACCACTGGGATGTCGCTCGATAAAATAATGGTTTTTTGGACCGCCAAGAGTGGGGATAACTGTGGGTATAAGCCGATTCGGCCAGCAATGCCCCTTGCTGGATCAGTGCCTCTCGAATAACGGGATAGGCATTGCGCATTTCTAATCCAGCCAAAAGCGGGACGTCAACTCTGAAAATACCCCTTTCTGATAAGGGGGAAGCAACTTCCAGACCATGGCGTTTTCCAATTTCAAAATCTTCGACGCCGTGTCCAGGGGCAGTATGAACCAGACCCGTTCCCGTTTCTGTTGTCACATATTCGCTTGCAAGCAAAGGGACGTCATGGGTGTATCCTAGTTTTTTCCAAGGGTGTTCTGCCATGCATTGGCCCAGATCTGTTCCCAAGCAGGTTCCTAGAATGCTACTCCCCTCAATACCAGCCGCCGCTGAAACGTTGGCCCACAAATCCACAGCTGTGATGATTTTTTCACCCACGCATGCCAAGGAATGCTCTGCCACCGCCGTGATCTGGTAACATCCGTACTCGGCTTCTGGTGCATAGGTTATCCCTCTGTTGCCAGGTAAGGACCAGGGTGTTGTGGTCCATATGACGACACTTGACCCTTCCCATCCTTTGGGCCCATGAATAAGGGGAAAGCGCACATAGATGGATGGCGATGTGATATCTTGGTACTCTACTTCGGATTCTGCCAAAGCAGTTTGCTCTGCTGGGGACCATAAAACAGGCCTCAGCCCACGATAAATGTATCCCTTGGAAACCATGCGGTAAAAATGATGCAAAATGCGGGATTCAAAGACGGGATCCATGGTGGCATAGGGATTCTCCCAATCCGCGACAACGCCCAATCTCTGAAATCCTGTTTTTTGCACATGGATCCACTTTTGGGCAAAATCCCTGCAATCTTGGCGAAACTGCAGGACATCAACTTCATTGCGTTGTATTTTTTTCTGCAAATACTCTTTTTCAATCTGGGTTTCTATGGGCAGTCCATGGCAATCCCATCCTGGAACAAAGGATACGTCGTGCCCTGTCATAAAGCGACAACGCGCGGTAAAATCTTTTAAAATTTTGTTCAAACCGTGTCCCAAATGAATGGGTCCATTGGCATAGGGAGGTCCATCGTGCATAACAAATAAGGGATCGCCCTTGCGCAGTGTTCGCCACTTTTTATACAGTCCAATTTCTTGCCACCGGTTCAACCAGTGTAATTCCTGTTCGGCCAAGCGCCCTTTCATGGGCAAAGATGTTTTGGGTAAAAAAACAGACAAATTCATGGGAATTTATGTTGGGGTCCATGCTAGGATTTTACCACTTTCCATTCCCTGCCTTCAAGCAAAGATGTGGGTAGGGCATGGTATATTATGGGTAAGGTGGGGATTACACCAAAAAAGCCTGTCCAAAATTTTCGAGAAAAGCGCCACCTTAAAATACCCCAATTCCTTTAACACATTATCCACTCTATATTGGCATACTGATCTGAACGTACAAAAAAGGAGAAATGTTATGAAAAAAATGTTAAATATAGGGGTTTTATGTGGTGTTGCTCTGGCCCTTTCGGGATGTTGGAAAAAAAAGCAAGGGGATGCAGATTCTCCGGCTGCAGGAAAAGAATTGGCTGCGAACTCCACCACAGATTCAAAAAATCTTGAAGTCGCTGCCCTGGATACAGCAAATAAAATGCCAATGGAAGGAAATAAAAAAGATGGCAATGAAGGTGGAATGGAAGAAAAGCAAGATGCCGCAAAAGAAATTACTGATGAAGGATTAGAATCCTTAGAAAGTGCCTCTGGAGATACAGATGGAGAGGCCGGTAAAAATGGTTCAAAAAAAAAGTAGAAAAAAGCAAAAATAATCTCGCCAGTTTAAATATTTCTTCGAATCCAATAATAAGTCTTAAAAATAAAGATGCCTTTAATCTGGGATTCAATGAGGAAGGTGTACCAAGAAAGAAATTCAGCTATCTGAATATGGGCGATGACATGATGGGCTGATTTATGGGTGCAAAGAAAATCAGAAGCACTGATTGTAGGGGTGGAAACGATGGCATGCCCACAGCTATTGGCTGCACCATCCCAAGTGGTTTGATCTGTCTCTATGGTAAGAGCTGGAATTGAGGGGGTTAAGGTGTGTCATCCCGCCCCACCAGTTCTTGCCCAAGGAGCAATGGTGCTGCCTGGCACCTGGTTTTGAACGTATCCTCAAATTTTTTACAGTACTAAAGAATTCTATAAGATTGAAAACTTTGGGTAAATCTGGAAAATAATGCCTTCTTTTTAAAAAAGTTACTGGATAAATTTCAGATTTCAGCCTTTGCCCAGGGGTCAAGAATCTGGGCAATCAAAGTCCCTGCGGTCCAGCGGCCTCCTCCCCACAAACAAGATTCGCCCCGTTGTTTTAAGCCAGCGGATCCCAATTCAGTTCAGACGATTTCTTTTTTTAATCGTCCCCAAACATATCTATTTTTTCCATCTAAATCTTTTGCAATACCCCCTTGAACCAGACCTGCCCCAAGGCACAGATCCCACACAGCGTCCCCCTGATCCCATCCCATTTCCAAAACCAAGACGCCTCCTGGCACTAATTTCTGAACCATGGGTCCAATCCATGCACGATACGCATCCAATCCATCGCACCCACCATCCAATGCCAATGTTGGATCCCACTTTTTTACATCATCGGGCAATGGAAATGCTGTGGGTACATAGGGTGGGTTGCTGACAATAATGTCAAACAGACCTTGACGATTGGATGTTGCAGGATGGTTTTCACCAAGTTCAAAGGCATGGGTCAAAACACCAATGTCTGCAACGATGGACTGGCCATCAGGATTTTTGACCGCTGCGGTGGGTGCAACACCATTGGGCTGCTCAACAGCAGGGTCATTGCTCGAGATTTTTCCCCATGCATCATGGGCGTTCTTTAAATTTTTCTGTGATTTTGCAGAGCAAACTTCAGGATGTTTTTCCCACAAAATTTCATTCACCTCACCCAGTCTTCCCAGCTCATCGGGTTCCCCCACTTCATCCAGCCCATCTAGCCCATGGAAAAATACTTTTTTACAAAAATAATTCAATCCGTCACTGGGCCTCCAGTATGCCCGATCTGAAACTCCATGGCGTTGAGCATTGCACATTGCTGCCTCCAAAGCCTTGGTGCTGATATCAAGGCCCAACCCTATGGCGCCTGGATAGTGCAGCAACAGCTGGATCAATAGGCATCCAGAACCTGTGCCGACATCTAGAATTCGCCTTGGCCCCTGACCAGAAGAGCCATATCCAGCCCCATATTCTTCTATTACCAGGTCCACAATGCCTTCACTTTCCCATCGCGGATCCAATGTGGCTTCATTCAGGTCAAAGCGACGTCCAAAAAAGCATCCGTACCCAATAATACGGGACAATGGCGCCCCCGCATAATCAAAATTGCAAAAAAACCAATCCAAATCAGAAGATTGAACGGTCTTGCCATGAATGCTGCGTTGGGTCAGGGCACATGCCCAGGCCAGCGGAGTCAAGGCATACTGGTGCCGAACAATACCCTTGGCCTTTTCCCAGTGCTGATGTTCTGGAATGGTCGGGGCGTGCTTGATCAAAAAATGCCATACCTGTCGCGTCAGCTGCAGTACGGTTGGATCAGATTCATCCCCCTGGGTAGAGTCTAAAGTGCCCTCATCCCCCTGGGCAGATTCTAGGTCAAATGGATCTTTTCTGGGCACCAGTTCAGATGGAATGCGCATATCACCAAGATCTTTTTTTCTGAAAAGTTTAAAACCACACTGGCACATATGGACCTTTTCTGACAAGGCGTCCGCAGGCTCTCCCCCCCCATGATTTCCAGAAATCTCGAAGGGACCTACCCATGCCCATGATTGATACAGCCAGAATGACCCCTCATTTCATCCCAGAACAGCTGGTTCCCATGTTTTATTGGTGCCTTGTCCGCCTTGTCTGCTTTTTTTTTGCTCTGCCTGCTACCACATTTTCTGTCATGAATCGCGCCCACCCTCATGACCATACCTTGGGCTTTTGATGCAGCGGATCTGTTGGACACCAGGGTACCACAGTACGCCATCCTCATGGACTTGATACCCAGCCCCCCCGTGGCCCCATCTTTTCATCATGCCCCATTAAAGCTGCCCTCCCCGGCTAGGCAATCTGGCCTTGCATCAACCATGTGCACATCCATTTTCCTCACCATACACACATCCATTTTCCTTGTTTCACCCCAACGTGCAATTTTTATATCTGAATCCCATTGTAATATCTGAATCCCCCTGCATTTCCATATCTGAAACCCATTCCAAAGCGCGCCCTCAATCTGCACAATCAAAGACCCCTGCACACCCAAGGATTGACTTTCCATGCATGACAAGCAAAATAAAAGAGTAATTTTTCCATGCCTCTTTGTATTTTCCCATGATGCATCCCAATGCAACACCCCGGTTGCCCCCCAATCCAGAATCCCACCCACCAGAATCCAAAGTATGCCCTAGTGCAGAATCTCAGGCACTCAACCTAGAATCCCATAATAATTCCCACACCCCAATCAAAATACCAGGGACTGTTTTGGCCTGCGTGCGTCATGCTGCTTTCTATCTTGCCACGGCCTTATGGACGATTCTTTTCGCCCCCTTAATACTGGTGGTCCTGGTATTGCCCCAGCGCTGTGCATTTTTTATGGGCACCCTGTTTTGTCGGGGTTTGGTGTGCTTTATGGCTTGGTTTTTGGGTCTGCGTCACCGCATCAGCGGGCAAGAGCACCTGCCACAGGGGCCATTCATTCTGGCTTCCAAGCATCAGTCGATTTGGGAAACTCTGGTATTTGTGACGATATTACCCAATCCAGCCTTTGTTTTAAAAGCCGAATTGATGGGTATTCCTCTGGTGGGTGGGTTGTTGCGCAAAATGGATATGATTCCCGTTTCTCGGGGACGAGATAAAAAGAGGATTGCGCCCGCATCATCCGGGGCCACAGCATCTCAGGCGTCAGTCGCCCCATCAAAGGGCCCATCCTCTCTAGACCCATCATCGGCCCCCGCATCAGCCCCATCTCTCCCATCAATCACAGCATCGTCTGTTGTGGCAAAAGAAGATCCTAGGGTTTGTATCCCCACAGACACCTCGTCTCTCGCATCATCCACCACCCCAGCACCAACCCCATTGACCCCAGGATTCTCTTCCCGTTCGCCCTCCCCAGCATCGGTGGTTTTTTTGCAAAGCGCCCACAAAGCTGTGAACGACCAGCATCGTTCCATCATTATTTTTCCAGAGGGCACACGCACCCACCCAGGTGCGCCCACACGGTACCGTCAAGGGGTGGTAATTTTGGCAAAACATTTGCAGCGGCCGGTGGTTCCCGTGGCCCTGAATTCCGGACTGTTCTGGCCAAAGGGCTTTTTCAAAAAACCCGGCACCATCGATGTGGTTTTCTTACCCCCCCTTTGCCCGACATTGCCATCGGAAATCCTGCTGGAACGCCTGAAAGAGCAGGTCGAGACAGCCTCTGGCGCCCTGTTGTAATAAAAAATCATATCTTTTTATGTGACTTATTTTCTTTGTTTCATATTGTTTTACCAGCGTTATCACCTAGACCTCTTGGGACTTTATCCTTATTTTAAGAAAAAAGATCTTGATTCCCATCCATTCGTGCTGTACCATGGGTGGTGAAACATCTTATAAATGAGGTTAAGTATGAACATGAATTATAAAATAGCATTGATGTTGGCGTTCGCCGCAGCAAGCGCAAACAGCACCGTATCGGCCAATTCCACCTATGACATCATCGAAGGTGGTTTGGTAAGAAACACCCAAAAGATGGCAGGTAAAATAGCATCATTCAAATACATTGATGATTTGAATGTTTCTGATACCGTAACTGTTGATGGTACTGTGATTTTAAACAAGGTGAATCTAGCAACAGCAACGGCATTGGCCCAGACACAATTAGAACTATTCAGTAAAAAGAAAACCGAAATCACAGCTGCGAATGCTGCTCTGGATGCTTTTCTGAGAGATCCCGGTGTTGTAAAACTAAAAGGCAGTAATAACACCATAACTCATGGTGAAATGGCTGCAATTTTGGGCGCGGGGCTGGTGCAAGCTGCTGATGCCAACGCCTACGCCACTGCCTTAAAGCATCATGGCGAATATAATGATAACAGCAACTTCAAGGCTGGGCCAGGAGGTTTAATCAATGGCATCGTGGCTGCAATTGGTAGACTTGATTCCATTACAAATACCCAAGTATGCTTTACAACAGCTCTTAACATCCAGGGTGTTATTGCCAAGGCCCTAAGTGCAATGCCTGAAACAATTGCTGTAACTGGTGCAATTACTGCTCCTGCTGGTGGTGGTGTTGCTGTTGCTGGCGATACAAAAGTCAGCACAGACGATATAAGAGATGCGATATTGGCACCTGTAACAAAGGCCGTAGATGAGTTGGCCGAAAAAATCATAAAAATAGATGCAGAAGACCTTTTGAAAAAAAATGAATTTCAAAGATATCTAAATTTGAAAAATATTCTAGAAAACCACACCTGGAATAATAACTCTGCAGGTGCAACAGCTGGGATATTAAATGGTACGGCTCAAACAGATACCCTGATTGACGCTTTTAAGAAATATATTTCTCCTAGTGTTGTTGTTGGTGCTAATGGTCCTAATGGTGCTGATACCCTTGCCCAGACCTATGTCGCGGCCCTATCTGGTAATGCTGCTCCTGTTGGTAATATGCCCAGGAAGATAGATACGAAAGCTGATGCTGATGCTGCTGCTGCTGCAATAAACTCTAACCAACTTGATGCATTGATGAAGAAGAAGCTAGAAATTGCTGGTGGTGCATGGGCTGTGAATAGATCAGCACTTGACGAAATGCTCTCAGGAAAACCAGTTGATGTAAAGATATTTCAGGAAGCTAAAAATCTTGCTGAGATGAAGGTCAAGTATAAGGGTTCACAATCCGATCCCCTATCTGAAAAAATTGTCAATGGTATCCTCGCGGACTTAAGGGGTAAGGTCAATCCGATCAATCTACCTATCTTGTTGGAAAAATATACCCAAGATATGACCAAAAAAATAACCGCCAAAGCAGCAGATGCAGAAGGAAAGCGCCGCGTTTTCAACCAGATGGATATAATCGAACGCAATATACAAAAAACTCTTGATCTTATGCAAACAAATGGGTCTCAACGAGAAATTCTCGTAGGAACCCAAGCACATGTAGATAAAGAGGCCATCCTGGCCGCTTTGAAATATCTCAAAGACGATGCCAAATACATTGCCTTAAAGGCAAAACTCACCACTTCTAGCTCAACAGCAGAAGCAGATGCAGCCAAAAAAGCAGCAGAAGCAGATGCAGCCAAAAAAGCAGCAGAAGCAGATGCAGCCAAAAAAGCAGCAGAAGCAGGCGAAAAAGCAGATGGTGAAAAAGCAGATGCAACCAAAAAAGCAGAAGGTGAAAAAGCAGAAGGTGAAAAAGCAGAAGGTGAAAAAGCAGATGCAGTAAAAATAACCAAAGATATGGACATTCTTGCAGTAAGGAAAATCATCAACAGTGCATCACTAGAGAATAAAATAGATGAAGAAGCTGGTCTAAAACCAGCTATTCGGAATCTTGTTAAAGGACATAACAATAGAGTTGGACAGTTTGATTCATTCAAGAATGCTTTGGATTCAGAGGATACTAAGGGTGAAGTAACCGCGCAGTCCGTCAAGAAAGGACTCTCGGCTATTAAAAACCTAAGAACGGCCCTTCAAAACCAGAACTTTTTAAAAGCTGTAACAGATGAAATTAACGACATGGAAGATGGAGCAGTCAAAAAATCTGTAACAGCCTATGTGAACAGCCTCAAGAAGCCTGCTCCTAAAAAAGCAGCACCAGCACAAAAAGCAGCACCAGCACAAAAAGCAGCACCAGGAAAAGGCGGTAAAAAGGCACAAGTAAAAGGCGGTAAAAAGGCACAAGTAAAAGCACCAGCTAAAAAAGGAAAACTGCTATTTAGCAAATCAGTGCTAGCTAAAAAAGCAGCAGCAGCAGCAGCACAAAAAGAAAGCGCAGACGCATAAAACCACAAAGGTTTTATTAATGGAATGAGTCTCTTGCAGACTCTATTCCATGGCCTTGGGTAAAAAAAATTCTGACATAATGTCAGAATACAGACAATCGTTCTGAAAAAAACCAAGCCCGATCCCTTTTTTGGGGTCGGGTTTTGTTTGCACCCTGGGCAATCAGGGTAAAAATTACTGCTGTCGCAATTCTTTTTCGGGGTACGACCAGCTGAACATACCCTGCTCACATTCTAGTGCGGGCCTGATTTTTGGCATCAGAGCACCTTTCTTTCAGTCTATCCCTTTTTTTGGGGTCAGAATTTTTCCTAAAAATAGGATCTATTTTACCTCCCCCAAATTCTCATGAACCAATTGCACACATTTGGTCCAATGTATTCGCCGCCACCCAATCCAGACACGCACCCTGCGCCCACCCAATCTGTACATACACCCTGCTCTGCCCCCATGTTTATAGGGCTATAGGAAACTTTTATCCGATTTATCAGGCCTAAATTCAATTCTTGCACCACAAATTTCCACATTAAAGGTGCTTCATGCATTACTGATTTATTCTGAAAAAAAATGAAAAATAATATATTTACATAGGTGAAAAATAGTGGCATAATATATAAAATTATAATTCCTATATGTACTATGAATATTGCGCAATGGCGTGATCATCTGCTGTCTGTTTTAGACGACAAGCAGGCTCGAAATCCCCAATCTTTTCCCGTTACCTCCCCATTTGCAGAATGCTTCATTGTGGTTTCCGCCACGTCCAGTCGCCATCTGTGGGCCCTGTGTCAAAGCGTCGAGCAAGCCTGCAAGGCCCAAGGCGTTCATGCAAAAAGTCAAGGTCGACACGACGATACACAGTGGATTGTCCTGGATGCCCATGGGATCTTTGTTCATTTATTTTTAGACGAGAGTCGGGCCTATTACGATCTAGAAAGTTTGTGGAAGCAAGAAGAATCCCATGCCTTTTTGGAACCTATGGCTCCGGCAGCCTGATCTTCCCACTTTCTTTGATACAATGTGCAGCCTAGGTTTACATTTTCCAGAATTTGAAGTTTATGGTGAACGCAGCCAAAATCCAGAGCAATCTGGGCTTGACACCTATATCCGTATTCAAAAATAAACATCAGATTGCTAAAAAGCCAATATACCCAAATGATAGAAGAATATTTACTTCCCCACAAAGCCGATGCGTGTTTATTTGCGGTAATATTAAATCTGCTGTGATTCATATGTCAAAGTCTTTGGTTGCTGAGCTTTCACAGCACAAAATCAGGATTAATTCTATAGCTTCCAGTCTTTTTCATGCCCCTATGACAGATCACAAATTGGGCACGGATCAACAACGACAAGAGTTTGCTGGGCAGATTCCTATGGGTTTTGTTGCAACACCAAAAGATTTGGATGGTGCTTTGTTGCTTCTCGCATCAAATGCACATTCGTCTTATATAACAGGATCATGCATTACCGTTGATGGCGGGGAATCTTTTGGAACATCCTGGGGGTCATAATAATTTTATGCACGTACTTGAATTCATCATGGCCAATATAGGGCCAGTTTTACCGACAGTAACTTTTTGATATAGTGTCAGTTTTACGAAAGGTAATTTTACAAGACCGGTTGTACGGATGGTAACTTTTTGATATAAAGAGGGATTTTTACCGACAGTAAATTTAAAATATTGGGGCAATTGTGCCGATTGTAACTTTATAGGGCCAGTTTTACCGACAGTAACTTTTTGATATACTATACTGGTAAAACCTATTTAAATAAATCCTGCATTTAGCGGCCTCGGGCATCGTTTGTTCCATGCATATCACGTGCTGATGCAGGCATTCTATTGGTCGCTCGCCATTGCTTACCCGCCAAAGCATTACCCAAAATTGAGAGAGGTCGTTCATGCCAGATAAAGATAAACCATTACCCAAAACGCTTTTTCCATTCATATGGCATTTTTTGCGAGGGTATAAATCTGCCGTCATTGTTTATGTTGCACTTGCGGTGGTTGCTGGTTTTTGGGGACCATTTAACAGCACGCTTATTAAGCAGGTCATCAACTTACTACCAAGTGTAACTGGTGGCGATATCTCGATTTTAATAGTACCGGCCATCCTTATTGTGGTGAATTTTATTGTATTTGATAATTGTACCTGGCGAGGAATGACTTACATCAGAGCCAAATTCATTCCTCTAATTCTCAACCATATTGTTAGGGATTCTATGGACCATGTGCTGGGAAAGTCCCATCAATTTTACCAAGACAACTTATCGGGAAAAACTTCAAAACAAATTACGAATTTAGCAGATGGTGTTGAAAAACTTACAAGCAGCGTTGCGTGCAATTTTTTAAGAGGCGCATCATTATTATTAACCGCGATCATCGCTGCTTATTTTGTAAATCCAATCTTTTGTTTCATATTGGTTAGTTGGTTCATACTCTTTTCAAGCGCAAGCATCTTGATGTCCAAAAAACTAGTGATGCTTAGCGACGCCCAAGCTTCAGCCGAATCAATCGTTGTAGGTGAACTGGTTGATTCTTTATCCAATCACAGCAATGTCAGAATCTTTTCTCGCAAAGCTTTTGAGAATTCAAGAATGGCCCCATTTTTTGAAAAACAACAAAAAGCTTACACTGCAACCTATTTTTACTCCCTTGTCATGAACTGCATTCAGGGAGGGCTTATCGCTATAATGATGGCTTGCTCGTGCTATTTTCTTGTGCATCTTTACGGCAAAAACTTAGTGACCATAGGTGATTTTGCTCTCATTTTAGGCTTATCAATGGAAACGGGCCACATGATGTGGTTTACCATGAGTGAAATTGATGAGTTCAATAAAGCTGTCGGTAGATGCAAGCAAAGTTTGACGGCACTTATGTTGCCACTAGAAATACTAGATAAGCCAAACGCTAGAGCCTTAAACTGCACACATGGCCAAATCACTTTCGACAATGTCAATTTTCATTATCAGGGCCAGATTGGATCACAGGATTTAACGGGTTTCAGAACCGAGCCTCTGTTTCAAAATACATCCATCGAAATCCGGGCTGGTCAGAAAGTTGGCCTTGTTGGCTATTCCGGTGGCGGTAAATCCACATTCGTCAATTTGATCCTAAGGCTTTATGATGTGACAGACGGCGCCATTTTGATTGATGGTCAGGATATCCGGGATGTCACACAAGATTCTCTACGTGCCTCCATAGCTATGATCCCCCAAGACCCATCATTATTTCACAGAAGCTTGATGGAAAATATCCGTTACGGCCGGGCAGATAGCAGCGATGAAGAAGTAATATCGGCGGCTAAAAAAGCTCATGCCCATGAGTTTATTTCCACGTTGCCGCAAGGTTATGACTCACTCGTTGGAGAACGGGGCATAAAACTATCTGGTGGCCAGCGTCAACGCATTGCCATAGCAAGAGCCATTCTGAAGAACGCACCAATTCTTATTCTTGATGAAGCCACCAGCCAGCTGGATTCGGTGACCGAAAGCCTGATACAGAAATCCTTGTGGGAGTTGATGAATAGTCGCACCACGGCAAATCACCCCATAACGCAGGGCACGACGACGGATGGTTGGGCTGAAAAAACTGTTTTGGTCATTGCCCATCGTTTATCCACCCTGCTGCATATGGATCGCATCCTGGTTTTTGATCAAGGTAAAATCCTAGAAGATGGCACCCACAGTGAACTTCTTGCTAGAGGTGGACTTTATAAGCACTTGTGGGATGCACAAGTTGGTGGGTTTTTGGGCGACGATCAAATGGAGGATGAAGTATGAAATCTTCAGTAAATATTCAATACACATATACCCCAGCAAGCGCAGACATTGATTTTTTAATCCAAAAAATCAATCAAGAGACACCTGAATTTGGTGAGGCTCATCCTTTTGCATTTTTTATTCGAGATGAGCGCAACCAGATTATTGCAGGTTGCAATGGGAGCGTGATTTTCGGCAGCATTTATACGGATCAATTATGGGTACATCCCGATCATCGCAAGAAAGCTTTAGGACATCAATTGATGGAAGCAGTACATGACTATGGCCGCAAGTCAGGATGTACCATGGCAACCGTTGCCACAATGAGTTTTCAAGGCGCTAAAACATTCTATGAAAAACTGGGATATGTGATTGATTTTGAGAGATCAGGCTATACGCAAAATTCCAGCTGCCATTTTATGAGGAAAGAGTTATGAGCGAATTTTTACAAATTATTAAAGGAACGCCATTTTGGGTTTGGATAATATTAGCGGAGATATTGTTCGTTGGCATCATACACTTGCAGACTAGGACTTTACGTTTATCAAGTATATTTATCATTCCGGTAATATTATTAGCCGTACAATATCAAAAATTTCTTTCGAGTGATGCCTTGGTGTTTTGTCTGGTAATTATGGTAGGCAGCATAGCAAGTTTCTTGATACACGCATACAATAAAATAAAAGTTATAAAAAATGCGAAGTCAATCGAAGTGCCTGGGAATTATAGAACTTTTATAATATTACTTTCATTTTTTATTGTTAAATATTATTTTGGATATTTAAATTCAACAGATCCAGAATTATTACTTAAATATTCTATTATTGAAAGCTTAGTAAGTGGATTATTTTCTGGCTATTTTATAGGACGGGCACTGCGTTATACGTATCAATATTTGAAGGTTGCAAAATGAAAAAGAGAATATTAACCGGCGATAGACCGACCGAAAAATTACATTTAGGTCATTACATTGGCTCTTTGCAAAATAGAGTGAAGTTACAGCATGAATTTGAGCAATACGTTATGATCGCTGATGTTCAAGCCCTTACTGATAACTTTGAACATCCAGGAAAAATCACTGAAAATGTTTTCGAGGTAGTAAGGGATTGCTTGAGCGTTGGTGTTGATCCAGAAATTACAACAATTTTAATTCAATCCCAGATACCTGAAATTGGCGCGTCGCGGTTAATCTATTAAATTTATTATCGCTACTGGATGTCCTTAAAAGATCAGATCCTAAAAATAGCCCCAATCAATGTGCTGGTATTCGTGAATTAATTGACCATATTTTATCAAATTTATACGACATGCAAAAAATAGATCGTGTTGAAATTAAACCCTATGACGCTAATTGGTCGAATATATTTGAGGCTGAGGCGGCTCTCATTAAAAAAACATCAGCTGATAACTGCATTGCTATTTATCATGTCGGCTCAACGTCAGTGCCAGGTTTGGCGGCTAAGCCTAAGATAGACATTATCGCAGTTGTGCGAAATTTGTTTTTTGATAAATCACAATTGGAGGCTATAGGGTATAAATATAGGGGTGGGTTTAATATCCCTCTGCGCAGAAGCTTCACGATAAGAACGACTGAGAGAAATATCAATCTTCATGTTTTTGAAGAAAACGATCCTGAAATTGAATTAAATATTTTGCTTAGGGATCATTTGCAGGAGAACCCTAGTGCTCGGGATGAATATGCGCTGCTTAAACACAAACTGATTGCAGAAGA
>JBILXO010000014.1:0-35492 GCA_044378415.1 Holosporales bacterium
CTCGGCAATAACTCGTTGCAATTCTGGAGCGGCGACGGCTTGTACTTGGCCGCCTTGTGCTTGTGCTTGTATAGCAGCCTCTATGAGCGCTATTTGAGCGTCGAATGTTTGTTGATTCACAATCACTTGCGCCACTTGAGGCCCACCCACACCCTGACCACCCACTTGAACCGGAGCCCCAATCTGCAGGTTCTGGTTCTGTTGGGCTTGCGGGGCCGCGGCTCTTCTTTGCACTTCTTGATCAATTTCATTTCCAGGAGCAGCGGCAGCAAGTTTTGCTTGCAATTTAGCATTCACGGCAGCACCACCACCACCACCGCCGCCAACAACACCACCAGCAACAACAGCACCCACAGCCGCAATCATGTCCAGATATTCCCCTGCTGTGACGTTTGCAACGCCATCCAGAGTGGCCGTAAAGTTGGTAATATCAGCATTACCACCGGCAATGGCATCTAAATAGGCCCTTAATACAGGGGTACGCTGCTGGATCACACCACCAGCAGCAGCAGCATTGGCAGCATTCTCCACAGCGGTTAGATCGGCATCGATTTGAGCATTCACCGCCACTTCAAGCGCGTTACCAGCAGCAGCAGGGACGATTGTAACTAGCCCTGCTTTCAATAATCCATCCAGATCCTCACACTCTTGTTGAGCTTGAGCTTGAGCTTGAGGTTGAGCTTGAGGTTGAGCAACAGCAGCAGCAGCACCAACAAAGCCACCATGACTGACAATGGTATCAATTTCATCAATCATGCCCAAATATTGGGCTGGGTTTATGGTATCATTTCCATTCACTCTACCAAGAATACCCATAACAGCATCGATATTGGGATGCTGCAAGCCCACCCCTGCTTGATTTACCTGCACGATGAGGCGCAAATCCGTTAGAAGGTTATTGGAGTGCCCCACGTTTACATTATTACCACCAGCTTGGGCCACCGCACTGCGCGTTTCTACCCGCTCTTGAATATAGGCTAAGTCAGCCTGGGTGGCGGCAGCACAAACGCTGTGATCCAGGCCTGGCATGGGGGTAATGCTGACGCCACCCAGCATCAACAGGGCCAACAGAGCCCTTGTGGCCACCTTGCTCTTGGGCCGCACACACAAGGGGATGGTATTTTTTGCAATAAGATTTTTCATGTTGATAGAAAATAAAAAGTTCACACATTAATCTAACATGCATTGTTTGAAATTTCTATAAATATTTTTTGTTTAAGGGAAATGCTCCTATTTGACAATACCTCTGAAACAAGGCGCACAATCAGGCGCAGTTTTTCAAGAAGACGTTTCATTGAATAAAATCCAACCATGTTCCGTTATTTTGCGGCCCCGGGGTGTGCGCTGAATCAGACCGCTTTGCAGCAAGTAAGGCTCTATGACATCCTCAATCGTGTCTCGCGTTTCAGACAAGGCCGCACACAGAGTATCCAGACCAGCCGGGCCCCCTTGAAAAAAACGACTTAGGATGTTCAGGTATTTCTGGTCCAATGGATCCAAGCCCTGGGCATTGATCCCCAACTGAGTTAGGGCGAATTCGACCCCTGCACCATCGATGGTCGTCCATGAGCAAGAGTGGGTAAAATCCCGCACTCGGCGCAGCAAGCGCAGGGCAATACGGGGTGTACCCCTAGACCGTTGGGCCAATATGGTGGCTGCATCCCGTGTAATGGCGACATCCAGTGCTGTGGCGGCCCGAACAATCAATGCTGTCAGGGCATCCGGATGGTAAAATTCCAGCGCCAAGGCAATGCCAAAACGATCCCGCAATGGCGCCGACAACAGACCGGATCGAGTCGTGGCACCCACCAAAGTAAAGGGGGGCAATGTCAGCTGCAACGAGCGTGCGTGGGGCCCATGGCCCAACAAAATATCGATGCGGTAATCTTCCATGGCCGAATAGAGTAATTCTTCTACGGCAATGGGGAGGCGATGGATTTCATCGATGAACAGGACATCATGGGGCTGCAATTGGGTCAACAACGCGGCCAAATCCCCTGGTTTGGTCAAGATGGGTCCTGATGTAGTCCGCAATTTGCCCCCTAATGCACTGGCGGTCAAATGAGCCAAAGTGGTTTTCCCCAGCCCTGGGGGGCCATGCAACAAAACATGATCCAAGGATTCGCTGCGGGCATCAGCCGCCTGGATAAAAATCTTTAAATTGCGCACCAGGTTGTCCTGGCCCATGAAATCATCAAAGGTCAGGGGGCGTAGGGCTCTGTCTAGGGCATCGTCTTTTTTCACCAATTCAGGAAAAGTGGGCATCATGGGTGTGGCGAGGTGGGTGGCACAAGGTGGCGAAGATTCTGCTGGGCCCTGTTGGGGATTTTTTCGGGTTGTTGGGGTTGGCGTGGGATTGTCTGTGGTGCGGAGCCCTTTGGATGGGGCGGCGGGATGTTTCTGCTGGAATGGTTTCATGGATTTGGCTTTTGGCTAGAGAGATGTTTCAGGGTAGAGTTCAGGATAGAGTCTTTTGATGCCATGCGGCCTTGTGTAAAGTATGGTATGGGGTTTTGTCCTGTGGTGTGGCAGGGTATTGTGGGCCCTGTGGTCGTTTATCCCTGGTGTGGCGCTCTTTGGTATTCTGTAAATGCTGCAACGGCCAATTGGTGGGGGGCCACCTTGGGGGAAAATTTTGGGGAAAAAATTCTGAAAATGTGCTGTTTCAATGCCATCCAGCCCCCCTCTATTTCAATCCGATGCAACGAAGGGCTTTTTACAAGAGATGCCTTGTTGTACAAGCCCATAAAAAATGGATTCGGGTTAAGGGATGAATGGCTTGGGATTCTGGCGTTGCAATTTTTTTTAGGCGGCTGTTTTTGTGACCAAGACAAATGCCTCATTTCGAAAAATACCCCCATATCGTAAATGCCATGCCTATTATTTTTGATCCATAAGTCGAGAGAAGTCCATCTTTTTGAAAAAACCCCATCAATTAAAACGCATGCTGTGAAAATGTTTTCATTGCAGAAGATGGGTTGAATCATGGTCAAATCAGAATCTGGGGGCAGTTCGAATCACGGGTCTGAAAAGGATTGGGACATACCCATAATTTATGGACGATACCACATGGAAACCATGGTTATATATATGGATATGTTCATATGTTGACATGTTGGGTGCAAACCATCAAGGGGCAATTCTGCCTGTCCCAATGGCCCATCTATGCCCAGATTACCCATGTGTGAGTTTGGTGCGCAAGGCCGTTCAGACCCTGTGTAGAAGGGCCCAAGGCACCAATAAATTTTGCATTTTCTCTTACGGCTTTGTGAGAAATCTGGCCTTAAAACAACAGTTCAAATGGGCTGATTGGGGCATTTGGCATTTTTTTTGCAGCCATTAAAGCATCATTGCAGCATACATTGCATTCATGTCCACCATAATTACCCCATAAACCCCCATCGTTTGCCAAAATTTAGGGCCGCAATCATTCTTTCAAATGCTGCAGTTTCTTCAGATTTGCATCCACAATCAGGGGTGGTATTTCATTTTTTGGTTCACCCATTTTTTATAAAAGTCCTTCAATTCTATACTCAAGTTTGGTGCCTTTTTTATAGGGAATCGGGGTACCCTTTTCATTTCTAGCAACACCTGTTTGGATGTCCTTGAGTTCAAATATGAGGCGATGTGAATTTTCATTTAAGTTAGACGCTTTGAGGAATGCTATATTTTTTTTATTCAAAGTATTTGGGTTAGATTCTGAGATCCACAGATGGTGAAGTTCTTCTCCAAGCTTTGCCACACCATTATTTACACCCAGGCAGATTGCAATATCATAAGAAATGGCCTCATCATGGCCAAAATTACTGCGAAAAACAACTTTGAATTGAATGTTATCATCTGTGTACTTTTCACAAACCTCAGCAATCAAATTATATATCAATTTTTCAATTGTGGGATTGAGGTTTTCTGAACCAGAGGTATTGGCACCCATGATTTCCAGATTCTCCTGGGTTGGATTGGAATGAATTGGCGCTAGGGCAAGTGATGCTTGGTTCTGCTCTCTTTCAGATACTCGGGCAATATTGGCAATAGTTTTATCCTTGGAAAGGAGATCTTTGAAATGAGCGATATTGATGGTAAATAGGGTGCCCTTTTGACAGAGGTGATCTTTGCCACAAGCAGAAGCAGGGGCCTTCGAAATCACCTTTTCCACAATGAGTGGCGAATGCCCCATGGCAAAAGTAGAATTCACCATGGTTGATGCTGCCGCCATCACTGTTGATATGAAGCAAAAATCTTTTGCTGTGTATTTTTTATGGAATTTTATCATAAAAATGATGCTGTTCTGAAAAGACGGTTTCAGAATGATACACCAGATTGAACCTAAGAAAAGCCCCCTATTTACAATAACTTGTGTTAAAAAATAATTATTGAACCCAACCAAAAGATGTGTCATTATATCGAATGCACATCAAAAATAATTACCTTGTGATTAAAATTTTATTTAAATTTTATTATTTAGCCATTCTCACCTTGATGCACTCTTGCGCATGCAGCGCTGTGGAATCAGGGGAGTCTGATCACCGCGATATTCGAAATACGTCCCGTTTAAATGGACATTCGAACACAGATGGTCCTCAAAAAGACATTTTTTCCCAAGAACATGATGACTTACTGACAAAATTACATGAATTAAAGAAAGAAAATGATGAATTAAAGAAAGAAAATAATAACTTAAAAATAACATGTAATAAATTAATTGTAAAAAAAAGAACTTCAAATAAGAACACTGTAATTATGAAAAATGATTTTTATTCGGTCAACGAACCAAACTCTAAAAATACCATAAAAAATCCTGATTTCAGTAATGATAGCTTCACCGATCTCACTAATGATACTTTGGATTTGACTGAAGAAAACATTGACCCAAATATCCTCTTAAATCCCCATCATGGTATTGAATTTGGTCGCGGTGTGGTTCGAAAAAATAGAACAAATCATCACTAAAAGCACTCTACCTTTTTTCACCTTATTTTGGGGCGTACTTGAATTTGAATTTTTTTGACACCCAGTCTCGTTAAAACCCAGATTGAATCTTTGAGAAACAGTCTCGTTAAAACCCAGATTGCCCGTGGCCTAATGATCTCGGTGTCATTTCTTCCAAGTATCGTATGTCCAAAAAATCTGCCACGCTGGACTCTGCCACGCTGGATTATTCAATGGATTTGCCTGAAATCATACCGACACCATGGCTGGAGCCATTCCTAGCCATCATCGTTTGTGAAAATGGCGCCTCTGTCAACACACAGCAGGCCTATGCCTGGGATATGGCAAGGTGGTATCCATTTGCCCATCAATTTTCCACTACACACGTTGGACCAGAGCACCACCCTCTTTTTATGGATTTTTTGGAAAAAATACCCCTTGCCGCGCCCAGTATATCCCGAAACTTATCTGCAGTTCGACATTATTTTTACTTTCTATCCACGGAAAATAGCATACCTCATGACCCCTGGCAAGGCCTTCGAAACCCCCATTATCCAGCCCATCTGCCCCAACCTATGAATGTCGAGGCCACTGCCCATCTTCTTGCGTCACGCCCATGGTAACGCATTGCCAGATGGCATTGGATTGTCTGCGGTTCTGGAATGGCTATACGCTACGGGGATGCGCATTTCTGAATTAATTGGCTTGCCCCTATTTCAACTGGCCGATGATGCTGCACCATCATTACTGATTCGAGGAAAAGGTGGTCGCAAGCGTTTTTTCACCCCCCCCTAAGCCAGAGCTGCATTGGACCGATATAGGCCCATTCGCCCATTGTTTTTATCCTCGGAAGAGGGTCCCAACCCCCCACCTTTTTCCCTCACGCGGGAAAAATGGTCATTTGATGCGCCAACGTGTGGGGCAATTGCTGAAAGAGCTCTCGATTTCTTGTGGCATGAGTAACAACCCCGTCAGTCCCAACGGGTTGCGCCACGCTTTTGCCACTCATTTGTTGCAAAAAGGGGTTGATTTACTGACACTCAAGGATCTTTTGGGGCATAAAGATATTTCCACCACGCAAATTTACACCCATGTGCAAACAGAGCACTGGGCCAGTCTTTTGAGTCGACACCATCCTCTGGAAGGGGGGTTTTTCCCTGGAACATTATCCTAGGTTTTTGCCGTTATGCTCGTACCCATTTCCCAATTACAGCATACAAACACTGCAGACGAGAAATCTTGTCCAATATCCATTGTGATCTGGGATGGGAATACTGGGACGACGAATCTTATCTAGCACCCATTGTACCGGGACTTTACTGGAACCTAGAGACACTCTGACATGGCGCCAAACTCCTCAAGCCGGGATCATGGGTATACTTTAATTGTGCCATAATGATTTTCCATCACCGTTTTGAAATTCAGTAACGAAAAAATATGGAAAATTTCACTTTATTATCCATAAAAATCCCTCCAAAATGGGTCTAGAAATCATTTGGCCTGCATCAGAGTTGTTTGGATACGGGCCATATTGGAATCTTTCTTGCAGCACATGGTGTTTGCAGGGCCACCACTTGTGAGATTTATGAAAAGGAGGCCAGGAGCCCTATTGGGACAAAGAGAATTCCAGCAGAGCGCCCTATTATAGGGCTTGGGCATTTGCCCAATTGTATCCCACCCATGGTTTGCCCAATTGTAAAACAATGTATTTCAAATGATGATCAGGGCAGATGGCCATCCATAAGATGGGTAGCCAAAGATGTGATTTTGCAACAAGATGATTTTTAAATGACCTTATTTGCCACTGGAAAGATACTGGGTGCCATTGTAAAAAGCCTTATTTTGGGGTCAGCAAGAGGGGTATTTTGGGGCCAGCAAAGGGAATCTGTCATTTTTTTATAAAATTGGAAAAAAGGTATTGACGTCGGGCATAATGTGGGTCATAGTGTCATTAGATATTTAGATGGGCTGGTGATTAAAGCGAGAGGGGAACACACGATCCCATTCCGAACTCGAAAGTGAAAACTCTCAGCACCGATGGTATTACGTCTTAAGGCGTGAAAGAGTAGGCCATTGCCAGCCCATTTAAGAATCTTTTTTAAAAAAAATTAGACACCAGTTTAATTTTTAAAAAATAAAAATTTCCGTATTAAATCTAGTTTTATTTTATATTTTCATATTCAAATATCAAACAATTTGAATTTTGCACTATACAATTAAACAATATGTAATTATATTCTTATTATAATTTAAGTTGCATTAAAAATAAAGTATTTAAAATATATTTTTAACACAGAATCATTACTATCAATTAGGCATTATTCTCAATTATATTTGAAACAAATATTCATTTATTTCAAATATTTTTTTTAAAAAATTTCCCAAATTAAAGATCAATCCTGCCGTCTATTTCTGAGATCTCTCGTTTTAGAGCCAATTTTTGCCAGAACCCACATCGCGCCTCACGTCAGAGGGTAAGATTTTGAACCCCTACCTTATGTCAGAGGTCAAGATTTTGCCCCGCCATTTTTTTATCCCGCCATTTTTACATCAACTTTCAATATTAATTTTCAACACCAATCAACCTTCAGCACCAACCAATTTTTAGCGCCAATCAACTTGCAACACCAATCAATCTTCATCCTGCAATGCAGTCCCTTACCACCATAATTTTTGCGCTGCCATATTTTGTCCAATTTACAAAGTTACCACTCCCCACGCGCTGACCTTATGCCACCCCCCTGAGCCCGGTTGCAGGAGAAGTGCCCATGGAAAATGTGGTCCATTGGTTTTTCTAGATCTCTCTGTCCTGTTCTTTCTTTCAGTCTTCAAAATTGAATCATTGGGCATTGAGTTTCAATGCGACATTTTACCCTTACTGTCATTATTTTTTTGCATTTTCAGCCATTTAGAATGATGGAAAAATCAAGGGACTGCATTTCTGATCTCAAGCACCATATATTTTCCCCACACCATCCCCAGGCATACTTAACTAGCCCATTTCAAAAAATACAGCAAGTGAGGCAAAAACTGACTATCGGAGAAAACATGGCCCTTTCTATATTTCACGATACTGCACGCCATCCCATGGATTTAGATCATCATCCCATGGACCCACCTGCCCTAGATCCTTGCCATTTCTTAGGGCTGAAATTAGGCTAAAATTTTTGATGAAAAATTTTTTGACGATCTTTAAAAAAATACTCAAACTTGGTTGACGGTGGTAAAAATTAATGTTACAGTCATGGAAGATAGTTAGATGGGCTGGTGATCAGAGCGAGAGGGGAACACACGATCCCATTCCGAACTCGAACGTGAAAACTCTCAGCACCGATGGTATTACGTCTTAAGGCGTGAAAGAGTAGGCCATTGCCAGCCCATTCAACTATCTCTTTTTATAAAATTTTATTCCATAAATTTAAAAAAATAAAATGTTTTTATAATATTTTTTAAAATTATTCTACGAAATAGTTTCAAGTAAATTTTAAATAAAACCATTTCAAAAAATATACAAATAGTAACTGATTAATGTATATCATTTTTTAATAAAAATATTACAACCTATTATTATCTGTTATTTTTTTTAAGAGTTTTTCCGTCTGATAGGTCTTAAATATGGGCTCGAAATGCATAAATGACATCCAAATGGATAAAATAGCCAGTGAGATATAGGGGGGGGGTAAGTAGATTTTCTGCTTTCTAAATCCAGAATATTGTTGAAAAACGAATGGGTGTACCTCGGAATAGGATACATTTTCGAGACCATTGGCCAAGGATATTAAAAGTTTATTGGTACCAATGGGGGCGAAAATGCCCATTGCACCATGAATCATGGGGATGGATCTGGAATGTGCAATGGTTTGGGGGGGGTCGGTTGGACCAATGACGTCGAGGACCATTATTTGCCCCATGGCAATTGTTTTTCTTTTCCTTGAAAAAGTCTGTTTTTCCCTCCATTAAAACCCGCTCAATGATCTATGGAACAGAATAAAACATCTCACTGTTTCAATCCATGGTAAATTCTTTGGAATATTGCAGCAGAACGATCCCCAAATTCCCCGCCCATGGGTTGCTTCCCCAAAACCCTTATGGGCCTTAAAAATCCAGACTTTTTATTCCTTTTTTCTAAACAATGCCAAAATTCATCAACCTCCATAACCACAATTTTATCCTCCTCTGATGGATGGATTTTCAAGCACAGTTTGGACCCAAGTACCTGAATCCACTTTAAAGCAGAGACTGTGGTGACACCAAAAAATCCCCCAATGGGGTTTGTGGAAAGGCCGCTGGAACATAAAACAATGCTTTTTTCTTTTTTGGAAAATCTTCGTATGGGTGGTGTTTGCATAAAATTTTTCCCACATTGCCTGCATTTGTGGCTCTTCCACCCCTAACAAATCCACTTTTAAAGCATCTGACAAAACTTGCAATGGCTTATTATTTTGATATGATTTGGTGGGCTATAAAAATCTATCTTAATGTATTGGGTTAATGGCCTGAAATTTCCTTACACTGATGGGTTCCAAGGTCAATGAATTGGAAAAGGCACAGGAGGTGATTTTAAAAAAATAATTCAAAATTCATTGTATTTCCATACATTCGTGTTATTTTGTAAAAAAGAACCTAAAAAATCTTAACCCAAATCTTACCTTGAAATCCGTTAGGGGTTCCGATGCTGTAGGATCTTTTTCAGCCAATAGTGAAAAATAAGCCCGAGAGAAAGAAAATTTCTTTACTGAAATCCCCCACAACGAAGAGGGTGCCCTTTTTTAGATGCCAAGAGACATCAACGCAAGGTGCTCTCAGAGAATTCAGAATCGGGAACCCAGAGAAGTTGCCATGATTTCTAGGATTGGGCTTCTATATTGGTGAGGATTTTTAAAAAAGATGGAAAGAGATCAAAAGCAAGAACCACGGTCAAAATTTAGGGTAATGGGTCATTTTTTGTCAGACCAACACCAGGAGTAACGAATACATATGATAAAGAAGACAACCTTTCCCAATTCCAATACCTTGAAAATCAAGGGTTCCGAGAATTGCCACGATCTGAATGATGTCGAGGGTCTAGAAGATTGGGGCGATGTGAACAATGCAGAAACTGCAGAAGCCTTTAAAACGCCTTGTACATCAAGTGAAAAAACCCATTTCGAGAGGACCAATTTTTCAGCCCCTTCGCCCGAGTCCACCCTGGGGCCAGGTCCAGATGAAGCCCCTCATAAGAAAAGTCATGGCGCCAAGCAAGATCACACCCTTCTTCCTCTGCGTGCCCTATTAATACGCTCTGAAAGCGGACCACTCACCCTAAAACACAGTGCCAGGTTGGATGAAAACAAAGGTCTGGCCAAAGCATTGGGCCTGAATCTGATGGATGTGTATGTTTGTCGATTGCGCCGCTCTCCTCATCCGGCGACTTTTTTGGGCAAAGGATGGGTAGAACGCATTACACAAACCATAGCTGCACAAAATATTCAGGTCGTCATCATGGACCCTGATTTGACATCGATCCAACAGAGGGTTTTGGAAAAAACCTGGAAATGCGACATATTGGATCGTACGGCGTTGATATTGAGGATTTTTCAACAACGCGCCCGCACTGCTGCTGGACAGTTGCAGGTGCAGTTGGCCTCCCTGCTCTATCAAAAGAGTCGCCTGGTTCGGGCCTGGACACACTTAGAGCGCCAACGGGGCGGTTTTGGATTTTTAGGTGGTCCTGGGGAATCCCAGTTGGAATTGGACCGTCGCATTCTGGAAAATCAAACCCTAAAAGTTAAAAAACAGCTGGAACAGGTTCGAAAAACAAGGTCTCTGCATCGAAAATCCAGGCAAGGATTCCCAACACTGGCATTGGTTGGGTATACCAACACTGGGAAATCCACCCTGTTTCGGACCTTGACGCGCAGCGATGTCTTTTGTGCCGACATGCCTTTTGCAACCCTGGATCCAACGGTTCGTAAAATTCGATTGCCCTCTGGGCGATTTGCCATGCTGACGGATACCGTGGGCTTTATTTCCGAGTTACCCTCTTTTCTAAAATTGGCTTTCCAGGCCACCCTGGAAGAAATTCATGCGGCTGACCTCATTATCCATGTTCGAGACAAGGCATGCATTACCAGCGATTTGCAAAAAGCAGACGTTCTAAGTTTATTGCAGGATCTAAAATGCACCCAACCCATTATAGAAGTGTGGAATAAGGCGGACCTGGTTCCCCATGAACAGCAGAAGGATACGCCCGCATTGTGGATCAGCGCTACTGAAAAAATAGGCATTTCAGATCTTTTGAATGCCATAGACTTGGCCATTGATCCTGAAAATAAGGACTACAACTTTGTAGATCTGGAAAATAAGGACCCGAATCTTATGGAAAGCCCGGAATTGGGATCTCTTTAGATGATACGACAAGTCCCAATATTTTAAGGATGAAAGGGGGCAGCGACGTGGCGGAAAATGCCATAAGGATCGGCCCCTCCCCACAGATGATGGATGGGCTGTTTTTCACAAGATATCAGAGATATTGTTGGGATTTTATCCCCAATCATGTTCATGCTTTTTTTAGAACCGTCGGATTAAAGTGTAGGAATCCTACCAAAAAAGTTTTTTATGTCGAAATTAGCGCTATTGCTTGTGTTTTTAATTGCAGGCAATACATCTGAAATCATGGCCATGTCTGAGGAAGAATTGGTCGCACCTCGTATATCGGTTAAAAGGCAGGTCGCGCCAGAAGAAAATACCAACAATTGCTGCGCCCCAATGATCAATTGCCTGTTTCCATGCCTTGGACCAAAACCAAATAATCCCTCGGAAGACAATATTTTTTCCTCTGGAGGAAATCTGAAGTATGGTACAAAGAAAGGCCTTAGCAATGAGGAAAGGCAAAACATGCTTGCAGCATCTGAATTAAACGAATTTCTTTTTTCAAACCAACTGGAAGACAACAGTCAAAGCAGAAGTTCTTCTGGTGGCAGCTACTTAAAATCAGATAACAATCCCATGAAAACAGTAAGCACCCCATCGCAACCTTCATCCTATGGAAGGCCAGACACCAGCAGCTCTGATCAAAGGGCCAGAGAACTTCAATCAAAAAACCAAGATCCAAAAAAACAAGAATTGTATCATTTGCCACAACAGAGTTCTTTCGATGCAAAAAGTGACTCAATGACTGTTCAAAAATCACTAGATGTTCCAATGAACCCATCCATTCAAGATGGCCCCGATGAGGATGGCATTTTCCAGTTGATTGGACCCCATAGACTTCTTATGACAGCTTCAACGGACGATATCAGGACCTTCAACAACCTAAAAAAAGAAGGCGAGAAAGAGCAGCAAAGAAATGATTTTTTTGAACAAACAAGGCGTTCTCAAACCACCCGTAGAGAAGAGATAGACCAATCATGCTGGTCCAAATTCTCGAATTGGATCTTGGGATGTTTTTCCTCTTCTGGGGAAATGCCGGAAAATCAAAATCACTCACCACGTCCTGTTAGTTCCATTGATGGGGACAGTATAAGCAACCTAAGGGTGAGCACCACTGTAGCATCCATGAGTTATAGCGAATATTCTAAAAAGGGTGCCAAAGAGATTAAAGTGGCCAGTAATGGTGCCACTGGGGCTTCTGCTGAGGGGCAATCTATGACGGATTCCCATATCTCTCTATTTACAAGAAAGGGGGATTACGTCGAACCTGTCTATTTAATATCCGAAAAATCGTCTGTAGATTCATCTGTAAAATCATCTGTAGATTCATCTGTAAAATCATCTGTAGATTCAGATCATCACAGTGATTCAATTCATTCGGTTAAAGGATCTATCCCTTCAGAGCAAGCCCTTATTGTCAGCTTTTCAGCGGGATCTGGTGGGGCCCAATAAATAGAAGGCGGCATAGATTGTTTTAAAAGAAGGGGTTTTTGTGACCCCTTCTGCTATGCCCCCCCCCTTGCTGTCTTACATTTTCTTGCCTTTTTCCACTTCTCACTACCTCTCCCCTCTCTCCACATTTTTCTACCTTCCTTGCATCTTTTCCCCCTCCACATTTCTTCACCTCTCTTGGCAGGATCATCTGTAAACTCTGCCCACCCCAACATTCAAACATCCTTCATTTGGCAACAGTCTTTACTGCCCTGTCCTACCTGTGGGCACTTGATTTTTTCACCTTCTAGAAGAACTTTGTCCCACCAGGATCACCCCCCTCTATCCCATCTGGAATGGCCCAGTTTTGCCACAGTTGCCCCAAAATCCATCCAAATGGATGAACTAGACATTGAATAAAAAGTGCATGACATCGCCATCAACAACGCGGTATTCCTTGCCCTCTAGGCGCTTTTTTCCCTCATCGCGCACTTTTTGATCCGATCCACAGGCAATATACGATGCATAATCCACCACCTCGGCCCGAATAAACCCTCTTTGAAAATCTGTATGAATGACCCCAGCAGCTTCGGGCGCTGTGGCTCCACACTGAACAGTCCAGGCATGGACTTCTTTGGGACCCGATGTGAAAAAAGTCAAAAGACCCAAAACATCATAGGCTGTCCGCACCATGGTGGCCAATCCCGTTTGGGTCATGCCCATGGATTCCAGCAATTCTTGTCGTTCGGCTTCGGCAACTTGGGCAATTTGGGCCTCTAGCTCGTTGCACAAAACAACACTTTGGCACCCCACGGATTTGGCATAGTCCTGAACGCGCTGAACCAAGGCCATGTCTGGGTTAGACTCGCTGATATTGCACACATAAATCACAGGCTTGGAAGTCAGCAAATCCAATTGCTGTGCCCCTTCTTTTTCATGCATTTCCCACTGAATATGACGCGCCCATTGGCCTTTTTGCAGCATAGCATGGGCTTTGACCAGCAGCGGATGCGACTCATCCTTCTTTTTCCGCCCCAATCGGGCTTCTAAACTTTGCAAATCCGCCAACATCAGCTCTGTTTCCACAATGCCAATATCCGATAAGGGGTCTATGGTGCCACCAACATGGACAATGTTTTCATCGTGAAAACACCGTACAACCTGAATAATGGCATCCACCGTACGAATGTGTCCTAAAAATTTATTGCCAAGACCCTCCCCCTGACTGGCCCCGCGGACCAATCCAGCGATGTCTACAAAGGTCAGCTGAGTTGGAACAATGGTTCGCGAACCATCGCGATGGGCAAGGTGCTCTAAGCGCTCATCGGGCACACAAACGGTGCCTGTGTTGGGTTCAATGGTGCAAAAGGGATAATTGGCCGCTTCGGCTGCTGCTGTTTGGGTCAATGCATTGAATAAAGTTGATTTTCCTACATTGGGCAAGCCCACAATACCGCACTTCATACATCATCCTTTTTAAAAATATTGAATTACATCGTACCATATCCTTAAGGATATTTCCCAACACAGTCCTTGGGCCCAAGGGTTTTGCAGACTGTTTCCCAAGTTTTTTTTATTATGATGATTTTTTTGCCTTTATTTTTCCAGACAATACAAGCAATCCAAACCTTGTTCAAAACATTCCACTGTCCTGATGGAATGCTTTAACCTGCTGCTCCTTAGTGGCCACCGGCTCTCCCTCGTCCTGTTGCCCACCTAGGGGCGTCCCCACACCATTCCTTTGACCAATCAACAGGGAGAACCTTCTTACGAACCAGCCCAAACCACCCCATTCCCCCTTGTTTTTCTGATTTGAACTGCAGAGCAAGACTCACAATCCCGGTGCCAGGTGCCAAGAATCAGGTTGTGAATTAGGAGGCACTGCAGCCCATAGGCCGAATCTTTTCAGCATAGCCGGCATAACCCACCCCAGCACAAATGGCCATAGCCATAACCCATCTCCATAAATAGGGCCCACGGCGTGTGGGTTTTTCAACAAAATGGTAAATCGCTCCAGCCAATGGAAAGCACAATGCGAAAATCAACCACAGCACCCCAGAATCTCGAACAATCTCCCCTGAAACAAATCCCCAAATGACATAGAGCGGATAGTGAACCACGTACAGGGCGTAACTGATTTTACCCATATAAATCATCCCAGGACGGGACAAGCAACGGATGTTTGTCCATGCATTTGGACCTGATGCGATAAGGAGGGCTGTGCCCACAGTAGCCAGAATGGCCACTAGGCACAAAGGGTTTCTCAAAGGCATCATCAGAGCGGTCAAAATCAAATAAACCCCCAATGCAGAAGCCACTTGATTGGATTTCCAATTCTGAGACTGGCTTTCTGATTCCAGAGAATGGGTTAAAAAAGAGGGGATGCTTCCAGATTGCTCAGCCGTATTTTTCCCATTTTTCCCCCCATATTTCAACCATTGCGCCAACCCAATCAAAGATGCACCAACAGCCAAAACCAATCCATCGCATGACATTTCCCCAGCCAAAATCATGGAACCAATACCCAGCAGTACAGGGCGCAACCCCCAAGGAGATTTCCAAAAAATATGGGCACACACCCCAAGACGCTGCTTCCAAACATCAACATGCCCCCAGCACAAAGCCAGCATAACCCCCATCATTAACTCCCAAGACCTTGCCCTGGGGTCATAGTATGTTTGCCCCCACAAATCCCTGTGTTCGTACCAATACAAGCCGGACAAAGCAGATAGAGCAACCAGCACAGGTACGCGCCATTGACGCAATAGGGGGGCGCGGGTCATCCCCACCAAAATCCATGGAAAAATCAGGTAGAATTGTTCTTCTAGGGCCAAGCTCCACAAATGCCCAAAGGGCAATGTTTTGGGATCCACATGAAAAAAGGACATTCCCGAAAAAAGAACGTAATTCATGCTGGACGTGGCAGATGCAGCCACCGTTCCCCCCAATAATCGAAAATCATTCTGATTTAAAATGAACCACCCTGTCACCAAACATGCTGTCAGGGCAACGATCAGTGTGGGAAAGAGACGCCTAATGCGTCGTGCATAAAAATCACGGAACCGAAAGGTACCATTGTTCAATTCTTTGTGCACAATGGTTGTGATCAGGTACCCCGAAAGCACAAAAAATACATCCACACCCAATCCACCGCGAAAGAGGCCGAATCCGCTAAAAAGATGCTCCAACATGACCAAAATAATGGCTATGGCCCGCAGTCCATCTAAATCGGGCCGATAAGCAAAACATTCTAGGTGCTGGGCTGCCGGCGCCAGAGAAGCCGGGGCTGAAGGGGCCAAAGAGGCTGGGGATCTCATCGTCGGAATTTATTTTACCTGATTTTACCTGATTGTATCAGTATTTCGTCTGATAGAAAAATGTCATCAGAACCCCAATTGCGCCCCACCACCATGCTTTTTCCCAGCAACACTGATTTCTGCAAAGCCATTCCCGAATAGAGAGTCATGGACATTCCACCAAGGCTGAAAACAACCTCTGTCGAGACCCAAAACCTGGTCCAGTATTTGGCTTTCCAGAGGAAGTCAGTGTTGCCCGGAAAAAGAACAGGGATTCCCAAGTCCCGGGGGCAATGGTCCAAAATAAAAGTCCCAAGGGGACCAGAGTGCCTTGAGGCAGCCATGCATCTTGTATCGCGGTAACCTTTCCGTCACAGTACAAACATGTTGCTTTCAAATATTTAAAACTCACATTATGCGTGAAGTTATATTAGACACTGAAACCACGGGACTTTCCCCAGCATCTGGACATCGCCTTGTTGATATTGGTTGTGTAGAAATCTATTCGGGTCGTCCAACGGGACAAATTTTTCAACAGTACATCAATCCAGAGCGCGACATGCCCGCAGAAGCCTTTGCTGTTCATGGTTTGGGTCGGGAATTTTTAAGCACATTCCCCACATTTCAGAAAATTTTCCAAGATTTTTTAAATTTTATTCAAGACAGCACATTGGTCATTCATAATGCCAGGTTCGATATGGCTTTTTTAAATGCAGAACTGGCGCGTGTGCAAGTCCCAGCGCTAACCAATACCATCGTCGACACCTTAAAATTGGCCAAACAGCGTTTTCCTGGGGCGCCAGCCAGTTTGGACTCTTTGTGTCGCCGATTGCACATCGATTTAAAGAAACGCACCCAGCATGGAGCCCTATTGGATGCGCATTTGTTGGCACAAGTATACCCAGCATTACGGGAAAAGACGATTTTACAATGGACGGAAACCCCAATAGTACGGGCACAGCATAAACGTACCGCAAAAAAACCCCGCACATTTGAACTCTCCTTGGAAGAGGTGCGTGCCTATGCTGCATTGCGTGAAACATTGGGCGTGAAATAGGTCTGGGGGGTGGTGGGTGGTGGCCCATCAGGGGTGGATATTATTAGGGATGGCGAAATTCCTATTTCTTCGGTTGTGGGATTTTGTGGCGCCGGCCGGCTTCCCAGCAATCTCCTGCTATGAAAGCGAACGGCTTTAAGAGCAATCATCCCAAGAAAGCCCAATCTGATTGCGTTTTTTTTAAAATTGCAAAAATGATTCTGTTGATTTTAGAAAAATCCCCACAAGGCACTGCCCCAATGTACCCTTTCAAAATGTGAGGTGGCAACAGAAAAGCCCATCAAGTGCCCCCATGCCCATGGAGCACCTGCATCATATGTCCCACGGATCCCCTGTTGCGACGTCCATAAGATTGGCAAGAATGGGATTCCCAAAGATTTTTACCTGAAAAATACAGTATGTGAAAAGGCAACGAATGGGCTGGGGCATGTTAGCCAAGGGCATGGGATTGGTATTGGAAAAGATGTTACGAAGAATATTTCACAAAAATAATTTAAATAAATATTGTGATTGCATTTATATTTACATTAATAATTATTCTAAACTGTAAACTATATTTAAAAATTTCTATATCAAAATATAAATAAATATTGTGACAGTATATATTCTCTATGAATTTTTTTTACATAAAAATGTACCTCGGGTGAGAGTCGAACTCACAAGTCCTAGAACAACGGTTTTTGAGACCGCCGCGTATACCATTCCGCCACCGAGGCATACAGGTATCCTAGCAGAGCCTTACCCATTCTTGCAAGGGGGTTGTGTATTTTTGCTTCCAATCAATGGAACCCAACCTGCCCAATGGAGGCTTTTTGCAAGAAGATTATCCTGGAAAACGATGCCAACACCCAGGCTGTCAGATTCATCCACTGAATTTTCTGGGGAAAAAATCAGAATCAAGATTGAAGATTGGCCCTGAAATCTGGTGTGCGTCCCCCTAGAAAATCCTTCAGCGGGACCTGCAGTCGAACCTGCATTTTGCCCAGCTGGAAAGTTTTCAAACCAGGTGCACGCCTAGCCAGAGAACTCTGCAGTCGAACCTGGGGCTAAACCTCCATAGATATTGCAGTGGGAACAGCGGCCAAAAGCAGGGTACGTCACAACTTAAGGCCCATATTGACAAGCGCCCAAGCCAGGACAACAATTGTTTGTCTCTTCTTAAATACATCGCCTTATTATGCCATCCCCTCAATCGTACGGACCACAGCATCCATCTGCCACACCGGAAGCTGTGACATCCGCCCTTTCTGTGAATACTCTGATTATTGGGGCGGGTCCTGCAGGCTATACAGCGGCCATATATTTAGCTCGATATGGTCGAAACCCCCTGTTGGTAACAGGGATGCAGCCTGGTGGTCAGCTGACTTTGACCACAGAGGTTGAAAATTTTCCAGGATTTGCAAAGCCAGTTCAAGGGCCCTGGCTGATGGACCAATGCCGAGATCAGGCCCTGGCATGTGGGACAAAAATTCAAAACGATACGATTCACACGGTCCACTTTGATCGCTACCCCTTTCAGTGCATAGGGGATCAACACACCTATTTTTGCCAGAGCGTCATTATTGCCACAGGGGCAGCCACAAAATGGTTGGGTCTAGACAGTGAAACTTTTTTTCGGGGACACGGCGTATCGTCTTGTGCCACCTGTGATGGGCGATTTTTCAAGGATAAGGACGTGGCCGTTGTAGGCGGTGGAAATACCGCCATCGAAGAGGCTATTTTTCTCAGCCAGCACGCAAAAACCGTGACCGTTATCCATCGTCGCGATGTCTTGAGGGCAGACAAGGTGTTACAAGCCCGTCTTTTTGCCATTCCCAAAATACGCATGCTCTGGTCGCATCATGTGATCGATGTTGTGGGCACTACCCAAGGAGATCCAGGATCAGAGCGGCCAGGAAAAGTCACTGGTGTGGTGGTCCAGGACAGCAAATCTGGGGCGCAAAATCTCATTCCTCTGCAAGGTGTTTTTGTGGCCATTGGGCACAGCCCCAACACAGAGGTTTTTAAAAATGCATTGCCCGCGGATGAAGAAGGGTATTTGCTGAGCACACCTGGGTCTGCTGCCACCACTATTCCTGGGATATTTGTGGCAGGGGATGTTCAAGATCGCACCTACAGACAAGCGGTCACTGCTGCTGGTCAGGGTTGTATGGCGGCTATGGATGCCGAGCGTTTTTTACAAATGCAGCCCAATTTTGTCAATGAATCTGGTGTGTTAGAGGTTGTTCTAAAGGCAACTGTCGGATAAGGGTTGGCCTAGATAAAACCCAGTATAAGCAATGGGGTCCCTTGTAGAAAATCCGGGTAGAAAAAGAGCAACGCCCAGAAGACCCCGCCTATTCTGGCCCACAGGGGGCCTCTGAGTAGGCCCCCCTTGCTATATCAGGGGGGGTGCTTCTAAAATAACAGAGAGCGTCCTTTCAAAAATCAAAAATTTTACCATGTCAGCAAACGCAAATACCCACCCTATTTCCAAGATTCTAATTGCCAATCGCGGGGAAATTGCCCTGCGCATTCTGCGTGCCTGCCAAGAATTGGATCTGAAAACAGTGGCTGTTCATTCTACAGCAGACGCCGAAGCCATGCATGTTCGCCTAGCCGATGAGAGCGTCTGCATAGGGCCAGCACCAGGATTGCAAAGTTACCTGAACATTCCATCGATTTTAACAGCAGCCGAAGTCACCAATGCCGATGCCATTCATCCTGGTTTTGGTTTTCTGTCTGAAAATGCTGATTTTGCAGAAATGGTTACAGCCCATGGCCTGACTTTTATTGGGCCAAAAGCCCATCACATTCGAACCATGGGGCAAAAAGTCATTGCCAAGCAAACGGCTGTAGAATTGGGGATGGTGGTTATTTCTGGATCAGATGGCGAGGTAGAGTCTTTGGATCATGCCCGTCATTTAGGCGAAACCACAGGGTACCCCGTTCTGTTAAAAGCCACAGCTGGAGGTGGTGGAAAAGGCATGCGCGTCATATGGAACGATTCAGAAATGAGTCGATTGTTGCCCCAAGCTCAAACCGAGGCCATGGCCAGTTTTGGCAACAGTGGCATGTACATTGAAAAATATCTCCAACGTCCACGCCATATCGAATTTCAAGTTTTGGGGGATTTGCACGGCAATATGGTTTGTTTGGGCGATCGAGAATGTTCTGTACAGCGCAATCATCAAAAAATTTGGGAAGAGGCGCCAAGCAGCATTCTATCTGCCAAAGAACGATCCCACATGATGGATATGGTCATTACGGCTATGAAGAAATTCCAGTATTCTAGCTTGGGGACTTTGGAATTTTTATACGAAGATGGCCAGTTTTATTTCATTGAAATGAATACTCGAATTCAGGTAGAACACCCTGTCACAGAAATGATCACAGGGATGGATTTGGTCAAAGAGCAAATTCGTGTGGCTCAGGGGCACAAGCTGTCCTTTGCCCAAGAGGACATTGTATTGCGTGGCCACTCTATTGAATGCCGCATCAATGCAGAGCACCCCGAGACATTTCGCCCATCTCCTGGTACGGTAGAGAGTTATTTGGCACCAGGGGGTCCTTTTGTGCGTGTGGACAGCGCTTTGTTTGCAGGGTACCGCATCCCCCCTTATTACGACAGCTTGGTTGCCAAGTTAATTGTCCATGGTCGAGATCGTGGGGAATGCTTGGCTCGATTGCGCCATGCGTTAAATGAATATGTCATTACGGGCATAGATACCCTGATTCCACTGCATCAAAAATTATGCCAACATCCAGATATTCGTACGGCAAATTACCATGTCAAATGGTTGGAAAATGAATTTTTATCCCCAGAGGTTCCATGATTGTACCGTGCTATTTTTTCCTCAGCCTCGTTTACGCTGTCATGTTGGGTGGATGCAGCCAACCACCCTCAACATCCCCTGGTTTAACCTATGTTCCAATGCCCAAGGTTCCCATCTCGGTATCTGGCGTAAGTGTTTCCGTATCCCCCTCTGTTAGAGAAAATCATCCCCTGGTAACTGTTCCCCTCAGTCAAATGGTCAAACAGTGGGCAGAGGACCGTTGGCAACCCATGGGCGGGCGCTGTCAGATGATTTTCCATATTTCTGATATCAACGTCAAAGAAGAGGCTTTGGCCTGCGCCTTTTCCCCTGAGAGGTGGGTCAGTGTTGCCAACAGTGATATTTATAAGGGTAAAATGAAGGTATCTTGCCTGCTTAGAACCCCAACCGGTCAACTGATGGGAAAGACAGATTTCACCATTCGGCACGAGCAACATATACCAGAAAACTATACCTTGACCCAACGCAAAGAATTGTGGAATCAGGTTCTTGAAGGCCTAATCAATCAATTGACCATAGAAACCAACAACCATATTCCCGGCATGGTACGTCGGACAACCGGATCCTCATCATGATTAGTCGCAAAATGTTTGATATTATGTTTTCTACACGGGTTCACCCAAAGGGCTGGCCCTTTGTTTGCGTCAGCTTGGCGGCAACTGTGCTGTTGTCTTTGATGCATGCATGGTGGGGGCTGGTTGCCCTGAGTTTGTGCGTCAGTGCCTTTATGCTGTTCTTTTTTCGCAATCCAGCACGCACTGTTTCCAATATTCCCAAAGGCATTGTCAGTCCTGCCGATGGCGTCATCGTGGAAATCAGTCAAAAAGCACCACCAGAAGAACTGGGCCTGTCTTGGGATTTGCAGTGGACCAAGATCGGCATTTTCCTATCCCCCTGGAATGCTCATTTAAACCGCATACCTGTTGCCGGAACCATTTCTGAAAAAATATACCGCAAGGGATCCTTTAATCATGTGGCCACAACGGATACCCGCATTGACAACGAGCGCCTAAGCTTGATCATACAAACGCCAGAAAACGACACCGTGGTATGCACCCAAATTGCAGGATTTTTAGCTCGACGCATTATATGTGAAGTCGATGAAGGTCAAAATATGGCATTGGGCCAATATTATGGGCTGATTTGCTTTGGCAGTCGGGTAGATTTGTACGTTCCCCAATCATCCCGTCTCTTGGTTTGTCAAGAACAGCGGGTGCATGCTGGCGAAAGCATTTTGGGATTCTTACCAGACGCCTGATTAAAAAAATATTAATTTTGTTTGAAAATTTTAAAATAGATTGTTAATATAATTTTATAACATTGCTACTAATGATCTAGAGAATAAAAATTAAATTACAATTAGCTGTATTTTTGTTGCTGGTGCCCCTTGTCAAAGGCATAGAAACAGCTGATGTCGACACCAATGGAAAAATGTTGGTTGTGGGGTGCGATCGAAAAATAAATAAGAAGAGTGACTACCCTAGATTGATTCGCCATGATGAAAAAAATTTCCATTACAGCACAAAGACGTGCGGGGTTTTGCCAGAAAATATAACCACTTGCGATCCCTTACCTTGTCCAAAAAAATATCAAGACAGGCATATACAGGCAAAATTTGAGGATGCAAACATCCCCAATAACACTTATGCTCATGTCATTTGGGAGCACCTGGATTCTGTGCCAAAAGATTCAAGTAAGATCGAGGATTTTGGTGAATATTTTAAAAATTCTGGTGAATATTTTAAAAATTTATTAGAAAAATCTTACCAAGTGCTCATAAATGGTGGAAAACTATCTGCAGAAACTTCTGAAGCCTACGGTTTATTGCCAAATAATGATGGCGATCTGGTCACTGTTATGAAGATTCCAAGTTTGGTAAAATTCACAAACAGCACCGAGAAACAATCCGTCATCAATTATTTAGAAGGAAAAGCCAAAGACGAGGCATTTCAAGGTCAGCACAGGGCCATCGAAAAAAGCCTAACAGAAGCAATTAAAATTTTTCACGCGGAAGCCCCCCACACCTATTCCTGTGAAGACGTGCCAAAGATTTTATCCGAAAAGATCATCTTGCTTTGGGGGAAATCCAAGAAGATGACTGATATGTTGGTGATGGCTGGATGCCGTAATTTTTGGTTGAGAAAAGATATGCACCCTAATCTGTCCTATTGGATGCCGTATATCTATATGTTCAACAGATCCTATTGCCAAAATTCCCAGTGGTCCAGTCGGAAATTGGCCCTGGAAAGTTGTGGATTCAAAGATGTTGCAATGGATCTTGTGGAAAAAAATGACTTCAATGGTCGCAAATGGTCCCACATCATCACAGCCACAAAACCACAGATCTGATAGAGGAAAACCTTAGTTTGAAAGAGGGCAGGTTCCGCATTATCCCAGTTGATTCGCCACATGTCGTTTTGGATTGTGGCGGTCACAGTGTAGTACCCATTGATACAATGCCTTGGTGCAATCCAATGCATGGACTCTTTCTGCAATTCAGATCTTGTATGAAAAAGACAGTGGCGGTCACACCCAGCGACACCAGTCGTACCATTGTGCAGGAATACGATTGATTAAGGTATCAGGGTATTTTTAATGGGTGCTAAATTTGATGGGTATTAAAAAAATCAGGCATTTTACGACAAAACTCTGCAATATTATCGTAAGGTTTCCCTTGGTTGCTGGTCATTCCTCTAAGACTTTCTTCATACAATATCCTTTGTGTTTGGGAGGGCGCCCCTCAAGAATGCCAAAAATTTCATACCCATGCTTAATGTAAAATCTTTGGCTTGCCAATCGAATGCCTCTAAATGGGAAAGAGTAGCCCCCATTGATTTGGCCTCAGCCTCGACTTTATCGGGCAAAAAGCTTCCAAGTTGCTCACCACCATGATTCTCCTCGACGAACAAAACATCGACATAGAGCGTGCCCAGCAATACATGAATGAATTGATCCCAGCCATTATAAATTCGCCCTTGTGTTTGATGTGAAAATTCAAGCTTACAAAATCGCTGTTCTGTGTAAACGCAGCGTGATTCCTATTGAAAGGAATAATTTTATCATCTATAAACTGCTTTTTTTTCATTTCTGATATTTATATCAAATTTCACAATACATTCCCAATAAAAACTCCTGAATGTTCATAACAGTATTCTTTTATATTGCCCATAGGTTTACGCCATTCTTCAAATAAAAATCCTCGGCTTGAAAGTTCCTTGGATTTCATGGGCAAAAAAGCACAGCACACAGCTGTTGGTATGGCATGTACCCATGATTGCGACGTCTGCCGCCTCCAATCTCGCTTCCACCAGACCTCCTCTTCCTTATTAGATCCTGCCCCCACATCCTCTTCAGGCCCTGGATTTTTCAAACTGCTTGTTGCTTTTCAGTAGAAATCAGTAAAGATCAGCGACCATCCGATTCCTGACCCAAGATACTCTCCATGCTTTGCTCATCCCTGGTGGCGCCCCTGGTCACGTCTGTCACCACATCTCTGACGGCATCTCTGATGGCGTCCTTGGCCCCACCCTTGATCATATGGGGATGAGAAGACTGATGCAGCCCTTGCAAAGGTTTTTGCGTGGCTTGAGTGTAAACCTGTGTGGCCCTGACGCAAGTACGGCCCAATAATTCTTGAACATCCCGCAAAGAGGCCCCACCATCCAACAAATGGGATGCAAAGCTGTGTCGAAAACCGTGGGGCGCAACATGTTCAGGCATGCCATAAGCCATTCTGAGGGCACGCAATGCTTTTTGCAAAATACTGACTTGCAAGCGCCCACCCTTTTCACCCAAAAACAAGGGCGTTTCCGGCCCTTTGCTGGTTCATGGATTTTTTAGACAAATGGATGTCAACGGCCTTTTGAGCCATGGGCAAGACGGGGGTTGTTCCGGGTTTGCCCCCCTTGCAGACCACGGAAATACCATCTGGCTTGCCCCAAACCCCCAGATTGGTATTAAGAACTTCTTGAATACGCAACCCTGTGGCATACAGCAACACCATGGCACTGTAATTGCGCCATTCAACCCAACTGGCACTCTCTAAGAGAGGGGATGTCATTAAAGGGGACAGGTGCGCCGTATCCAAAGGCCGAGGAAGGGTTCTTGGTAATCTAGGGCGTCGCAAGCGCTGCAAAGACCAATCCAACCTATGCCCTTGCTTGACCAAAAATCGATAAAATTTTTAATCCAGACAGGGATTGTCCGTTGGTGGAGTGGCCAACTTTTTGATTGCTGCGATGGGCCAAAAAAGCACACATATCCGTCATGGTAACAGCAACCATGTCGCCCGTTACAATCTCTTTTCCATGGTACATTGATGAAAATTTCCAGAAAAAATGGACCCTCCTGCAGTAGGATTCTATGGTTAATTTTGAAATATTGCTGCTTTTTAGGCACTGGGCAAAGGCCTGGATGATGGCTTGGTCTGAATAAGTTTCTTCGGGCAGCTTCTCAACAACTTGGTCCAGTATGGATCTGCGGCCAGACCCACAAACTTTTTGAGGCGATCCTCTATCTTGGTGCCCTTTTTGTGGGCAGGTTCCAGTTTTTCAGCCGCAATATCTTTGTCAGCACCCCGGCAGGTTCGATTTTTTCATCTGGAATGGGGGTGTTGCGAATAGGTTCTGGACTGTATGTCACGGCGTGAATCCATTGCATTCCATAGGTGTTTTTTTTATAATCAATTCATTCATTTGTCTCTCGGATTTTTCTTTTCTATTTTCCCATACACTGCCCGATTATTTGGAATTTTCAATCCATTCTGTTCGCCATTTTTGGATTTTTTGCGTATGACATTTTTATCTATGCCATCCATCCTGTCAATAAAAACCAAGTCCAATCCGCATTATCTTTTCCAAAAATTATACCATGAAATATTCTTTTTCTTCCATTAATGACCTGTTTTCTTCCATTGCCCCATCCTATGACCTTATGAACGATGTGATGAGTTTGGGATTGCACCATGTGTGGAAAGCTGTTTTTGTGGATCGCATCCCATTGACCTATGAAGAAGAGCCCCTAGTTTATGTTGATATGGCCTGTGGAAGTGGCGATATTGGCGGTCGTGTTCTGGAAAAAGCCAAGGAAAAAAGGGTGGCGATTCAGCCTATCTTTGTTGATCCCAATGAATCCTTGCTGACTCTTGCTCAAAGCAGATACCCCGATCCGACCATCAGATGGTGCCAGGAATCGGCGGAAGATTTATCCCTGCCCCATAATTCCGTAGATCTGTACACCATTTCTTTTGGATTGCGCAATGTGAATAATCGTTTTGCTGCATTGAAAAAAACCTACCATGTTCTGAAACCCGGGGGGCAATTCTGGTGCTTGGAATTTGCACACCCTGAAAATCCCATGATTCAGGAGGCTTTTTATGCTTATTTAAAAATATTGCCCATGTTGGGCAATGGCGTTATCGGGCAAAGTGAGCCTTATGCTTATTTGGCCGACAGCATCCGATCATTCCCATCTTCACAAGTTTTATTGGGGGAAGTAACCCAAGCTGGCTTTAAAAATGCCACGTACAAGCCCCTTTCTTACGGCGTCGTCGCCATTACCGGAGGTATCAAATGAGTAAAGACTGGAAGCCCCTATGGACCTTGTTTTTACTGGGTCTGATAGGTGGGTTGTTGTTTGAAGCAGGGGACATAATGATTCGATTGTGGTCACGGGACATGGGTCTGACCCCTAAAGATCTGGATATTCTCAATACGATAGAAATTTTACATCCTTTAAAATTTTTGTGGGCTCCTCTTTTTTCCCTACCTCTTTTTTTAGGAAAATGGACCCAACGTCGTGCTTGGCTGCTGATGGTTATGACGATCTCTCTGAGTGCCATTATAGGCCTGGGATGCAGCCCTTTTTTTGGGGCATTCTTCTTTGTTTCTTTGGTGGTTTTGACCATTGCGCGAGCCAGTTATGATGCTCTGGTTATTGCATCTCAGATGGATGTCGTGTCCAAATCCCACTGGGGATTCAGCGAAAACAGCTGCGTGACTGGATACCGCATAAGCTTTATGGCCATAAGTTTTGGTGCACTGCGTGCCAGTTCCTGGGGTTTGACATGGCCGCATATCTATTTATGGGTGGGGGGTGTTCTGGCCTTGGGCATTATTTTCATTGCCTACAGCCCTTTGTTTCGTTTTTTAAACACCATACACTCAAGCAAGCCAGAGCGTTTATGGCAATCTGTTCGACAGTGGATGACTTTGCCTGGCAGCGCCTTGGTTTTTTTGTTTTTACTGATCTATCGGTTGCAAGATGGCCTGATTGACCCCCAACGAGAATTCTTCTTACTCGATGCTGGTTTATCCAAAATACAATTGGCCGACTTGAAGACCATTGCTTTATGCGGAACCATTGTCGGGGGATTTGGTGCAGGGGCGTGCATTCGCTATAAGGGGTATCGTTCCGCATTGACATGGGGGTTGCTCTTACATGGCTGCGCAGGGGCTATGCTCTATTTTGCCAGCCTTTATGCCTGGCCGACATTGGCCCTGAAAGCAGCTTATTGCATCGAGCAAACAACCAAGGGCTGGTCCACCATTGCCATTTATTCCTTTCAATTATTGTGTTGCCAGGGTGGCAGCATCATCACCCAACTGGCCCTATTTAGTGCGCTCACTGAATTTGGCATGAAACTTGTATCCACTCGATCTGGTTGGTTTGTTGGCGAATATGGGTGGACGGCTTTAATGGGTGCAGGATCTTTATGCGGATTGCCCGCCCTGGCATTGTTGCCCCTTATCTTTTCCAAAACCTTTATTGGTCAAAAAATTGAACAGAATGGGCGAGATCGAGGCAATGGTGGGCCAAAACCCTGAACAAAGTCTCTCTTGGGTGAAATGATTCCCCTGCCCCTAAGGGAATCGGTGGACAGGTCTGGGATCAATGGGCAAGTTTAAGGTTTAGGAACTTCTAAAAACACCCTGATTCCCAGCTTTCCACCTAATATCTTTTTTTGCATCCAAAATATTTATTTTTGCTTCTTTATGTTTTTCTAAATTTTTTGTATAATCATGACTTTATCGACAACAGTGATTTTATCCATGATTCCCATGACAACCCGCGGCCTTGGTCAGCTGCAAAAAGAACTCCAGTCCCTATTGACAACCGATAGGCCCGCCGTTATTGCCGATATCGCACGCGCCCGTCAATATGGCGATTTGTCTGAAAATGCGGAATACCATGCCGCCCGAGAAAAGCAACGTCACATCGAAGATCGCATTCGACAGCTGGAATACAAGATCAACAATGCCAGCGTCATCGATGTTTCGACCCTCACTGGACCAAAAATTGTATTTGGCGCGGTAGTCACCTTGTACGATGAAGACAAGGGCGAGCCCTTGACCTATCAAATTGTGGGTATAGATGAGGCCGATTTGGCAAAAAAGAAAATAGCCATTGATTCAGCCCTGGCCAGGGAACTGATAGGGAAAGAAGAAGGCATTAGCATTGAATTGGCCACACCAAGGGGTGAAAAGCATTACCTCATCCAAAAAGTTCAGTACATGGCGAATTTTTCAACAGAAAACACGGTATCTGGCTGATGCATTGCGGTGGTTGGACGCGCGCTGATGAGATTTTTTCCAGCAAGACTGGCAAGATGTGTCCCAACCCCACTTCTTTTCACAAGATAGGTTGAGTTCCAGTAGATCAGAGGTAGAGAATCAATGATTGGTATTTTTGACAGTGGTATTGGTGGATTGACGGTCTTGCGTGCCCTGCACTCTGCCTTACCTGCAATACCCCTGCTCTATTTGGCAGATTTTGGTTACGCGCCCTATGGAAATCGTTCTGAACAAGAAATTTCAGACCGCAGTTGCACCATTTTAAATTGGATGAAGGCCAAGGGCGTTTCTTTGGTGGTTGCCGCTTGCCACACCAGTTCTGCCGTTCTGACCCCTGAACTGATTGCAGCCAGTGGTCTGAGGGTTGTGACGATGCTAGAGCCCACCCTAAACAGCATTCTAAAGCACCCCCAGAGATCCAACTGGACCAAGGGCATTGCAGTCCTGGCAACCGCTTTGTCCATCCAGAAAGGCACCTTGATTAAGGCATTGCGTGACAGTGGATTTTTCCTACCTATTCACCCTGTTGCCTGCCCGGACCTAGCCCCCTTGATTGAATCATGTCAGTGGGAAAGGGCCTTGGCCTATGTTCGGACCTGCACCTTTTCTTTTTTCAAAGAGCAGCCCGTAGATGGAATGGTTTATGGATGCACCCACTACCCCCTCATAGAGCCCTGGATTGAAACCCTTGCCATGAAGCATGGATCTGCCGAATATCCTCTGCGCATAGATCCTGCTGGTGAGGTGGCTGTCATGGTTCAGGGCGCCTTTTGTGGAGATTCTAACGGATTGTTTCATATCAGATCCCAAGACTGGGATATGGGGTCATACACGGACCAAGCTGCTCAACCATCCTTCCAACCATCTGTTCTGCCATCTCCACAACCATCCTCGCATTCACAGTTGTCCTCGCAACCATCCTGCCAACCATCTGCCCAACGCCCACATACAAACAGGAATACCGGTGCTGGGGGTATTCTTGATTTAAATCCAGTGGAATGCAGCAATCCCAATCCTGTTTTTGAAAGCAAGAATTCCAGCACTGCCTTGCTCTCTAACAAGGCATCCCCACCTCATATGGCCACTGTATCTGGCGCATCTGGTGAATTTTCTGCATTGCCCATCTTATCTCCTCCTTCCATAGCCTTTTATTACACGGGAACACCGGACCAGGGGCAGATCCGCATAGCCCATCATTGGCCTGATGCTGTATCCAGTACCCATACGTCACTTTGTCCTAACGACTGGTGAATGGTGTCTGGGCTCTGGAAGGGTTAATGCCGGATGCGTATATTCTTTATTTAGGTCCAAAATTAAACCAGAGGAGCATTTGGATTAGAGCAGGATCAGCCCAGGTCTGCTGGGTGCACAATTGGAAAAAATGGATCATCAGAAACCAGAAAACCTTGCTCAGAAATCCATTATTGACCAGGTTGGATTCAAGATTGAGGGATCAGAAAGGGGCGGACAGATGCCCATAGATTTCAATTCAAATCACATGGCCTTACTGCAAGGGAAGGAACCTATCCAACCAGAGATGTCTCCCTTGGAATGGATCATCAGAAACCAGAAAACGAAACCAGAAAAACCTGTTCAGAAATCCATCGTTCATCAATAGATGTCTTTTTGGCAAGTCAAAAACCGGCTGCCTCTTACTTGGTGGAAAATCTTAGGGTAAAAGAGCTTAAAAAAACCCGTGGATGTGGGCAATAGCTGGTCTGTGGTCCATGAGGATTTGACTGGGACCTCAATGTGACAGTGCCCCACCCATTGGATTTTACAGCCCACAGATTTTTTTCAGCCCACGGAATTTAATGTTTAGAAAACGATTTCTAGGTCAGGGATTATTCCCCATCACATCAAAGGTCAATGTCTTATCAGCAGTTAGAAAATCTGTGTGCAGAAGATCGGTCATAGACCATCATTGCCCCAGATTCAGTTTTCACACCTTGGCTAGATTGGATCCCATGCCCACCAGGACCAAGGGTCTTAAATTTTACATGTCATTTCTGGATCAATCTCCTGATAAGCTTTTGGACGAGCCCTGTAATAAGGAACCATGGCATGGTCATGGGACATTTCCACATAATCCAGGCCAATTCGGTCTTGAAAACCACCCTTTTCCTCTTTTTTTTGGGCAGCTGCTGCAACAACTTGTGAAAAATCCAGATCATGCAGGTGGGTCAATGCCATCAGAACCTCTGGCACATCGGCCAGCTCTTCCTGAATTTCTCTTGGACCCACAGCGGCCAACACCTCGTCGGCTTCTTCTAACAATTTCTTGCGCAATTTTTCATCGTATTCGGCATCATCCATAACGCGATGCGACACCAGAATGCCGGCAGAGGCCATGATCTGGGGCAATTTATCCCGAATTAATTTATCAACAGAAAATCGATGTTTTGTCATTTTTTATTATATTTAATTTTTTTAGTTGATGGTGTTTGAAATTTTTATTGATTGCAAATTTTTTTGTTTTGTCTATTGCAGATTGCCCAGAACGGCTGAATCAGGTTTTGTTGCAGGGGGATGACGCGGTACGGTGGAATGAAATGTCATAGGATGGTTTTCCATCCATTCAGGTATCCATTTTTTCAAAATGACAGGTTGTAAATCCAAATGCTGGATATCGGATAGAGGGATCCATTCTGGTTTTTCCCAAAATTCATGGCCACGAATGTCTTCATGGGTGGCAATAGGGTCCATCTGCCACACAAAAGTCAGGGTTTGTTTTTTTAAGAAACCGCATTTTTTATAACTCTGCTCCACAATCCCCAATAATTTTTGCGCCTTTAAACGAAGGCCACATTCCTCGAAAAATTCTCTTTCCACGGCACATTGGATGCTTTCTTTGGTCTCAACATGGCCACCTGGTAAACTATAATTCACACCATACCTTTGGCGCATCAGCAAAATCTGACCAGAGTGCACCACCAAGGCTCGGCTGAGAACGTGCCTGGATGGACGCAAGAATATATATGCCCCTATATATATAATGGTGCCTAGGATTTTTCTACAGTAATCACAGATTTCATCACGCCACATCAGGATTTTCCCCCAGTAAGAACAGATTTCATCATTCCACATCATGATGGGTGAATGCTTCTAGATGTCTACAAAGGGTGCTGTGGATCAGGATCCAATCATTGTCCCACCCTGCCACAAACTTTCCCAATGGGCTTTTTTAGCCTTCTGCATCAGAAGGGCAGTCTCTTTAACGCAAAGCGCTGAGATACAAGCTCAGCAATTCTTCTTGCTCGCTGCGCTCTTCGGGACGCATTTTCCGAACCCTTAAAACTTGGCGCAAAATTTTAACATCAAACCCTTCGCCCCGCGCTTCGGCCATGGTACCGGAAATATCCTCCATAATGCCTGCTTTTTGCTCCTCTAAGTTTTCCAAACGCTCTATGAATTGCTCTAATTTCTCTAAACTGATGGACATGGTTTCAGCCAAATAAAATGATCGACTCCATTTTAACTGAAATTTAAATCAGAGTGTAGACCCCGATTTAATCTGGCACATGGAAAGGTCTGAATCAAGGATCCGCCTGTGCTCCTAGTGAAATGCTGGGGTTCATAAAAACATGGGACTGGCCCCTGAGATCACGGCAAGACCCTTGATGGCAAGAAATGAAACCGGGAACATAGCATGGAGGAAAACTCTCGCAACGCCATTGCATTGAAGGGGGGTATTGAAGGAGATTCTTAGAACACCGCAAAATTCTGTTTGGAAGATTCTGGTTGGACATTATTTTCGGCTGAATTAAAAAACTGTTTTTGAAACAAACGAATAAAAAATAAATTAAAAAATGTTCTGATTTTTTACAGAAATTAAAAAATAAGAAATAAATCGATTGTTAGTTTTCAAATTGAAAAATGGAAACAACCAAAGAAAAGATTTAAATATCAATTCTCGGTTATTACCAACCATAAGTCTTAAATGAGGTCAAAAAACTCATGAAAACACGCACCCTCTAGGGGAATCGAACCCCTGTTACCGCCTTGAGAAGGCGATGTCCTAGGCCTCTAGACGAAGAGGGCGTATTCCTTTCTAGGATACTGATTTTTTAAAAAAAGTCCAGAGAAAAAATGCACCATTCCTTCTTTTTTTTAGAAATGGCCATTATTTTTTCTGGAATAATCAGGTCGTCAGGTTTTCAGGCCATCAATGTCAGCTGACCACATCAGTCCACCAGCATGACCCCGCTCAGATTCCATCCCCCCCACTCACCACACATGGACATTGGCAATCAAAAAAGGTAAGAATAAGACAAATAATGGCATACGATCCAATCATGATACAGAAAAACCTTCTGATTCTCTGCGGTGGCATCTCTGCAGAGCACGAGATTTCTCTGTCTAGCGCACGATTTATTGCAGAAAATATAGATAAAACTGCCCACACCGTCACAATAGTTATTGTAGGCCGCGATCGCCAGTGGATTTACGTACCTTATGATGCATTTTTTCAGGGCGAAACAGAGGGACTTAAAGTATCCTTAGTTCGAAATCAGGGTAAGGTTATGCTGATGGGGTCTGATTTTTCAGAATCTATTGATGTGGTATTTCCCGCCATTCATGGCCCCAGTGGGGAAGATGGCAGCTTGCAAGGATTGTTGGAATATTTGGGAGTCCCTTATGTTGGAAATGGCGTTCTGGCTTCGGCTGTGGCCATGAATAAAATTTCAACCAAGCACATTCTATTGGCTTGTGAACTGCCCGTTGTTCCTTTTTTCGGCGTCTCCTCCATGGAAAAATTGCCCACCTATGCTCTGGCATGCCAGATGTTAAAAAGCCCTATTTTGGTGATAAAGCCCGCGTGCTCTGGTTCGTCTATTGGCGTATCCAAAGTATCTTGCGAAAAAGATTACATTGAAAGGACCCAAGAAGCGTTTACCTACAGTTCCAGCATGCTCATTGAGCCGGCTGTTACGGGTTCGGAAGTAGAGTGCGCTATTTTAGGAAACGCCTCTGCCGTGGCCTCTGGGGTCGGGGAAATTGTGGTATATGCCGCCGATAAAATGTATTCTTACCAGGCGAAATATCAGGATCCCCATCAAACCCAAGCCAGGGTTCTTGTCCAGGCCAAGAGCATTGATGCCGAGACCCAGGAACGCATTCGAACCATGGCACTTCGAGCCTTTCATGCCTTGACGTGCTCTGGGCTGGCTCGGGTGGATTTTTTCGTCACAGAGAAGGACATTTTCATCAACGAAATCAATACTATGCCGGGTTTTACCGCCATCAGCTTGTATCCAAAACTGTGGGACTGTGCTGGAGTTCCTGCCAAAGAATTGATTTCTAGACTGATAGAATACGCCAATGAGCGATTTCATCAGCAGGCAGAGCTAGAGTATACCTGCAAGACGGGGTCCTGATGTTGATTGGAAAGTGACACAATCTTACCGACAGTGGTGTGCTGGTGGATCCAATTTCAATTTTCCTGCCCCACTAAGGCGCCATTTTTTAACATCAATTTTCGTTTTTTGAATCATTTCGAGGTCATTCCTTGCATAAGACACCTCAACGTGGTGAAATAAGGCGAATTCTTTGAGCAGTGCAATTTTTATGCGATTATTTTTCCTCGTTATTTTTGCCTTGCCTTGGAGCAACACCCTGGGTCTGCCTAATGGATCGGTGGCCAGCCCATCCAAGAGTGGATCAACCAGCACAACAATGGGCCTGTCATCTGACCCAAAAATCATTTCCAAAAATGAGGGTACCCTGCCCCCTGTGACCTGTGCAGGTGAGTCTGAGAAAATTTTATACCTATACAATTGGGCCGACTATATCCCTAAATTGTTGATTGAAAAGTTTCAAAAAGAAACGGGCATCCACATTGTGTACGATGTATTTGACAGCGTAGAAGTGCTCGAAGCCCAATTGTTGCTGGATACACGATACGATGTGGTTTTTCCTCCAGCCTGGCCTGTTTTCAGTCGCGGGATCGATACGCATCGATTCTTACCACTGCGCAAAGATTGGATTCCCAATATGCGGAATATTGATCCGAATATTTCTAGCAAATTAGGGAATGCCGATCCTGGTCTCGCCTATGGCATCCCTTATTTATGGGGAACCACCGGGATAGGATACGATCGCAATGCCATTCTTGCTCGTGCACCAAAGGCCCCATTGGACAGCTGGGGTTTGCTTTTTGATCCGCGCTGGGCCCATTTGATCAAGGATGGGCATATTTTTTTACTGGATTCTGTGACCGACGTGCTCCAGGCCGTATTGCTGTACCTTGGTCAATCGCCAAACACCCAGGATCCCGCGGTTTGGGATTCTGCCGTGGCGCACATCATGACCGTGAGGCCCTACCTAGAAGCCTTTGAGGGGTCCAAGCAAATGGAAAATCTTTTGACGGGAAACGCGGAACTTATTCAGGGATTTTCAACATACATTCAAATGGCCATGGATGAAAACACCAATCCTCAGCGGGATATTCGTTACATTATCCCCAAAGAAGGCAGCGTCATTTGGATTGATATGATGGTCATTCCTTACAATGCCCCTCACCCCCAAAATGCCCATTTGTTTCTAGATTTTGTTTTGCGTCCTGAAAATATGGCCCTCTGTACCAATACGATGAAGGCAGCCAATGCCGTTCCAGCATCTTATGATAGGATCGATCCTAAATTACGGGAAAACCCCATTGTTTTTCCCAATGCACAGACCATGAAACGCATTTATCCCGATTTTCTACCCACGGCCTCACTCAGTCGCCATCTGTGTCGACAGTGGTGTAAGATTAAAATGAATTACCGGCCATCTAGCTCTTTTTGGTCTTTTTGGTCTTTTTGGCCATTTTCCAAACTCTGCAAAAAAGAAATCAAAAAGCCATCCTAGTTATTTTTGCATACCATTTTTTCTAAATGAATGGTGTTAATTGCGATATTTATCGCAATGATATTAAATTTAATATATCATTAATTATAGTTTATTAATTTTTAAAACAATGAAATCAAGAATCAGATCG
>JBILXO010000015.1:0-32176 GCA_044378415.1 Holosporales bacterium
TGGGGCATCACTGGGGAGAAGTGCCCTCGGTCCTGCATTGTCATCAAGCCCCACGCTTTCTGCATTTCCACCAAGCACCATGCATAGAGGTGTAAATAATAACAAAAGATTAATTTTTTTACGACAAGCCATTTCTGATACTGTTGTATTGTATTGGATTTAAATTAAGGCAAAGCCCATTACCTGTCAACTTTTTTAAGAATGGGGCATGGGAGACGGACAAAATGCACGGGATGATGGGTGTAAAAAGGTGCACACATTTGCATTTCTCTTTTATATCGGGCAATCTCTAAAGAGTGCATACAATCTTAAAAAATGGATCAACAATGAAAAAATCAATGACAGCAGCAAGTATCTTTACCTTTCTTTCCGCTAATATTTTGATGGGCATGCCATCTTTGGATGTTAAAAAAGAAATGGCAGGCCAGGGAAATCCTTACATAACCATAGAAATGGCAGGCCAAGAAAAGAAAATCATCACCTACGGTGAATTCCAAAAGATCATTGAAAATATAGTCGAAAGTTTGAAAGAAAGAGATCCGAACATTACACCAGATAAAATAGAAAAAATTCGGGAAATGGCTGGCGAATATATGGCCAATGAGGGCGCCATATTGTTGGCTGCCAATGCAGCAGGCGTTGCAAAATCCCCTGCTGTTATTGAAAAAATAAAGCTTGCAACAGAGCAAATTATCAGAGATGCATTTAAAATTTTGGAATTGGAAAAAGAGAAGAAAATTATCGCAGAAAATAGGTCCAATATCGAGGATATGAAGACAAGAGTTGCCTCTGAAAAAGGGGATCAAGTAACGCTAGTTATTATGACTCTGCCTGAGGCCAATGATGCAGATCGCATTGTGAACAAAATAAGAACGCTGAGAACCATCGATGCAAAAACCAAGGAATGGACCAAAATTTCCAACAATTTGAATGAAAAAATAAAGCAAACAAAGCAACTTGAACCTATGCTCATCTCTCAATTACCCGATGTGTTGAAAAAAGAATTGCAAAATTGCAAAACAGGGGATGTGGTCAAGTTAAGCATACCGGATGCCAAGGAGGCAAAATCCACCCAGGTTACCTTATTTTTTGTTGCCAAACGAGAAAAAATAAGGGATGACTTGCTGGCAAGAGCCCTGCTCTCTGAGATTACTGCTATTGCAGAAAAGAAAATGCTGGATAATGTCATGAGTAAAGTCACTATTCAGAAATTTGATCGCAGTGGTCAAATCATCAAAGCACCAGCTGTTACGGAAAAAGCAGCCGGGTAAAGAGGGGTCCCTTATCAAACAGCACTCTGCATGCCATATCCGGGATTGCAGGGTGCACCAATGTCCTGTTTTACCTGCAATAGGACTGATGTGCAAAAAAAATGCTCTAGGTGACCTATCTGCGCTTAATGCTTTGTTAACTTTTTCTAGGTCACACTATGGAAACAAAGTCCTAATAAATTCCAATGATGCCCCATCAGACCAATCCCGATAGGGATCCTATTGTACAGGAAACCCAGTGCCTGGTTTCACAAATCCTGCATGACTTTATATCCTACTTTACGGCTATTTCTACGGGGTTGGATATGCCATTGCACATGGCTAAAGACATTTTTCCCATTCTGATTCAGTCTCGTCAGCAAATTAATGCCTATTTAAACGTAATGCGCTATGTGTTTGCCCAGGGCGAGGGGTCCGATCAACAAGGCGAACAAATGATGGCAGCCTATGGAAAAACCCTAGGAATCCTTATTACTGGGCGCGCGAAATCGTTTTGTAAAATTATGACAGGCCTGATTCTTTGGGCCACAAAACAAGTCCATGGGCGATCTGAAACCACCATTGCCTATCAGGAAAATACCCTACATGTGCGCAGCTCTTCTCTGAAAGCACACAGTTATGAAATGGATGTTTTGCTGAATCTGGCGCCCTGCAAGAGCCCCAGGGATAGTTTTTCAGCCTACTTGGCTCGTTTGCTCCAGCAACAGGAGCTGTCCCTTACGGCAGAGTACCCAACTCAGGGAGAGCTCATTTTGCGCTTGCAAAAAAAAGAATTTCACCCAACGCCCATCACGAACACCTATACTGCACTGTAATGGGGGAAAATCAATGCGCCGAATCTTCTTCTTCGTACTGAAGGATGTCGGCATAATGGGACATGGGTACCATTAAGGTCCATGGCACATGACCGTGATTGCGAGATACTTTGCTGAATGGTTTAGGCGGCGGGCCTGTTTGGATGGGGCGGGCCTGTTTGGATGGGGCGGGCCTGCAATCATTGGATTGGAAAAACAGGATGAATCGATTTATAGATCCAAAGCTAGGGACCTTGTTTTTATTCTATTATTTTTTACGGGCCCGTTATGCCATGATTTTTCTGGGTCTGATCTGTTTATTTTTTACAAATTATTCAAAGGATCCATCCCAAATTTTTCAATTTTTAGCAAGGTTGCTTGCAGGACAATGCATGGGAAATGATGGCGCGGCAAGACAGATCAGCCAATGATTCATGGAATATTCACGAAATGGGCAAGAAGTAGATGGGTTCATCCATCACAGCCATGTGAACAAGAAGCGCCCCACTAAATACAGTGCAGACTCATCATGGTCCAGATGGAACAAGCTTGTAATAACCTAAACCCACGATAAAAGAAGGTCACCTGAAAGGAATGCATTGGGTGGGACGCAGCGCCTCTGGAGTCAGGTCCTGTTGGAATAACGCCAATAATTTGAAATTATTTTAAAGACTGGGGTATTTTGCGAGGTTTTTTAAATATTGCGGTATTTTTTTTAAAAAAAAGATGCTTATTCTTGAAAAATAGGCATCAAAAACAAAAAAGAGCGGGCGAAGGGATTTGAACCCTCGACCACAACCTTGGCAAGGTTGTGCTCTACCCCTGAGCTACACCCGCATCTTCTATCAACCATTCTAATAGATTCTTTTCTCAGGTCAAGGGGGGAAACCACCATAAGCCTAAAAATTACCAAGATAAAAAGCTCAACCCTGTCGTGCGCCATCAAAAATTCAGATAAACTGGGAGTTAGAAATAGACCACAATGCTCTGCACTTCTTATGATTCAAGCCATCGATAGCCGAGTTGCCAGCAAAAATGGGGCGCAAAACGATTTCTGCAATGGCGCCCTAGATGATTCTGCTTGCACCCCAACACACCCCGATGCATCTCTTTATGGTGGAAAAGGCGCCAGTTTAATGATTATGGCCTCTATGGATATTCCTGTACCACCTGGATTTATCATCCCCATTGATGGCCATAGGCATTTTTTGCAAGAATCCCGTCAATCCAAAGCACACCCCGAATCTGGATCCAATATATTGCCGGAATCCATAGAACTGGCTTTACAAGCCTTGGAAAAAAAAACGGGTCAACGCTTGGGTGATGTAGAAAACCCCCTTTTTCTTTCTGTCCGTTCTGGAGGGGCCGCTTCCATGCCCGGCATGCTGGACACCTTTTTAAATATTGGATTGACACCAGATACATGTCCGGCATTGGCCCATCGTTTGGGTTGGTCTGTTGCAAAAGCCCTTGGGTTTTATTATGAGAACCAGAAAATCTGGACCAATCAACGGCATTCTGAATCGACATCTGGGGTAAAATTTAAGCCAGATCCTGAACTGGGAAAATCCCAAAACAGGACCCGTGAACCAAGAGATGATTTGTGGCAAGCCATTCAAGCTGTTTGGAACAGCTGGGATAGTCCACGCGCCGTGGCTTATCGCCACCACCACCACATGAGCATGGACGGCGGAAGTGCTGTAATCATCCAGAGTATGGTGTTTGGCAATGCCTCAGGAAATTCGGGAACGGGGGTCCTCTTCACACGTCGTCCCGACACAGGAGAAAACGAATTATTCGGAGAATTTCTTCATCAGGCCCAAGGAGAGTCCCTGGTTTCTGGATCTGTTACCCCCTTGCCCTTATGCAAATTGCAGACCTTTGCCCCTAAAATTTTTGCCCAGCTGCACGCCTATGCCAAGCAGCTGGAAGTTGCCCAGGGAGATATGCAAGACATTGAATTTACCTTCGAGGGCGATAGGTTATGGATTTTACAAACTCGATCAGGCAAACGCACGGCCAGGGCCACTTTTCGCATTGCCCACGATCGCGTAATGGAAGGCGAAAGTACCCGCCAAAATGTTCTTTTGAAGATTGATCCCAGAACAGTGGATGCCCTGCTGTACCCCCATTTAGTCCATGGACATGACCTGCCTCTTATAGCGCGGGGCCTTCCAACCTCTGCAGGTGCGGCCATAGGGCAATTGACGGTGGATATGAATCAGGTTACGGAAGACAGCATCTTGCTGCGTAACGAGACCTCTGCCGAAGATGTGCCAGCCATGCTCATTGCTCGCGGTGTCATTGCATTGCGCGGTGGGTTGACCAGTCATGCTGCTGTGATCATGCGCAGTATTGGAAAGCCTTGCATATCGGGTCTGGAAAATGCTGAGATCAGTCCCCAGGGCCTGCATATTGGTGGCCAACTGTTTCCCACGGGAACCATGGTGACCATAGATGGTGAAAATGGGGATGTTTTTCAAGGGCAAGGCACTGTTGAAACGCCATCGTTTTCACCCGAAACAAATACGGTTTTGTCTTGGGCCGACGCAGAACGCCAACTTGGTGTTTGGGCGAATGCGGACACACCCAAAGATGTCGAACGCGCTTTGGAATGGGGTGCCGATGGCATCGGATTGTGTCGCAGTGAGCACATGATGTTTGAGCCAACCCATTTGCGCCTGATGCATCAGTTTATCTTGGCGCCTCGGTCAGATTGGCGTCAAAATGCCCTGCAGGATCTGGAAATCCTTCACTGCAAAGATCTTTTGGCCCTAATCCACGCATCCAAAGGGCGACGTTTGGTTGTACGACTGCTGGACCCACCGGTGCATGAATTTTTACCGGTATCTCTCGAGGAAAAAACTCTTTTGACCAACCACTGGGGCATATCTTTACCAGAGGTGGAATCCTGCATTGCCCAACGTCGAGAAATCAACCCCATGATGGGTCAAAGGGGCTGTCGTCTGGGATTGGCCTTTCCAGACTTGTATGCCATGCAGATGCGGGCTCTTTTTCATGCAATGGATGCAGCAATGCAACAAGGTTGCAAACCTGACTGCGGCATCCTGATCCCCCTTATAGCGGATAAACAAGAGCTGGAAACCCTGCGCGATCTCTATTGGTCTCTTGAGCCTGGATCTCGCAATGTTAACTTTGGGGCAATGATCGAAACGCCGCGTGCCGCATTGCTGGCGGACACACTCGCCCCACTGGTGGACTTTATCAGCTTTGGTACCAATGATTTAACCCAAATGACTTGGGGCCTATCCCGTGATGACTGCCTGCCCATTACCCAAACTTATGAAAAATTAGGCCTATCTGATCCTTTTTCTCAATTGGATATTGCTGGGGTAGGGCAACTGATTTCTTTGGCATGCGCCAGAGCCAAGCAGGCCAATCCAAAGGTGACAATCAGCGTCTGTGGTGAGCATGCAGCTTGTCCAGAATCCATACCATTTTTTCAGGACATCGGCATTGATTCTCTGTCGTGCTCACCTTGGGCATTGCCACGGGTTCGTCTGGCTGCGGCCAAAGCCTGTTTAGATGTTGTTTAGCTGGATGGACCCAATGTTTTTAGGGGACCAAGGCCATGGTTCCAGATCAAAGGCCTTGTTCAAAAAAGGCATCAAGGGAAGGTGCTTGAAAATCATGGTCCGTAACCCCATATGCAAAAGTGTAAAAGGGATTTTTATAAGAATGCCCAGGTTTGGTAGGGTGCATGGCAGGGCATGCGGCATGCAGAAATTAGAGTGGGGGGCATACCAGATGAGAGGCATACCCCTATGTGGCAGGAGGCAATGATCAGGGGGGTGGAAAAAATGGTGGGCGGCATGGTGCATGGCAGTGGATGAATTTTCTAACTTTAAACCTGTGCCAATGCCGCAAGGGCTTTTTCCGGGATATTTCAAAAAGTGAGGCAAGAGTCATGGATCCCAGGTTGACTTATTTTTGGCTGAAGTGGGTTGCATATTTTACCCGACCTGACAATGAAACAAATACGATGGTGGCAATGTTGCAACCCTGTAAAACCAATCCCGTAAAACCTAGTGGGACCTTGTGGTGAAGACTGGGCCACTTGCAGAACCAGACCCCCCCTGAAGCTGGGAAAACTACCAAAGCACAAAAACCAATCAATGGGATCCTATAAAATAAAAGTCAGACCATAGGGGGCAAGGTTTCAATGCAGAGAACTTACTGGCAAATTTGTAAAAAATAAAACTTGATTTTCTAAGAAAAAAAACCAAATTTTTTACTTTCTAAGCCCCAATTTTAGACAATTTGAACCCCGAGATGATGCATGCAGACAAGACAACCTTTAGAACACTTGGCAGTAAAAATGGATAGACACCTGATTCCAAAGCTGCATTGCATCCGCAGTAATACCAGGCCAAATAGGCCCACCCACAGAAAAGAATGACAACGCTTCCAATGATACCCACAACCATAGAGGCTGGAAAGTTCAATGGAGCATTCCCTTCCTGTAACCGAAATCGCGCTGTAGGAACCAAAGCATTGAAAAATTTAGCCCATCGAAATTGACAAGCAGACATCAGGGGTGCAGCCATCAACATGCCCAAAAAATACCCACCCGTTGGTCCAGAAATGCTCTCTGCTCCACTGTAAAACAGTGCGAACAGAGGCATGCCCGCAACGCCCCAAGCCATCCATGTCAAAATAGACAAAAAGGCTCGCCCTGGTGGCAGGGCCATAGCTATGGTGAGAACGCCTAAGGTTTGAAATGTAAGGGGGACCGGCCCAATATCAATGGATAAATGGGATGTTATGGTCATAATCATCACACCAATCATCACGGTAAAAACTTGTCGCAACGGAGAGACCGTGACCAAAGTAATGGCTGTCATAGTGCATTTTTTTTCTTAATAATTTTCATTCAACCACAGTCCAGAAGACGAATCAATACTTTGCATGAAAAATAAGTTACTGAAAATAAATGGATGCACGCACCTGCACATAAGCTGGAAATACCTCTAGGTACAGGAATCAAAATTTTAAAACAAGATCTGTGGGTATCCAGGTGGGGTGGCAACCCACCCCCTTTTTGAAGAAAGACGCAGATTCTAGGAATGGACCCATAGAAATGGAATCATAGAAATGTGAATGGGATCTTTTTAAGTCTAACCAGCCCTTCCCTCAAGGATACGTTCTGAAAAAATATGGAACCAAGAGGGTCGAAGGACCTAGATTTTTTCCCAATGCAGCAAGATGGATGGTGCGCAATAGGGCAATGTGCCTATGTAAAAAAATCAGAAAACAGGGTTCTAAATTTACAACCTGTGAAAAGGGCTCATTAGGCGAATGAACCCCCTCAAAAATCTAGCCTTGTTTCAAGGCAGCGGTGCTCAGTAACCTGCAATACCAGACAAGATCATTGGACGATTATCGGCCTATTTTTCCCAATTGAAATGTCGATATGATTCCAGCTACTCCAATGGCTTTTAAAAGTTCCATCATTAAAAATGGGAGAACCCCATAATTCCATGCAGAAACAGATCCAAGATATTGACTCAAATTAATCCAGCCCATCATTAGAATTAAAAAGGCCCCCAAAGAACCAACAAAAACCGTTGCTGGAAAGTTCAAAGAGTCGCCTTCTTGGTAGGCTTTTTTGGAAAAAAGACCATTGAAAAAGCCAGCACAATAAAATTGACAGGCAGACATCAATGTTGCAGCAATCAACATGCCCCATATATAGCCGGCTGTTGGCCCCATTAGTACTGTGGGTCCACTCACACTTTTTGCAAAAACGCTAAGGCCAGATGCCCCCATCGTAATCCAGGTCAAAAGGGATAGAAAGGCGCTCATTGGTGAGTAAGTCATAGCAATAAAAAGTGCACCCACTGTTTGAAATGTAAAGGGAACTGGAACTTGGGAAATCTGAATTTTTGAACCCAAAATCATGATACACGCTCCAATTGCAACAGTTAGAACCTGACGTAATGGGAATGTGTTCCGAAAACTGACTGACAACATAAGTTAACCTATCATTTTGAAAATCCACCCTATTCAATCATAAACGACAACCTAACGCAAGCATGTTTGGGATCTTGGGGCCATTTAAATCAGCTTGAATGAGGGCTCATGACTGTTTCAGAAATCCCATTTTTCACCACAGGGTCACCACCTTTCAATACAAAAACTACCACAAGCTCACGGTCTTTTGATGCACATTCACCTACCTAAAAGGTGACTTTGTCCGGCCCATGTTTTTGGCCACCAATGCTGGAGGCGCTGGGAAAAAACATAACGCCCGTCCATGCTGCACCCCACAATGGCTGATTCTGGCCAAGATTCTGTCAGAAATCACCTCACTTTTGCATCAGATTTTCTGTGGATAGGGTTCTGGTGGGACTACAATGCTGATCATACGCCCCGGGATGACAATTGTGCGGGTCCAAACACCCCCAAGGTGCTTCTGTAAAGCCACATTCTCTCGTACAGCCTGAATGATTTCTTGCTCTGTTGCCGCGGATGACAATTGGACCACACCCCGATGCTTGCCATTGATTTGAACTCCCATTGTAACCCGATCTTCTTGGAGCAAATTTTGATCAACGTCAGGCCACATTCTGAGATGAATGCCAGGCTGAAATCCCAAGAAAGACCCCATCTCTTCGGCCAAATGAGGCATAATTGGCGCCACTGCTTGGACAAAATAAGTCCAAGATTCCCGCAAAGCCCACACGTCCGATGGCGTATTTTTCAATGTAACGGTATACTGTTTTGCAAAATTCCCAGCAGCAGCATCCGATTCATTGTTACCAGCCGAAACTTGTGCAAAATTTCCAGCACCAGCAGCATCCAAAGAGACCGAAATGCGCCCCAGCATATTGCTCCATTCCCGCAGCAAGGCCGCATACTTGTTCAAGCCGTACCCAGCCATGGATTGTTCCAGGTTTGCAAGAAATTTGTGACTGACCCTGCGCAATTGCGTCCCATTTTCTGAAAAAGTTTTGGGCATTTCACTGGGCCATGGTGCCATTAAGCAATACTCTAGGTTGCCCTGAAACAAGGACCATACCCGACGGACATAGCGCCATGCACCCTCAATGCCCTCCTCTGTCCACTCTAAATCTTTTTGTGGCGGAGTATCAGATAAAACAAACAGACGCACGGCATCGGCCCCATAGGTATCCACCATCTGAGTCACACCTACGACATTGCATTTGGACTTGCTCATTTTTTCACTGCGACCCACCACAACGGCCGAGCCATCACAGCAACGCTTGCCCTCAAAATCAACCTCTTCGGGTGACAGCCACGACCCATCAGCCCCTTGGAACGTTTTGTGACACACCATGCCTTGGGTAAACATGCCTTGAAATGGCTCGCCAATGTTCCAATACCCACATTTTTTTAGGGCTTTGGTAAAAAATCGGGCGTACAATAAATGCATCACAGCATGCTCAATGCCACCGACATATTGATGAACGGGCAACCAGCGCTGGGCCAATTCTGGTGAAAAGGCCTTCTGAGTATTGTGGGGATCGCAAAATCGAGCAAAATACCAAGAGGATTCAAAAAAGGTATCAAACGTATCTGTTTCACGTTGCGCCTCTATGCCGCAGGACGGACAAGGCACATTTTTCCATGTGGGGTGATTTTGCAAAGGATTGCCGGGCTGATCAAAGCGAACATCTTCAGGCAAAACAACAGGCAGATCTTTTTCCGGAACAGGAATCGTGCCGCAGCTGGGGCAATAAATAATGGGAATGGGCACACCCCAATATCTCTGACGCCCCACACCCCAATCCCGCAAACGGTAAAGGGTTTTGGCCTGACCCAGACCTGCCTGAACACAGTGGTCGATCATGGTTGCCCTGGCTTGAATCACGGTTAGTCCATTAAGAAAATCAGACGCCACCATAATCCCGTCACCAGTATACGGCGTTTGCGTTGCAGCATCCCCGGGTGACGCCTGTGTTCTTGCCCTTGCTGCCACTGTTTCCCTTTCTGCGGACGTAAATGTTCCTGCTGCTGTTGTCTCTGTTCTTGCCCCTGCTGTCACTGTTTCTGTTTCTGCTGGTTCGGCTTCAGTTATCCCTGTTGCATCAACTGTTTCACCGTCCCCTGCCCCTGCGGTGACAATCGAAGGATCTTCCGAGGGATCTTCAGGCCGAATGACATGTACGATGGGCAATCCAAGAATCTTGGCCAAACCATAATCCCGCTCATCATGGGCTGGGCATCCAAATATGGCGCCAGTGCCATAATCGCTGCTGACATAATTGGCCACCACAACGGGCAAGGTGACCTCATGGAGAAAAGGATGCCGTACAAAAATGCCCGTCCGAACACCCCTTTGAGCCTCTGTTTCCATAATGCGACTAGAGGTGCCTTTTTGCTGACATTCTTTGATAAAGACCCCTAGATCCCCTTGGTATTCTGGCAATGCCTGGTGTACCCAAGGATGATCCCAAGCAATGGCACAAAATGTTGCCCCATACAGGGTTTCTGGACGCGTTGTAAATATTTCTAACGTTTTTGAATCAGGGTCAGCTGGCTCCTTGTTTTTGCCAGCAACATCTCTGTTTGTGCTTACATCCTCAGCCCCCAGGACTTCCCCATTTGGCACACGCTGGAATGTCAAATTCAGGCCCTTGGATTTCCCAATCCAATGCCTTTGCATATCGCGCACAGCTTCTGGCCATTGGGTCAAATCATCCAAATCATGCAATAATTCCTCTGCAAAATCTGTAATTTTCAAAAACCACTGCTTTAACAGACGTTTTTCCACCACCGCACCCGAACGCCATCCCCGCCCATCAACCACTTGTTCATTGGCCAAAACCGACCGTTCTTGAGGATCCCAATTGACATAAGATTCTTTTCGATAAGCCAAATTATGAGCAAGAAAATCCAAAAACATCTTTTGCTCGTGGCGATAATAGGACGGATCGCATGAAAAAAATTCTCGGGACCAATCGTGGGAAAATCCCAAACTAAAGAACTGCTTTTTCATGGCAGCCGCATTATCATAAGTCCATGTTTTCGGGTGAATGTCATGTTTCAAAGCGGCATTTTCTGCGGGCAATCCGCAAGCATCCCATCCCATGGGATGCAGAACTTCATACCCCTTGGCCCAACGAAAGCGGGCCAGAGCATCCCCAATGGCGTAATTGCGGGCATGCCCCATGTGCAGCGTTCCCGATGGATAGGGGAACATTTCCAGAACATAAAAAGGGGGTTTAGCGCTGGCATCATCCGCTGCAAAAACATTATTTTCATACCAATATTTTTGCCATTTTTTTTCAACCTGATTCAGGGCGTATTTTTCAGACATGGGGCGTGGGATTAAAAAAACAGCCCACTTAGGTTAACATGATTTTAGGTCAGTAATCACTAGGTATTTGTCAATTTTATACATGAATCAGAGAAAGAAGACCCGTTCCAGAATGCAACACAAAGGTCCCTATCAGAGTTTCATACAGAGTCCATCTTAGAATATCATGGCGAAAATCAAACTCATTCCAACCACCAGACCCATTTCAGTCAACCCATGCATTGACGTGCCCTTTAAAAAAACCATAAAATTCCAGGACTTATTATTTTTTGCAACTAAAAATCTTGGAAAAATTCACCAATGGTCTGAACATCCCCATACCCGATATTGGCTCTTTGGAACAAGGTATCCCTGATGAAAAATCGGACAACCCGGGCAATCATCCAAGGCACTTAACCAGCCTTGGTAAGGATGTGGTCCAGCTGGCCCAAGATTTTGTGCGCTATCCCAGCATTACTCCTGATGATTATGGCTGCTTGACTCATTTGGCTGAATTGCTGGATGAAAAGGGTTGGAAAACATACATTCTGCGTTATGGGACCGTCACCAATTTGTATGCCAGGATGGGTGTCTCTGGGCCGCATTTGTGTTTTGCAGGCCATGTCGATGTGGTTCCAACAGGGCCCAAAGAGCAATGGAGTCACCCACCCTTTGATGCTGTTATTGAGGACGGAATGCTCTTTGGTCGAGGTATTGCCGATATGAAGGGTGGAATTGCTTGCTTTTTGTCGGCTATGGAAGTTTTTAAACAGCCGGAAAATGCCTCTGTCAGCTTGATATTAACCAGTGACGAAGAGGGCGACGCCATTGATGGTACCAAGCGTGTGGTGGAATGGATGAAGGTCAACAATGAAAAGCCCGATGTTTTTTTAATCGGCGAACCCACGGGAAATGTGGTGGGCAGCGTGATTCAAACCGGTCGCAGAGGCAGCCTAACAGGGGCATTGACGGTTCGTGGCAAACAAGGGCACATCGCCTATCCCGAAGCTTTTGACAACCCTGTAAGCAAAATAGTTCGGTGTGCGCATACCCTGATGGACCTGCCTTTGGATCGGGAAAAAGACAAGAATTTCGAACCATCACGCCTAGAAATCACCTCCATTGATACGGGTAATGCAGCCACCAATGTCATTTGGGGGGAATCGAGCGCTCGTTTTGGAATTCGATTCAATGCACAGCATACAGGGCCAGAATTGCTTGAAAAAATCACGACAGTGTGCCGACATGTGGCCCAAGCAGAACCAACCATGCGAATCAGTGGCGAAGCTTTTTTGAGCACGGATCCAGAATGGGTTTCTTGCGTTCATTCAGCCTTAAAAAAAACAACGCTCCAAGATCCCACACAAACCACCAAAGGTGGCATTACCGATGGCCGCTTTTTGATCGCATTGGGCCCTGTGCTTGAAGTCGGATTGCCCGAGGATACCATGCATCAAATTGATGAGCGCGTTGCTGTTTCGGATTTGTACCGCCTGAAGGAATGCTATTTGAATATTTTACAGAAGTTTTTTGATCCAGAAGATTCAACGGACTGATGGGACTGGCACGTCATGCCTATGTTGAGACCAATTTTTACAGAATGCCTTTGGTTCATCTAGGAGGTGCATCTTGCCACTTGGTGGAGTTAGAAAATTATATCCTTCCACAGAGGGATCAGGTGACATCTGGGTACTTTTTTATGGGCATCATTGTTGCGGAAGAATATATCCTTGCACTCAACCTTATTTGAATCCATCTTGAACTCAACCTTGCCCTACAGGGGTTCGAATGAGGGGCTGCCCCCAACTTTAATGAGCTCAGAAGAGGGGGCTGGCCTGAATAAATCCTGCGCAGGTTGCAACAAGCGCCTTGTTTGCAGCAAAATTATGCGCAACCTAGAGACCGATTGGGCCCGATCTCATTTAAAAATACTACCTGTCCCAGTTTCTTCTTTTGAATTATTAAATTCTGCGTTGGAAAAATCAAAATCATCGATTTCTTTGGCAGATTCTTTCTCCCCATCTTTTGCTTTTGCGCCCTCTTTTTTTTCTGAATCCTCATCCTCTGCATCTGCATCCTCATCCGATTCTGATTCTTCCCTTTCTGAATCCTCATCCTCTGCATCTGCATCCTCATCCTCATCCGATTCCACCTCTTCCCCTTCTGACTCTTGGGTTTCCCCATTGGCAGATTCTGCTGCTCCACCCTGATCCAAGTCTCCACCGCCCTCTGTCTTAGGGCTGGAACTTGGGGCTGATTCTTTGCGTTCTGACTCTTGGGCTTCCCCGGGTGTTACACCATCTTCTTGGGTTTCCCCATTGGCAGATTCTGCTGCTCCACCCTGATCCAAATCTCCACCGCCCTCTGTCTCAGGGCTGGAACTTGGGGCTGATTCTTTGCGTTCTGACTCTTGGGTTTCCCCGGGTGTTACACCATCGTCTTGGGTTGCCATGGCCGTATTTGCTGCTAGAGCACTGAAAAAAAATACCCAAAAAATATTCCCTGACATCGCACAGTCTTTGTGTTGAATTTTTTCAATCATGCCCCGTATGTGTAAAAATAAAGGAAATTTGGCGGTGATAAAAAAGAGACTCTGCAAAAATTTTTTTAGAAATAAGGGCTGCGCCCAATCAGCAGGTTGTAAATCTTAATGCTCGATAGGGCCCTATTCCATTTTTTCAATGAAACGGCATCCATTCAAATTGCATAACAGTTTGTGCTGAATAAGTGCTATTAAATTTTTTTATGATAAAAATGACACAATTTCAATGGATTACACAGGGCTACTTATTGTTTCTTTAAGGTGCCTAATTCAATCCAAGTGACTATCAAAAAAAGGGGGGGCTGATGCAAGGCACTATTCTCCCCCCCCTTTCCCCCTTTTAACTGGGAACAAATTTTACCAGCCTCTTCAATCTTATGTTTACGCTGTTGCTGCTAGCGCTACTGCTGCTGGCTCTGCTGCCGCTTCTGCCGCTTCTGCCGCTGCTGCTTCTCCTACAGCATTTTTCGCCGCATTAATAATTTCAGTATGCCCATTTTCTAGTACCCTTTTTGCTGCAGCAGTATCATTGGATGCCATGAGGTTTTTCGCCTTTTCTCCGATCCCATCAGCAATCTGTAAGATCCTATCTTTCTGAATTCCACTGAAATTCAAATCATTGGACATATTCTCAATCCCTACCTTGGTTGAAGTAATGGCCTCATTAATAATCCCCTTGTAATCACCTTTTATACCTGCAGAAAACATTTTGATAGCACATTTTTTTAAATTAGCTTTTATCTCTTTACCTCTCTGATCAGTTATTTTAAAAAGTTTTTTAAATCTATGTCCATCAATTCTAAATTTCTTGATCCTATGCCCGTCTATCTTAGCGTCTATCATAGACGTTGAGGCAAATGTTAGAACCAACATCATAAAATACTTTATATTTTTCATTTTTTATAAATCCTTTTTAAATATTTCTTACTTTTGTTGCAATCCCATGATCTCATTTATCTATTAATATAAAGCAAATTCTGAAAAGTTTTTTCATTTAAGAGGTGGCGCCCAGTCGTTACGGGGCATCAGTGAGTGGCCAAACAAAGGCGACAATGGTGTCAATGATCAGGCAGATGAAGGCGATAATTGTGGCGCAAGCGATCCTCAAAAGCCCGCTTCATAATGGGCAAATAGTGAGGTAATCCAGCGCGCAAGACACAGCCCCCCAAGCCACCAGACAGAACATGCAACTGCAGCTGAATCTCTGTGCCATTAGAGCAAGGTGCAATGGACCATTGCCCACGCACAAAAGAATTTTCCAGCCAAACCATCTGATGCGTCCAACGCATTTTTGTTACGAAAACAATGCCATTTAGGATCGTCATTTCGGCATCTAGGCCATCCTTTTTCCAATGCATCAGTCGGACACCATGGCATCCGGGCAAAAAACTGGGATAACTTTCTACCTCAATAATGGTTTGCATCACCTGTGTCATCGTATGATGGACGGTAGACTGTATTGTTATGCCCCCCATGTTTTTCCTGTGGTTGGAATTTTCTGGATTTCTCGCCCCCTTTCCCCAATACGGTCAAAGGATTTGTATCAGATTTTCTAGAATCAAAATACCTGAAGCAACTGTTGCCCTAATCCATGAGGGCCATTGAATGGATTCTTGCCATGGGTCTGAATTGGCTTTGAAAATATTTCAATGCCTGTTTTGCCGCCATGATGTTGGAAAAGCAGGGCTCAAATCGGGTTCGAGTAAGGTCCACTTCATTCTAAAGGGCAATGACGTGCAATGAATCCTTGTTTCAAAGGATTTTTTCTTTTTCTAGGAATGTTTCCAAAATTTTTTTCAATATTTTATGAATTTTTTGGGGAGTAGGCTCGGCAGGACTCGAACCTGCGACATCACCGTTATGAGCGGCGTGTTCTAACCAACTGAACTACGAGCCCCCTAATTTCAAACAATCATACGCCTATTTTTTCAAAAACACCAGATCAAAGGGCTCGGTTTTGATAAAATAATCCAGACCATGATTGTACCCTCATATCCAAAACTATGGGCTTGTTCAAAATTCCATTGCCAAATCATTTTTTGATGGAAAATTTTAAACAAGATTTTAAACAAGGGCAGTGAAAAAAAGAACTAAAGGAACCCATTTGATCATGGAAATCCCAGCAACCCTTGACCATGGTCGCCCCCCCCTTACTTGTGACCGATGTCTGTAGTCGCCATAAAAGCTAGCCCAATCCATGCCAGAGGGGTGATATTACCAGCCACTTATCACACCACAAATCCGGTCATGGCAAAAACAGGGAGAATTAAAACCATGGATGCTGCACCATGGCAGGCAAAATGGATCTGTAGAAGGGGAATAAAGGTGGGGAACCCAGACAAGATGGTATGATGGAACCGAAAAGGGCATCCCCATAAAAGGACACCCTTCTTAGTAACATTTCATCAATCAGATGGTTGGCTTCTTAGATCATCTTGGGCTTCTTAGGTCATCATACAGTGATGAGCCTGGGTTAGTATTGTTTTTTACAATATTCATTTTTTTGATGTGAATATATCGATTCTTGGTGCTGTGAATATTTTGCTTTTAGGGTCAGCTTCCATAGAATCTTTCTGAAATTTTGAGAATTGTGGCGTCACAGATGGCTTTGAATTCTCATTCATGCTGTCACCCATGCTGTACATTGTAAAATCATTTTTGCCGAGAGCCTTGATGTCACGCTTTTTCGCCGGTTGCTGGTTTGAAATATCCGCCCCTTTATTTTCAATACAATTGTCTTCAGTCTTTTCAGGAAAAGTAAATTCGGGTCCTGCATTGGCCTCCACTTGGTGCGCCCTTTTTTGATTTTTTTTAAATGTATCGCTCCATTCCCTTGAAGCTTCTATCTCTAATTGTCTTTTTTGTTTTTTTTCTTCAATGGTTTTAGTTTTAACCGGGGGTTTTTTTCCAAATATTTCCATTGCAAATTGCAGAAGAAAAAGATCTTTTCTATTGCAATGAATTGCAAGTTTCAATAACAGATTTTGATTTTCTACAGTTGAGTTAAATAGCAGATCAAGGGCATTCCTCGCCATAGGATCTTGTATTGTGGGATTTAGTATCAACTGATTGAGCTGATTGAATAAAAAATTATGAATAAGATCTTTAAAACCTATCATTGATTTATCTATCCATTTCTTGGATTTTTGTATTGAATTGCCATCTCTTCCCTTTTCCCTTTCCTTTAACTGTTTTATAAGGGAAGGTAAAAAATGAATCATGAAATCTGCAGTCTCTCTGCCTTTGAATACAGATGTAAAATTTTTGTTCCACAAATCTAAAGAGGGAATTAATTCGGGCGACAAGCATGTCTTAGCGGTGGTTTTACCATTTATGAATTTATTCAGTACATTTGGATGTGCCATTTTAGCAATTTCATTCATACGAGCCGCACACTTGTCATACTTTGCATCACTTTCAATTTTTTCAAGGCCCGATTTGGGAGAATCGTAGTTGTTTTTTATCCTTTCAATTTTACACCAATTGTGGTGATCGCGGATAAATTCATTGATAGGCTCTTGATACCTATCTTTATTTTCTCTAATTACCTCTATTGTGACGTCTGCATTTGAATCACTCAGGGTAGGCTCAATGCAGTGCCTAAGGGCGAATATCACGGAATATTGGTCCGCTTCTGTCTTAGCCATTCTGTGGCCCATCAGACCTTTGATTTGATCACTAGCAACGGTTTTGTGGCATTCCAATACACGCAATGTGAGGTCACTGGGTTCTTTATCAGTTTTGTTCAGAGATTCAGAAATAGAAATAGGTTTTGATAATTTATTTTCTTTTATACTTTTAATTTCACCAACCTCTGAATAACGCAATTTGGGCGTTTGATTGTTTTCCACAGCCTGGACCTTCACTGCGCCAAAAGATTGGGCCAACAGGGCGCTTAAAAATATTTTTCGAAACACACCTAATGTATTGCTTTTGTTTTTCATTTTTTAAAAATTAGCAAATAGTTTACCTTTTTATTATACATAAAAAAAAGGCACTGTAAAGAAGTATTAATGGTATCTTTTCACACAACCCTCTTTTTTTCCAGAGTGCCCCACCAGAACATCATTGGGATTGTAAAGGGCAGAAAGGGTGGTGATTTTTAGAAGGAGTGGAACTGGGACGTGCCACAATTTGCTCTTTAGGTTTTACATGGCCACAAGTAAAAAGAAGATCTCACTCCCTGGAGGGGGGCACCCCTACAAAGGAGGCGCCCACCCTTAGCAATGATTCTGTCAATCAGATGATGGGCTTTCTAGACAGTCTAGTTTATCCCACCCAATATTGATCAGTCTGGATTAAATTCAGTCAAAATCACCCATATCGCTACTAACATCACTCAGATTGCGACTTATTTTTCTGCCAATCTGATTCGTACCGATATTTTTTTTCAGTGCTTCCCAATCTTCTTTGCTCTCTTCTTGATTTTGTTTCGCGTTTGTATTGGCGCCCAGAAGACCCTCACCGACAATCATTGGTTGCTCCTTAGTCTGCCATTTAATATCGCGTTTTTTGCCATCAATGGACTCCGACGTTTTCTGATTTTCAAGCGATTTAAGTTTCGTGGTCGTATCCATTTGCTCTTCTTGGACCACAGATTCAGTTTTTCCAATGTTTGAATGGTTTTGCGGCCACAGAATCTTGCTCATTTCCTCAGCATTAACCGGCATAAGGCCCCCCCCATCTTCAACATCGTCCGTAAATTTTACACGCAATCTAGCCGCCGTTGACTCTGCTGTTGTTGCCCAAGAATAGATGTTGGGCAAAATACGGTTATGGGGTTTAGAAGGAAGGCCCAGATGTGTTCTTAGGGCCAATTTTTCTTCCAATGTACTGCCCATTAAGATCTCGGCGACTGTCTTTGATGGGGCTACCTTAAGCTCATCTGGTTTCTTATCATTGTGAACAATATTGTTGAACATTTTAAAAATAATATTGTTCACAGTTTTATATTCATTTTCTTTTAATTTATATTCGAATATTTTAAAAACGATCTTGTCTATATTTTTTTCAGCAAGGGGAAAAGTTCCTTTGGAGCTCTCTAGAAAATGGCTTAAAGACTGCAGGGGAATTGAAGTGGCGTTGGGATTGGTAGCAAAATCGCAAAGCAGCATTGCGCAATAAAACGATTCTGAAGGATTCCTCCCCTTTAAAAGATCCCTCATGCATTCTTCAGATGGTTTGATGTCTTTAGAATAGATATGCTCCAGTGTTTTCGTAAATCTTAATTTCTCAGCAGGCTCAGACCAATTCGCGTGCACATCTTGTAAGGACCAATTCGCTTGCAATGGAGTGTATTCTTTTTTATAGGTGATTTTGGGCCTACTTTCCTTTGTAAATTGCTCTGTCTGTGTCCATAGATTTTTTGCTTCCTCCAGAATAGGGATATCCTCTGGATGCACTATACGCATCACAATATCGAGAAGAGATTTTTCATTTCCAAAAAAAGGAAGCACATTGTTCATCAATCTGGAGGGAAAATCTGGACGATTAAGGCAATTTCTATTTTTACCCTCTACTTTAGAGGCATTCATTCTTTTACTCATAGGGTGCTTGAGTTCACTGTCCCGCATAGCAAAAGAGTAGGGACATTGTCCGTTTGTCGAAGCGATGTAACAGTCCGCAGACAATCTTTGCAGTTTTTTCGCCATACCCATAGGTGAATAAGACATTCTGGTATTTACTGAATTATCAAATAATGGAGCCAGGGCATTGAATACCGGACCTTCCAATGTGGTTATAATTACATTCTGATTTGCGAGATCGCGTTGCATTTGATCTACATCTCTCATAGATCTTTTTACAAAATTCATAATTTGATCTTTAAATGCCGCAACTGTGAATATCTTTTTCGAGACTTTTTGTTTTTCACTCAATTTCTCATCTGTGGTCAGTTTCTGCAGATGATGTGAAACCGCGCGAATGATATTTTCGGGCACAATATTTGTTTCAAAATCTTTTTCAAAATCTTTTAAATATTCATCAAAAGTGGGTTTATATTCTGAACAAATTAATGAAAATTCAAAATCTTTACTATGAGTTTCTCCTGCACCATTGTATGGATTTTTATTGTTGATTATTTCATTCAGATGACTTCCAATCCATAGAACAACATCACCATGGTCGAATACCTCTTCAATATCTTTTTTTCTAGGAAGAAAATAGAAAAGATCCATCAATTCGGGCGAAGATCTGAGATTTTGATTGAATCCAACGAAGAAATTTCCGGTCTCTATAATTTCAGCAAATACCCTATCCATCAATTCCGAATCGGCTGCTTTTGCAATAGAAAAAAATATTTTTTTCTGTGTGTCATTATATTTATTACGGCAATATTTATTAAACTTGCTGCGCTTTATTATATCTTCTGTTATAAAGCCTTTGTTACGCGCGTAAATTGCTAATTTATTAATATTAATTTTTTTAATATTTTCCTCTCTTATATCATCATCATGAAGCAAATCATCAATTAATTGGGAAAAAGCTATTGGGGCAGAAATTCGCTCATCAAGAAACCAATTCACCAATTCACCGTAAGAAGCATTATGTCTTGTATAGATAAATGCACGTACTAATAATTGATCTGTGTCAAAACCTTTATTTAAAGAATGATTTATTAAATTTTTTATTTGTGAGAAATCAGAATTCTTTGAGGCCTTTTCTACCAGAGACTCAAGCTCTTCTTGCCCAAGAAATTCTTGTGGTTCATATACCTCCACAGCCTGGACCTTCACTGCGCCAAAAGATTGGGCCATCAGAGCGCTTAAAAATAGTTTTCGAAACACACCAAATGTATTTTTTTTCATTTTTTAAAAATTAGTAAATAGGTTATCTTTTTATTGTACATAAAAAAAAGGCACTGTAAAGAAGTATTAATGGTATCCTTTCACACAGCCCTCTTTTTTTCCAGAGTGCCCCACCAGAACATCATTGGGATCATAAAGGATGGGGGGGCGGGGGTGATGATTTTCAGAACAAATCCATCTAAGACGGACCTGCTGCCCATCCTATTTGGGGCTCCATCCTGTGTCATCAAAATCTTGTGTCATCAAAATATTTGAAAGCTTACCGAAGTTATCCTGAAGGCGCCGCCAAAATCAATAACCCGATGTGGAAGCGGGCCATTGGATCTCATGCCTTTCTTTTAAAAGGGTTGATTCCTAATGCGCCGTGATCTAGAATGGATTTATAGTTTTTCAAATACCGTAAATCCCCATGCCCAATCATGCATCGGCTAAAAAACGTCTTCGTCGGGACAGTAAAAAAAGAGTTGCCAATAAATCTGCTATCAGCACCCTGAGAACATTTTTGAAAAAAATCAAAAAGGGTGAAAATACGCCAGAGCAAATTCAGAGCGCTCAAAAAGCCCTGGACAGCGCGGCATCTAAGGGGGTTATTCACCGCAATTCAGCAGCCCGTCAAACCAGTATATTGATGAAGTCTTTGGCAGTGGCATCCGCCAAAGTCTAAAAGCATCGTCTTTTGTAGAAGCGCTAGTCGTTTATTTGCTGGGGGCACCACCTTCATAGAGGGAGATACGCTGTGGGGAATGCTCTTGCGCCAATAGCCGATAATTCAGAATTGTGGGAAGGTGTTTTGCGCCAGCATTTTGGACCAACCGTGTACCAAGACTGGTTTCGTCAGTTGGAAAATACGCATTTTGAGGACGGAGTTTTTATTTTATCGACTCCGTCACGATTTGTTAAAGATTGGATCGAAAGCAATTATCTCGATTCAATCAAAACATTGTTTTGTCGTGAAATTGAAGGGTGTGTTTGTGTGGAATTGCGGGAAATGTCCCCAATTCTCATTCTGGATTCCCATAAGGATGGTGACAAGGAGTATTTGGGTTTCTCCCTCAATGCTTTGGATGAGGACGATAATATTCCAACAGCGCCATTGGATCCTCGGTTTACCTTTGATCAATTTGTGGTGGGAAAGCCCAATGAATTTGCCTATGCAGCCGCACGCTGCGTGGCTGAGTCCGATGAAACCATCTACAATCCTTTGTTTCTATATGGCCCCGTTGGGCATGGTAAAACACATTTGATGCACAGCATTGCCCACACCATCGTCCAGCGCTCCCAGGGCCAAAAAAAAGTACTGTATTTGTCGGCTGAAAAGTTCATGTATTACTTTATTCGCGCCTTGCGTTTTAAAAATATCATGGCATTCAAAGAGCGCTTTAGGTCTGTCCATGTTCTGATGATTGACGATGTGCAATTTATTAGCGGCAAGGAATCGACACAGGAAGAATTTTTTCATACATTCAATGCCCTAGTTGATGCACAACGGCAAGTGGTCATTTCAGCAGATAAATCCCCATCAGACATCGAAGGATTGCCAGAGCGCATGAAATCTCGTTTGGGTTGGGGCTTGGCTGCTGATTTGCATCCCACCAATTATGAATTGCGACTGGGTATTTTGCAGAGCAAGGCAGCATTGCAAACCATGGATTTTCCTATGGAAATCCTAGAGTTTTTGGCAGAGAACATCTCATCCAGTGTGCGTGAACTAGAGGGTGCCTTGACCCGCGTTATTGCCCATAGCACCTTGGTTGGACGGGTTCTTTCCTTGGATTTGGTTCAAAATGTTTTGAAAGATGTTTTGCGTCCCCAAATCAAGTGCGCCAGTATTCAAGATATTGAAAAACGTGTTTGCGAACACTTCCATGTGCGCATAACGGATTTGCACTCGGCCAAAAGATCCCGCTGTGTCACGCGGCCTCGACAAATTGCAATGTTTTTGATCAAGTCTATGACCACCATTTCTTTGCCAGCCATTGGCAGGCATTTTGGAGGGCGCGATCACACCACAGTAATGCATGCCATTTCTACCATCGAGGATTTGTTGGAAAAGGATGTCGCCATTCGAGAAGATGTGACCCTCTTGCGCGATTCGCTAGAAAATAGGTAGAATTAGGGGATTGTTTTTAAGAAATACCGATGTATGTCAAGCTATAGACATTCCTGTGCATGGCCCAATTCTATTAGGAGGGCACCTTATTTCAGATATGAGTTTCAAAGGAGCCTGCGGTATGTCTAAATTTCATGGAATCTGTGGATACGATGGAAATTTCTCCCAACAGATCGTTGCAGCTGGACAGTTTCCCCTTATGGATAGGTCCTTGAACACAGATGTGATTCGGGGTCTTAACCCACCTGTTGAAAAGACACAAGGTGTGAAATCGCATTATTCAAATATTATAAAAGATTTTATTATAAAATATAAATCAAATCAATGCACAAATTATAAGACTGATTACAATGCGTTGCATGATGCTTCGAATTTTTCGAAAGACGATTCGGATCATGGTTCAGTGGGCCTCTCTGCAAGCTCGGGCAACTCTTTTGCAAGGGATTCCCATCATGATTCAGATGATTCAGCCCAACAGAACCAAGGAATGCTTCATGTTTTGGTTGAAAAAAGTCGTTTCCTCAGGATTCTGGGTCACCAACAAAGTGTGATTGAGCGTCGCGGCAGTGCACCAATCTTGACCCATGTTTTACTGGAAGCCAAAGGCGACACCTTATCTTCCACTGGCACAGATTTAGAGATGAGTCTAGTGGAAATTATTCCAGCCATAGTGCAAAATGAAGGCGCCATAACAGTTCCTGTGCATTTATTGTACGATATTGTTCGAAAATTGCCTGAAGGTCAGGTGGTTTTAAATACTTTGCCCGATGGTGTCATTCGTGTGGCCAGTGGCACAATCGAGTTCAATGTTCCGACATTGTCCGCAGAAGATTTTCCTCAAATTCACCCGAAAACATTGCCATTTTGCCTGAAGATTCCAGCCTCTGCCTTTAAACAAATCATCGATGACACCCGCTTTTCCATGTCGACAGAAGAAGCTCGTTATTCCCTAAACGGGATTTATTTTCATCCCCATGGAGATCAATGGCGTGCGGTGGCCACCGATGCCCATCGATTGGCATTGAGTTGGCTGCCATTTCCGGCCACAGAGTTGGAAAATGCACCCAGTGTTATTGTGGGACGCAAAACAATCCAAGAATTGTGCAAATTGCTAGGCGAGTCCAATGCACCCATAGATTTGTTTTTTTCAGCACAACAGATGATGGTGTCTTTTCCGGGCGGTCATTTTTCCTCTAGGTTGCTAGAGGGGCAATTCCCTGATTACTGGCAAGCCATTCCAGAAGGGCATCCACATCAGATTCAAATGGATGTCAAAATGTTTGAGCAAGCCATTAGCCGGGTTGGAATGGTGAGCTCAGAGAGGCAGCGCGTTATTAAAATGGTTTTCCATAACGATACATTGACATTGTCCGCAAACAGTCAGCAGTATGGTTCTGCTGTGGAAACGTTATCGGTTGATTATTCTGGCGAGGAGTTCATTTTGGGTCTGAATCCTAAATTTTTAGTGGATATCTGTCAGCACATTAAGGGGGAAAACGTTGTCATGATGTTCAAGGACAGCCTTTCCCCGGCTCTTTTTCAAGACCCCCAAGATGCCAAAGTCACCTATGTTTTGATGCCTACTCGGATATGATATTTGCCCGAATACCATTGGTCTGATTGGCCCCTAAGGTTGGCTAAAAATGCAATCCAGCCCTTGAACCCAGCAGGACAAGATCCTTAGGTCAGCCCAAGGATCTTAATAGGTCAAAGTGGATTTCTTCAGTCCCATAAACATGGGGTATCGTAGGGCAATGTGCCCTAGAAAATTTTATAAAAGCAGCTTAGAAAATGCTGCCCCATAATCAATAATTGTATTATCCATTATTATTTTTATGATTAATGAGACAATTGCGAGGGTGCGCAAGAGATGACTTTGATGTCGATTGGGTTTATCGGATATTGGGATGGAGGAAAATATGAAAGAGTCCACCTTGTTGCCGCTTGGGTTTCCCGGGTAACACAAGTTGGAAGAACAGGTTTTCGGGCTTATGGGGTTTTCTAATTGATTTTTTCTTATTCACATGGGGGTAACATTGGCCAACTTATCATGTTCGTTGCCAGTACCCACTGTAATGGTTGTTACAATGCCTTTTACGGATTTTAATCATCTGGTTTAAATGGTGTTTTGTTTGGCCCTTTCTTTAACATTGGTGAGACTCGCAAGACACCCCCCATTGGCCAGATTTTTTGGATGAAATGCATTTGCTCAATTTAGACGATAATGCAGCCCGTGTTTTTGATTAGACGGCACCATTATTGAGCAGTGTTGTGCCCTATCATTTCGCTTCTCCAAGAAATATCCGTCAGCAATGCATTGTCGCTTTCTGTCGCACCCGTGTTGCTTGCTGTTGTCGCACCACTGCCTGAGATGAGAGTTGCATTGCTTGCCGCTGCACCGGTATTTCTTGCTGTTGTCGCACCACTGCCTGAGATGAGAGTTGCATTGCTTGCCGCTGCACCGGTATTTCTTGCTGTTGTCGCACTACTGCCTGAGATGAGAGTTGCATTGCTTGCTGTTGTGGTACCATTGAATGGTATGCGGATCATTTCTTAAAATTTGAGATAAATGATTATTTAAAATGGTCATACTTTTATTACAATATTATTTTACATTTATTTTAGAATGCTGTGAAGCATTTTACTTTGTTTCAATTATGGGCAAGGTTTTAGGAGCCATCCTTGGACTTAAAGGTCGATATGCAGAGGCCTTGGACCCCGAAAAACCAGTGATGCTGAGGGGTCTTTTCCAGGTGTCACAGAAGGGCTTTTTTGGAAAAGCTGTTATAAGTTGCTGCTAAAAGTTCCGATTGCCCCCACCCAGTACAGACCGTGAATACCAATGCATTTGAAATTTTTGCATTTATTTTTTTTATTTAATTGGAATATTTTTTGCCATAAATAAAGTCCTGTATAGAGGGCAAGGCAGAAACCACGCCACGGATCAGGCTGACTGCACCAAGAATGAGGGATGCTGGATCGCACTGGGTGCAATAAAGAGGTGCTCTAAATGCATCTCAATAGGGGTTTTTACTGAGCAGTGTCAGAGGATTGCAAAAAAGTTTCGGTGAGCAGTGTTTGGGCCCTATCAAAAGGCCTCGGCGAAAAACGTTAAAGCATTATGAAAAGGTATGCTTGGGCATTTTTAATTGCAAAACATCGGCATCGGCATCCTCAATGGCGTAAAAAGAAATCATGACCCCAGATGGATCCAGTTCCAAAACTGGGCCTGCGCCAAAATCATGAACCCACACAACGTGCCCCATGGGCACCCCATGACAATCTACGACTGGTTTTTTTTCCAAATCAGCATAATAGGTCTCGCCCTCTAATTCGGGCAATTGAGATCGGTGAACGAGAATATGGGAATGTCGCAATACAGAGGCCTGATCCATGGTGATGATTTCGGGCAATCGCCCTAAAAAAAGACCAGGCTTGCCCATGGATTTGAAATAGCTCCATTGGCTAAAAGTTGCCCCATTAATGGAAAAGGGCGCAATGTGCTCTAGCATCCCCGGAATTTGCATCATACTTTGCACTTTCATTTGACCATGGACCCCATGGGTGGTCAGTATCTTTCCCACAACAATTGGTTTTTCCAAATCTGCAACCGTATTCATTTTTAAAATCCTCTGTTGAAAAATTATTGAAAAATCTGATTCCTAATTTTTACGCCCAAGCCACCGACAGACCAGCCAGCTGTGAATCCTGAAAAGTTCCTTACCCAACAATTCCCAATCACCCCAAATACCCTTCCTTGATTCCATCATGCATCTGCCAGAAAAACACCTCGTCATCACCCCAAAAGACGAACTTTTAAAGGTATCATGGGTGCAACTTCACTGCCACACCCATCCATTTCCACTTAGATCCTAGGCAATGTCTTCAATAATCAGCAAAGCGCGTTGATACCCCCAACGATACTCGGATTGAATGGTCAACAGGCAATCTACACGGTGAGATGGCTTGGATAGCAGCCATTTCCCAATATCTTTTTCAGCTTGACGAAAAAAGACCATGGCATGAGACTGTCCATTGGGTTGAACTCCATACATGCGCAAATGATTATAGCCAAAGGGTTTGACGTGCTCGATCAATAAACCTGATGCTAAAAATTTAGGCTGAGGATAATCGGCGCCAAAGGGGCCAACGCATTCTAGGGCCTGAAAAAATTCAGGAGACCGCAATTGCTCAAACGTAATCGCCATATCGATGGGAATAGAGGGCGATTCAGGCGGGGTGTCGCATTCTTGGAAAAAGGTGTCAATAAAATCAAACAATTCTGGTAATTTTTCACGCTCAACAGTCAGGCCCCCTGCCATGGGATGTCCACCACCTGTGACCAATAAGTTTTTTTCACAAGCCCGATGAATTAAATCGGCTATATCTACACCAGGAATGGATCGAACAGAGCCCTTTAACCAAGATCCCTTAGCAGTCAAAACAAAGGATGGCTTGAAAAAAGCTTCTTTGACGTGACTGGCCATAATGCCCAAAACACCTTCGTGCCAATGATCCCCAAAAACAAAAATATAGGGTTTTTCGGTTTGCATCTGGGCTTGGGCCATGGCTTGCTCCAGGGTCGTGCGTTCTATGGCTTGACGTTCTTGATTCAGCTGGTTCAGCTCTTGGGCCATGTGCATGGCAGCAGGCTTGTCTTCACAGGACAGCAAGCGTACCCCCAAAGAGGCGTCTCCAATGCGACCACCCGCATTGATGCGTGGGCCAATGGTATATCCAAGATGGATTGGATTTGGAACATCTTTAATGCGAGAAGTATCGATGAGGCATGTTAAGCCTACATTTTTTCGCTGGCGCATGACCTTTAGACCCTGTTTGACAAAAGCCCGATTGATGTGACGCAATGGCATCATATCGCAAATGGTGCTCAGTGCTACAAGGTCTAAAAAGCTGTATAGATCTGGCTCTGTTTTTCCATTTTCATCAAAATAATTCTGATCGCGCAAATACCGACTCAGGCCCACAAGAAACAAAAAGACCAGTCCACCTGCACACAATTGTTGCAACAACAGGGGTCCTGTGTAATCGGCTCGCTTGGGATTGATCAAGGCAAGACTGTCGGGGTGCAGGGGAGCCACCCTGTGATGATCAATGACAATGACGGACATGCCTCTTTTTTTTGCCGCAGCAAGGGGTTCAAAGGCCGTCGTTCCACAATCCACAATAAAGACCGTTTCAATGCCCTGGTCATGCAATGCCAGCAATCCCGCTGCATTGGGCCCATAGCCCTCTTGAAATCGATCTGGGATATAGGGCGTGACGGGAATATCCAATGCACGAAAATATTTCACCAGTAAGGCAGCTGAACAGGCACCATCAACATCGTAATCTCCCCAAATACCTAAGGGTTTTTTGCCCAGTAAGCAGGATAAGGTGTGTTCAAAAGCCAGCTCTACATCGGGTAAAAAAGACGGGTCTGGCAACTGATTGCGCAAATAGGGTGAAAATATTTCATCTGCCTCGTCCAAGGAATGCAATCGATGGGATGCCAACCGCGCCGCCATGTCTGAAATATCGTATTTTTGCCTTAAAAATAAAATAGTTCGTTCGCAATCTTTCGGATGGAGCCATGTTTTACCCATTCGAGATTGGGTCTGCAAAGCAGATGAGGCAGGGCATAGTTCAGGGGATAAAAGCGACATAAAGATTGGTTATAAATAAACCAAACTATATACCAAAAGCCATTTTTTTGCCAGGATGGTCCCATGGAGCATTTTTCAGGATTCCTCCCGGATCCCAATCTAAAATGATGGGCCAATAGATAGGCCAATACATTCGTTAACCTCACTGGGATGTGCAGTTTGGTCCTTCACGCCCAGCCCATGCTGTATTGGGTGTCCGGGTGTATTGGGTGTCTGGGCCCATGGCACATGGGGTGCCCTCTAGGCATTCTTCTTGTTCCTTAAGTTGCCCCACTGGTGATGGCATGGTTTAATCAAGGTTTGGCGGGTCTCTTTTTAGGCAGATCCCATTGGGGTCCATTGATATCCTTGGGGTGATTTTGCATACTGAATACACTGTGTAAAAATCTAAAAAAACAGATAATTTGATGCTGAATGGCACTGAAATTGAGTTTTGCATGCTGGGATGCGGATCATCTGCTGGCGTGCCATTGGTAAGGAATCAGTGGGGTCAGTGCGATCCTGCCCATTCTAAAAATCGTCGTACCCGATGTGGGGCCATGATGCATATTGGTGAGCAAACATGGTTGATTGATGTGACCCCTGATTTTCGAGAACAAGCTTTGCGTGAAAAAATTGATCGCATTGATGGCGTGATTTTAACCCATGCCCATTTTGATCATGTTGGCGGATTGGACGATTTAAAGCCTTTTGCCCTGCATCAAGATCGCCCCATTCCCGTGTGGATGGATGAGACAACATTGAAAATTATCGAAACGCGGTATGCCTATGCCCTGGATTTTGGTCCAGGTTCTGTGGGTTCTTATGCGCCATTTTTAGAGCCTCAAATCATCAATGGTCCCTTTTCCATTGCCGGAATTCCAGTTCGTCCCTTTGAGCAAGATCACGGTTACAGCAAGAGCCTTGGTTTTAGATTTCCAACCTGGGCTTATTCTACAGATGTGGTTCACTTGGATGAGTCGGCATTTTCCCTGCTGAATGGATTGGATATGTGGTTTGTGGATTGCATGGCCCTGACCCCTAAAAAAACCCATGCCCATTGGGACATTGCGCGCCATTGGATTCAGCGATCAAAGCCTGAAAAGGCGATTCTTATCCACATGGGTACTGAAATGGATTATGAAACCCTGTGCCATGAATTACCAGATCATATTCGACCGGCTTACGACGGCATGCGCGTGTCTCTTGGGGGATGTTATGGCACCCAAGAGCATGGAACAGGGCCTGCTTGAGAATCTAGGCGATAGGGCTGATTGTGGTCCTAGAGCCCTGCGTACGGCCGTGTTTTTTAAACCAATTCAGTCCCCACAAAGCCAGAACGCAGACGATTGTCCCATAAAGACCTGGGGCACAAGCCCAGCGGGTTAAGGCATAAATCTTTAAACTGAAATAGGCACAACTGTGACCCAACAGAATGGTTCCAACCATTTTTGCCATTCCGATAGAAAGATAGGGATTGGATTGAAATCGTATAATATCTCTTAAGTATAAGGAAAAATGCATAGAATAATAAACGCCCATAAAAATAAGAGAAATCCGCAACAATGCGATGTATTTTAATGACGGCCAAAATGGAATAATCCCAAAAAGTGGCACCAAGACAATGAATCCCATCAGGCACACCCAACGCATGTGGTGAAAGTGAACATTGGTTTTTTCTTCAATGGATTTTACAATATTGCGCGTGATGAGTACGGCAATCAGATCAATGCCAAAAAAATAGGTTGTTTGTTGGGCCAAATCTAGGGCGGTCAGGGGACTGATCAATGGGTAGAACAAGTCTAATTTAAATATCAGTGCGTAAAAAAGGTACCATGGTCCAGAAATGCAGGCCAGGGCTGCAAACCACACCCAGGATGGTCTAGAAATGATTGATTGGCCAGCGCCTGTATTGCATCCATGGTCATTGGATGCTTGATTGTGGGGCAATGGATTTTTAGAGGCTGCCCACCTCCACCAGGTCAATAGACAGCCCACCAGTCCTGCACCAACAAAGGGGATGCGCCATGCATCAATCTGGGTGGCAAGCTGTGTCGCAAGGGGCCATTTTTTTAAGAAACTGGATCCTATCAAACTGGCCAAATATCCCCCTAAAAAAACAGAAAATTCAAAGGCTGTTGCCCGATTAATGGCATTTCCTTTGTGGTCATCACTGAACAGGTAAATTTGAGTGATGGCACGTTCTCCCCGGGCAAAAAAGGATTGCAGAAAACGAAATAGGGCAAATACCAGAGGGGCCAAAAGTGGGTAGTGGTATGCGCTGGGCAAAAGACCCATGCCCATTGTTCCCAGGGAAAAACCCAAAATAGAGCAACGCAAAGCAAAAACAGGTGAAATGCGATCGGCAATCAGACCAAAAATAACCGATCCCAAAGGATAAGCCAAAGCAGAGGTGGCAAAATACAAACCATGAATAGCTGTGGCCTTTGCAGCGTTGTCTGCCGATGAGGTAAAAAATAAATCGATCCAAAGGGGGGACAAAATCATGCACAGCTGTACATCAAAATGATCCAAAAAATTAGCCAACCACAGGGTTATAGGGGGAATTACAGATGAGAATGGCGCTGTTTTTTTACTCAGAGCATCGAACATCAATAAACGGGGTTGGAAAAATCCACTTTGCCTTAGATACCACGAGGACGAATACCCTGTCAAACCAATTTCTTGACAGGGATCTCTGTTGGATAAACCCAGTTGAATCTGATCAGCAGCTCTGATCTATGACTCTGACTAAACCCAATTTATCCTGATCAACCCTGACCAAGGCCATTGATTGGAAACTGCACCCGATGCTGACCCGCTGTACAAGGATCTGTTTTTGGGGGTCTGTTCCCACTACATGGGCCAAGGAGTAGGGGTTAACCTCATGTTTTCATGGGATCCTTGACGGCAATGAAAAAACCCACCACCATAAAATTCAGGGGGCGCTTAGCTCAGCGGCAGAGCACTGCTTTCACACGGCAGGGGTCATTGGTTCAATCCCAATAGCGCCCACCATTTTTGGAAATTTGAAATCACTTTTCTATGTATTCCCATGATTGGATAAATAAATGCGTGCAGATTCTCTGGAAATCGTCAATCGTAATCATAGATTACAGTTTCTCTGCAGTCTAGGTGGCCGGATTTTAAATGGATCCAAGGTGCCTAAAGATTGCAGGCAGATGAGAGGGGGTTTCATAAGGGCGCATCATAACTAGGTGCAAGATGGGCCGATCTTGCACCCCAATTAACACAGATCTTGGTGGAAAAAACGGTCTATATTGGAGTATTGCACCTTGGTATTCAGAAAACGACACATCCGAACTTGCTCATTCAGAAAACCTCGTGCCCAGAAACTCTTTACATGACAGGAAGTAGATGAAAAGTTCAAAATCTCCTCTAGCAATTCCCCCATTGGACAAATTCTTGCCCTTGTTTCTGGATTCTCTGGGGTCCCGCCTTTTTTGGCAAGATTGCTTCAGGGTCATGCGCTTGCATGCCCCAATAGGATGGATTTTGCTCTCTATTCCGGGGTTTTGGGGCTACATATGGGGCTGTCCCCATGGACACAATGGAACGTTGCTTTGGATCGTCGCTGGATCCATTTGGGCTCGCAGTTTGGGGTGCTTTTACAATGATTGGGTAGATCGCGATTTGGATGCACAGGTTCATAGGACCTGTGATCGCCCACTGGTCAAGAGCCCCCCATCGGCCAGCATGCAGGCTGT
>JBILXO010000019.1:0-9020 GCA_044378415.1 Holosporales bacterium
GTTGCGGTTATGGGCATGCCTTTATTGGCAATGGTATTGGCCACACTCTTTGCATTTGCATTGATCCCCGTAAGGGTATTGGTTAATTTATTTTGATTGTCTAATTTAGTCTGGGCTGATTTCACCTCGGCGGCTGCTGTTGCAACAGCGGATTCATTTGTGGCATTTGGTGTTGCTTTATAAAGTGCCAACTTATCAGCAAGGTCTTTTTGCTTGGTTGCCAAATTAGCATAATCCGCAGCTGACTGGGCGGCCGAAGTCCCTAGGGCAGTACTGAGAATGGGGTTGAATGTCTTTAGGGCACCACCACGAAGCGATGCGGCTGCAAACGGTGCTGCTGCTGATGTTGTCGTTCCCTCACCATGAACCGAAACGGTGAGAGCCATTGCGCACAAAATGGCCATATTAAACTTTTTCATAATAAAATTCCTTTTTTATTTTTTGTAATTTCTTACATGTTGTTTCAATGACAAGATTACCCTGATTTATACTAATATATCGTTAATTTTAAATTTTTGGAATATGCTTTTTAAAATTTTCATTGTTTAAATTGATCAAAATGATGTGCAAGCAATGGATTTAGTTGATTTTTTGCTCATTAAAAACGGGGCCAGAAGACGTGACATTTGGGGCGATGTTGATATTGATGTTGCCAAAATTGATACCACTGAGCATGGTTCCTGGGCTGAAAAAATTATTGGTATTCATGTTAATATTGGTATTGGCCGTTGTAACAGAAGACACATTGTTGATGAATTCATTCGTTGGGGTATAGCCAAAGGGCAATACCGGCCCTGTTGGTGGCGATGAAGGTGTTGCTGGCTTTGGTGCTGTGGGCGCTGTGGGCGCTTTGGGATGTGTTGGCGCTTTGATCTGTATTGCTGGCGATGAAGGTTCTGTTGCCTTTGGGGCTGCTGGGGCTTTGGGCGCTGTTGAGGATTTTGGTCCTGTTGCTGGCAAGGAAGGTGTTGCTGGCTTTGGCGCTGCTGAGGCGGCATTTGTTGACCCTACTGTGGTTGGCGCAAGTAAAACTGCAGGTAAAATCTTGGATCGCAATGTCTTTGCACCTTTGCTGGACAATGGGGGCGATGATTTTGCCCGCACCTGATTGAGGGACCCCATCGTCAAAAAAATAACCAAGTAAATCATTCGAAATTGCATCCGGTGTACGGCCCAAAAAACAGTTGGTCCCCCAGAAAGCGGTCCAAAAAATCATGGAGGAAAACCCTTGGTCCAAACCCCAGTCATGGGTGCTTTTTGACAAAATTTCATCTTGCAAATCCTTGGGCAGTCCATTGGGCAGTATTTTTTTGTCCATTTCACAATTTTCACAATAAATGCACCCAATGACAGGCCTATTCATACAGTTGAACCCACCAGTACATCTGAAAAACCAATTGATTTGAAATTGTATGCCCTGTTAAGTTAAATTTGGATCTTTTTCCAGCAGTGCCCCACTGAACCGTGTTGACTTATTCCTGGAAATTGATGGAACCCTCTTTGAAACGGCGCCCAAAATAACCTATACTGGTGATCAAAGATACACCCTGGTATGTACAATGGACCAAACCATTCTTTCCAATTTTAAAAAAGAACTGGGCATCAGTTTGGATGCCCTAAAAGAGCGTTTATCCGGGGTTCGAACCTCTCGAGCCACGCCTGCCCTATTGGAATCTTTGACAGTTGACGCCTATGGCGGTCGCATGCCCTTGTCCCAAGTATCCACTGTCAGTGTGCCAGAGCCACGAACACTGGTGATTCAGGTTTGGGACGCAACATTGGTTTCAGCCGTTGGCAAGGCTCTGCTCTCTTTTGGAATGAATCCAGCCACAGAGGGCAGCGTTTTGCGGGTTCATTTACCTGAATTGACCCAAGAGCGCCGGAAGGAATTTGTCAAAATGGCCAAAGATCATGCGGAAAATTCCCGCATCGGGATTCGCAATGTACGTCGGGATTGTTTGGACCATATCAGTAAGGATGATTTTTCAGAAGATGCCCTGCATGCCCTGAAAAAAGATATCCAGAAATTGACCGATGACGCCATCGCACAGATTGATCGGTTTTTTGCGGAAAAAGAAAAGGAAATCTTAAAGGTTTAGAGCTGTATCAAGGGGGAGGGAGCCAATCATGCGCCGTAAATCTTGCAGTTACAGCAAATCCTGTGGCAAAAATGATGCTGACCACACCCTGACCAACCATGTATGGCCTGGATTTGTGGATGCTTTGTCGGCTTTGCTGACAGTGGTTTTGTTTGCATTCATGATTTTTGTTGTCTCTTATGTCTGTACGCGCAGCATCATGCAGGGAAAAGAATCTTCTTTGACTCTGCTGCAGAGCAAGGTGCGGGCACTAGAGGGTAAAAATCGATTATTGCAAAGCCAATTGGGCCAAAGTGCCCTTCAGCTGACACGCCGTCAAAGCGAGTGGGATAAAATGCAATCTCTGCACGCAATGGTTCAAGATCGCCTGGTGCAAACGGAATCAGCCTGGCAAGCCCTGCAAAACGATTATCTTGTTGCCCAACGCTCTGTTGTGGACCTAACCCAGCGCAACCAGGATCAGGCCTTACAGCTGTCCGACATGTCTCAAAAACTGGAAGCCGCCTTGTTGAAGGAAATTCAGGCACTGTCCGATGCCCGATCCGCATTTTTTGGGGAATTGAAAAAAGCACTGAAAGATCGAAAAGAGGTGCGCATTGTGGGCGATCGCTTTATTTTTTCCTCTGAAATTTTGTTTGATTTGGGGTCCGCCTCTATCAATGCCAAGGGCAAAAAAGAACTTACTGCATTTTCCCATGCCTTGACCGACATGATGCAGCGCATTCCCAAGAATGTCTCATGGGTATTGCGTGTAGATGGGCATACCGATCTGACACCCATTCGGGCAGAGGGGCGATTTAAATCCAACCTGGAACTATCCACTGCACGGGCCATTGCCGTCGTCAATGTTTTGATCAGTCAAGGATTCCCCCCTCAGCGCCTGGCTGCTGCTGGATTTGGGGAATTTCGGCCCCTGGTTTTGGGCAAACCGTCTCCTAAGGACCGCCGCATTGAACTGATGTTTGATCAGGGGTATTAGAGGTTTGTTTGGGCATGAATGCTTGGGGCAGTATTGGACATGGGGGCTTTGACAGGGGTACTAAGGGGATGATTGCTGCTGGATCCGAATGCTTGGGTTTGCCCGAGGTGCTAGGTTTTCCACATAGGTTTGCTGGAGGGGCCATTAGGTCATTCGAAACTTGGTTCCAGTGGGAGTAATGGTACAGGGTTGATATATCTGCATTCGAATATTATTATAAAATTAGTCCAATTTTAAAAATATGCGGCATATAATGTTTATCAAAAAGGATTCAATCAGATGAAAAAATACCCATGTCTGTTCATTGCAGCCATTATGACAAGCGCTGTTTCGGCAGTAGAAAGCATGAATCTTGGGAAAGGGACAAGAGGCGGATTGATTGATCATGAAATCACCCAAAAATCTACAGCTGATATCAAAACTATAGATGATGTCAAAAAATGTTTTGATGATTATTTAGGATTCGATAAGATGGAAAAGGGCCTAGAAGACGCTCCTAACCCAAAAATAATTGGGCGAATTTTCAGCGATAGTTTGCTTAAATGGAAAAGGGCCTATAATCAAAATATTCGTAACGATGAAGAGCTCAATATCCTCCAGCATCTAAAAAAATTAGAGGCAGTGGCAAATTCCGTCATTTCTATAGTCACAGACAAAGCCCAGTCTCAGTTACAGATGACTGGGCTTTCGAGGGATGATCTGATTTCAGCGCTGCCCCAAGACTCCCAAGACAATCCTTCAAATCATCTGAATCCGGGCGATAGGAAAATAAAACTCCAAGAATGGGCCTATGCATGCGAAAGTTCTGCAGAGATCCTAGCCGTACTAAATGAGACCGAGCTCTATGTAAAAGATTTTTTTACTAGGGAATCTGATGGTTTAAAAAAAATTGCAGAAGAGGATATGGCTAATTTTAAAAAAGAGACTGATGAAGTGGAAAAACAATTTATCAAATTAAGTCCTTATTTTTACAATAAAGTCATGAATGATTTTTACGTAGATAAAATATTAAATAAATGTTTAGAATCTTTTGAAAAAAATAATTGCAAAGAATTACATGAAAAAATTTCCCATTCTTCGGGCAGTGATTCTTCGGGCAGTGATTCTTTGGGCAGTGATTCTTCGAGCTGTGATTCTTTGGGCAGTGATTTTGAGGGAGACAACTATAATTTTCTTCTAAGGAACTTTAGAGCGAAAATGACGGAGTTGGGTCTAAAAGAAATTCTGGAATATGTAAATTATAATGTCTATAAGGGTACCGATACTTATAAAAAAACCAAAAAATTCATCATAGATCCTAGTGAGCCTGCAACCATGGAGTTGAGAGATCTGATTGACAAAAATCCTACAATTATAGAGAGGGGAAAAGCGTTGACGAAAAATATCCTCAAACTCCAAAAAGATTGGTGTAAACGTTCGCGTCTCATAGAACTTAAGGAGATTGATGCTAAAACTCCTCTTGTTAAAAAAATGATGAAAAAGAAAAATTAGAAAAATTAGAAAAATCTAACGCTAAATCTATGGCTTTATTTTACTCTATGTTTAAATAAGGGGGGTGGTAATTTAGAGGTTGAATAATGGGAAAAAAATGAGATATGCGTAATAATAAGTTTACTTTTTAATTTAAAAATAAATTTACCTTAGTCGTAAAAATTAAATTGCAATTTAATCATAAATTTCATATCATATATATGAATTCAATAGTTGGGCAACAATATTATGGTTAAAATTTCAATCATTGCATTGCTGATAAGTGCTGCTGCAGGATCATGGGCTCCGATTTATGCAGTGCAGCAGTGCCATGGAACTGCTGATAATGTAGACCTAAAAAAAATAAAATCTATATCTGATGTCAAGGAATCTTTTGATTTATTTGATATTTTAATTTTAGAATTCGGTAAAGTTTATGGGAGTCAGCAAAAAACATCACGCATTATTCTTTATCAGAACCAAATGGAAAATTATTGGCGTAAGATTTTGGAGAAATGGGAACACTGCAAGGATATCGACGATCGTCATAAGATAGAGGGCGAATTCATCGATTTTCTAGAAAAAATTAAAGAAATAGGGAAACACATCGTATCTATAGTTGAAGGAATTGACAACGAATCAATAAATTCACAGATGGATAAATCGGACTTGAATGATGAACTGGCTTTAGAGTTCAAAAAATGCACTGATGAATCCAATCTCGATACAGATACTCTCAAAAGTTGGGCCACTGAATACCAATACTCCAAAGATAAAATGGGTTCAGACTCACCATTAAATGATCCAAAACTCTATGTGGAACAACTTTTTGAAAAAAAACGTGAGGCTCTCAAAAAGAAAGCAGAAAAAGATATGGATTATTACAAAAAAAAAGCATAATATGCTCATTAACTTTCTTCCTCAATTAGAGAAATATTTCAATGAAGAGGTCATGAACGATGCTATCTTTGATGAAAAAAAGCATGACGAGATGAAAAAATTCAAGGAATCAGTTAAAGGCGATAATGAAATGGAATACCGTTCTAACCATTATAATGGGATTTCAAAGTGTTTTAAGGGGAGAATGAAGGAATATCAGATGAAAGATATTTTTAATTATGATAGGGGCTTATACCACATTTTTTATGATGAATATAGAACAATGGAACAGCACAATTTAATCCATGAAAATGCGAGCACAGTAGCAGAGCTAAAAAAGATGACAACTCATGGCGAAAAGCTCGGTAAAAAATGGCGTGAACGTAAGGATTGGATGGACAATTTTGAGTTTAGGATTAAACATTCTTTTGAAAAAGACTTTCACGAAAATAAAGAATCGAAAAAATCTAATGACGCAGTGGCACGCATGATGCAGAATATGGGGAAGAGGTAAGTTTGCGCTCAAAATTTATAGAAATTGCCCCACGGTTATTTGCTCGAATGCATCTAAGTGGGTGCAGCCCGGAGTAGTGGCTGCAGCCTGAAAAGGCCATAAAGAGGTGTGAAAAGCAAGAATTTGTAGCGCTTCAGTTGCTCTCGAAAGCCCTTCATCAGTATTGGGAAATTGTTAAAAACCGATTTCCCAATGCCTATCTTGGACCGCCTGTATCTCTGAAAATTGCAAGGCCTAATGCCCACACACCCCTTGTTTTTTGGTCCACAGCACATTCTTACTCAGGGTAATGCCCTGCATCCCATTCTGCAATATCCTGGATTTCACTTTTATTCAATGCATCCAAGAAGATTCAAATAGGATTTTTGGAAATCAGACAATCTGAAGTCTTTGGATATAAGATTTAATGGTGTGGGATGGCGATTGGGATGGTGATTGGGAACATTGATTTTCCGGTATTAAGGGCTCTAAAAAATGGTTAAAGTGCCAAAATTTACCAATGATTTTTTTGTGACGTTTTATTTTGTGATGCTTTACAATGTCCAGAAACTATGTAAAGGCAACCCTCTGGGATCCCCTACAGAGGTGCCTCTAGATCTGAACCCTGCCATGCTTATGTGGATCATGCTGGAATGTTGTGTATGAAAAAGTAGCATATGCTTTTTATCAGAGGCGCCCGCCTCAGTTTCCAGTCACGGCTGGTTTTAGGGCAACTTTTTTCAGGTATTGCAGTGGTCCGCCTCAGTTTCCAGTCACCGCTGGGTCCTTACAAATATCAGCCTAAGGGGGGGGTCCCCGTACTTTATGTTCCTGGAAAGTTCTCCATCTTTTTCAGATTCTTTTAAAGGGGAAAAGGGGGTAGATCGCCCCCCCCTCTCTTTTCTTGCTACCTATGATCCTGTATTACCCCATCAAGTCCAGTCTATTTCTTTGACTTTATCCAATACATTGCAACTCTCTAAACATTTCCACAAACCCTACGGATTGTTCATGCTGCTGGGGCTGCTCTATCCCTGGACTGCCTTATCTCTCAATGGCGAGCGCTTTGCTCCAGAGGGTTCATTTTGATCCTTTAAATCCTTTTTGAGCTGAATTTCCCCATAAGGCTGACTTTTCCCACCAGCCCGAAGAATCCTATCCACCACAGACTGGTTAGAGGGACTCAAGGAAGCAAACCAGTCTGTGACCACAGGAGCAACTTCGTTCGTCCAATCTGTTTCTTTGTATTTGGGTGCGGAAAACAATGCGAAAGCCAAACGCTGGGCCAACTGCCTCTCTTTATCCTGGCCTTTTTCAGTTTCAGGCAGGTTTACAGCCTTGGTAGACGAGGGCATGGCAAGAATTTTTGATGCCATGGCGCGGCAGTTATTGGCACGCTGTTGCTTCAGAACGCCCGCCTCTTGCAGCATTTGAATCATGTCGTCACTGGTCTTTTTTTGATTCATTTTGCGTTTTTGGGCTTCCTCTGCTGCCATTTTCCTGTCCCCTTCCCTTTTTTTCCTGGCCAATGCTTTATCCTGCAACGCCTTATCCAGATGTCCACGCAAAGAGGTGGTCATGCGCACATTCTCGGCATGGGCCTTTTTAATGGATTCATCGCCCTGGATCAGAGCTTGGAAAAGCTTGTTTTTCCCTAGCGCATCCAAGTATTCTTGGGCTTTTTTCAATTGTCTGGGAGATGGATTAAGCCCTTTTGAAACCTTTGTCTCTATGACCAAGAGATCTTTTCTGATCTTGTTCAAGTCTTTTTTAGAATTTGACAGTTTCTTTTTTAAACCATTGAGCAGTCTTTTTGTTAGGCGAGATACTTCCTTCTTTTTCCGGTCTATCGATCTATCTTCTAGCACCCTATTGCGACCGTAAGGGGAAGGGCCATGTGGCAACTTAACTTTAGGGACTGCTAAGGCATCCTTCAAAACATTGATTTCTAACAACGTTTTTTGAAAACTAGGGCTTTCTTCCATCAATGCTGCCAGGATAGGATCTTTCAGCGAATCATTCAGCACCGTTTCGGTGGGGGCATTTTTAGATGCTGCTGCCAACTGATCTTTAATGATGGATTCAGAGCGATCCAAAGTTTGAAGGATGATTTCATCCGTTGCCTTATTGGTCTGGATCAGCACCTTGGCCACGTCTTTGATTTCTTCCTTAGTATAAGGTTGCTGAGATGTGATTATTGTCTCGATGGGCGTTGTTGTTTTGACCTCGAGTGCTGTTTCTTGGACATCAGTTTTTGATTCGACCTTGGGTGTTTCGACTGGGATTTTAATCACATTTACTTGTTGGACTGGAGCCTGACCACCCACTTGACCCACACCCTGCGGGTTCTGGTTCACTTGTCCCGCATTCGCTTGAGCACCCACACCCTGACCAACCACTTGACCCACACCAACCTGCGGGTTCTGGTTCTGTTGGGCTTGCGGGGCCACGGCTCTTTTTGCGATTTCAGCTACACCAGTGACACTGACATCGAGAGCTTGTTTGAAGAAAGCATAGTCATTCACATTCACAAAAGCTTGATTATTGGCATGCACCGCATTTTCAAAGGCATCCAACATCGCTTGAGTGATTTGCCTATTATTAGCAATGGCATCGGAGATGGCCGTAAGGGCTTGATCAGGATTTGCACCCTGCGCAACCAGCGCATTCTGCATCTCGGCAATAACTCGTTGCAATTCTGGAGCGGCGACGGCTTGTACTTGGCCGCCTTGTGCTTGTGCTTGTATAGCAGCCTCTATGAGCGCTATTTCAGCGTCGAATGTTGCTCGATTCACTGCAACCACTTGACCCCCAATCTGCAGGTTCTGGTTCGCTTGAGCCAGGGCTGCTCTTTTTGCGATTTCAGCTACACCAGTGGCACTGGCATCGAGAGCTTGTTTGAAGAAAGCATAGTCATTCACATTCACAAAAGCTTGATTATTGGCATGCACCGCATTTTCAAAGGCATCCAATATCGCTTGAGTGATTTGCCTATTATTAGCAATGGCATCGGAGATGGCCGTAAGGGCTTGATCAGGATTTGCACCCTGCGCAACCAGCGCATTCTGCATCTCGGCAATAACTCGTTGCAATTCTGGAG
>JBILXO010000020.1:0-8975 GCA_044378415.1 Holosporales bacterium
GATGGAAGGGGTATTGTACCCCTCTGGTCACCCCTCTAATCACCCTCTAGTCACTGCATTTTTCCCCCGTTGGGCACTTTTGGATCCATGGTTGGTAAAAAAATGGCACCACTGCCATCATTCCCCGGCTCTCTGGAAAATCGCCAATTTTCCATATCCGCCTGTACAGCGAAATTCTGATGGAAGGGGTATTGTACCCCTCTGGTCACCCCTCTAATCACCCTCTAGTCACTGCATTTTTCCCCCGTTGGGCACTTTTGGATCCATGGTTGGTAAAAAAATGGCACCATGGGCATCTGAAAATCCACACAAAAGAAACTGGGATAAAAATCCGGCAATATTTCTTTCCCTCAAATTAATGCATCCAATGATTTGCCTTCCCAAAAGGTTTTCAGGCGTATAGTGGATGGTCACCTGAGCGGATGTTTGTCGTACCCCAAACTCTGTGCCAAAATCAGCCCATATTTTAAATGCTGGCTTTTTTGCCCTTGGAAAGGGCTCTACTTTTACAATAGTTCCGGATCGCAAATCAACTTGCTCAAAATCTTCATAGCCTATGAGGCCATTTTTTTACCTTTTAAAATTCCATTGAAAACTTTACAAAAGCGCCGATTATAAAGGGCCGTCTCATCTGGTCAGAAATGAGAGGCATTCAATCAAAAAACACTTTTGTTTTTTTCTCCTCAAATTATACCCAGAATAAAGGTTTGCATCATAAAGCACAAGGAAATTTTTTTGGCTTACTGTCTCTGAAATCAAAACAAATCCAAATCATTCACAGCCGTCCTATCTATCTGTGTGGCAATCAAAACACGTATCAGACTATGCAGCACTCAAAATACGCATCAGATAAGAGGGCCAATCTGTCACAAGAGGACTTCCACTGTGTACTCAAAGTAACGCTTCCGCCATTTGATTGGCCATTCTGCCCCAAAACATATGTCTGCATTTTGTCCATTTGCGAGCTACTTGAAACATGGTTTCCTGTATGAAAGAGGCTTTGACGTAGTCAATAATAGTGGAGTTCAGGCGCGCAACTCTTGATAAGGGGCGGGGTGAAAAAAAAGAGGGGCTTTAAATGAAAATAACCCATAAATTAACAGCTGTTTTAGCCGAAGGCATCGAAATGGAATGCATCAAAATCAAACGCCCTAAAAATATTCCAGCACTCAAAAAACCGCTCAAAACATCCCACCAGAATAAGGGTTTGAAAACCGCCCAAAAGATTCTGACCAGAGTATGCGTTTCTGGTCAGAATCTCTCTATCCCCACTCGAATGAGACAATACCTGTAAATCGCCCCATTCGATGCTCAATCCAAGGGCCCTTAAACATTAGGCGCCCACCAAATAGGATGGAACCTACTCACTAAGCGCCAGGCTGATCTTTTTTCGTCATTTTCTCGACAATGGCCTTAGGCACTTCGGCATAATGATCGAATTGCATGGAATAAATCGATCGACCCTGAGACATGGATCTCAACGTGCTGACATATCCAAACATGCAAGACAAGGGCACCATAGCCGTAATTTGCCGCGCATTCATTTGCTGATCCATACCCATAATCTGCCCACGACGACTGTTGATGTCGCCGATGATGTCGCCCATATAATCTTCTGGCGTCACAACCTCGACCTTCATAATGGGTTCCAACAATTTTGGACTGGCTTTGGCAATGCCCTCACGAAAAGCGGCACGACTGGCGATTTCAAAGGCCAATGTGCTAGAGTCCACATCGTGGTAGGATCCGTCCAGCAATGTTGCCTTAAAGTCCACCATGGGTGCACCTGTTAGAACGCCGGTTTCTTTGGCCATGGCTATGCCCTTTTCCACAGAAGGAATGTATTCTTTTGGAATGGCGCCTCCAAAAATTTTGCTTTCAAATACAAAGCCAGATCCTGCTGTTAACGGCTCAAAAAGAACCTTGATTTTGGCAAACTGACCCGAACCACCCGATTGCTTTTTGTGGGTATAATCCACTTCGTAAGACTTTCCAATGGTTTCGCGGTACGCAACTTGAGGTTGACCCACCGTTGCCTCGACCTTGAATTCACGTTTCATGCGATCGACAATGATTTCCAAATGCAATTCGCCCATGCCTGAAATAATGGTCTCCCCTGTTTCAGGATCTGTGGCAAAACGCAAAGAGGGGTCTTCCCCAGACAAACGAGACAAAGCTGTGCCCATGCGCTCTTGATCGACCTTGGTTTTGGGTTCAATGGACACGGAAATAACGGGTGCAGGAAATTCCATGCGCTCTAATATAACAGGATGAGATGGATCACACAGCGTATCCCCAGTGCGAGTATCCTTTAACCCAGCCAATGCCACGATGCCACCACAGGACTCTTCTTTCAAATCTTCTCGGGAATTGGCATGCATTTGCAACATGCGACCAATGCGCTCTTTTTTGCCGCTGACAGAGTTCAATGCCTGCATCCCAGCGGTCATTTTTCCTGAATAAATGCGAAAATACGTCAATGTTCCAACATAGGGGTCATTGGCAATTTTAAAAGCCAATCCTGCAAAAGGGGCATCGGCTGTAGAATCCCGGGTTTCCACCGCTTCGGTATCGGGATTGATGCCTTCAACAGAGGGCACATCACAAGGGGATGGCAAGTAATCCAAAACGGCATCCAACAAAGTCTGAACCCCTTTGTTTTTAAAGGCCGATCCGCAAATAACAGGCACAAAGGAAAATCTCAGAGTTCCAATGCGCAAGCAATGCTTGAGATCTTCCTGGGACATTTCCCCCGTTTCCAAATAAGTGGAAAACACACGATCGTCTTGGTCCGCCACCAGTTCTAATAAATCTTTTCGATAACTCTGAACCATTTCCATCATATCTTCGGGTATGGGCTCGTAAGTGAACTTGGCGCCCAACTGATCGTCGTGCCACACAATGGCTTGCATTGTGACCAAATCAACCACGCCAACAAAATCAGCTTCACAACCAATGGGCAATTGAATCACAGCGGGTTTGCTGCCCAAACGATCTAAGATCATATCCACGCAACGGAAGAAATTGGCACCCATGCGATCCATTTTATTGACAAAACAGATTCTTGGAACCTTGTATTTGTTGGCTTGACGCCAGACGGTTTCGGACTGAGGCTCTACACCAGCCACACCGTCAAATACTGCCACAGCTCCATCTAAAACCCGTAAAGATCGTTCTACTTCGATGGTAAAATCTACGTGGCCAGGGGTATCGATGATGTTGATGCGATGTTCTTTCCAAAAACAGGTTGTTGCTGCCGATGTAATGGTAATGCCGCGCTCTTGTTCTTGCTCCATCCAATCCATTACCGCGGTGCCCTCGTGGACCTCACCAATTTTATGGGTCCGACCGGTGTAATAGAGAATGCGTTCCGTGGTCGTTGTTTTTCCAGCATCAATATGGGCCATAATACCTATATTTCGAAAATGCTGTAAGGATACTGAAGGGGAAGACACGTTGGTTCCTTGTACTAAAATGGAATGACTTTTCACCGTAAAGCCTATCATTTTTATGTCGTTTTGTCTATGTTTTGTTTATTTATTTTTTCAGCGCAACCCAGGGATTTCTTTTGGGATGCGCCAGGTCAGAATGGGTCAAAATAGATTGAAGTGAGATTGAATCCATCTATTTGCCCAATTTATTCATTTTCTTCCTCTGTTTCGCCATCGGGATTCTCTGCTTCCTCTGTTTCCTCTGTTTCGATACTCGAATTTTCCTCTTCCTCTGTTTCGCCATCGGAATCTTTTACTGGAATCTCGGCACCAGCAGCTGCTATCAATTCCTTAAAAAATTCTTCGCAATCCTTCCTACCCAATGTTTTCGCAGTTTCAAGGTCTTCATACAGAGAGTCCACACCTAACTCTGACCTTTTTTCAGCGATAATTTTTATGATATCCAGGTTGTCTTTTTTTTCATCATCCCTCTTTGGTTTAGAACTCAATGCAGCTGCTAAGGCACCCTTAAAAATCTCCTGATCCAACCCATCTATCTCAATCGCAAGAAGCATTTCGATGCCCGCCTTTCTGTCGTCTTTTGCAGCGCGAATAAAGCAGTCTTTCATTAGTTTTTTGGCGTTTGACGGTGAAAATTGATTAAATATAAGCTTTAAAATTTCTAACTTAATGTTACGGTCTTCTGGTGTTCGGCTTATTGTATCAAAAACTTCACCTGCTAAATCTTTTGTTAAATCTTGCTTGGTCAGTAGAAAACTTAAAATATCTAAATTATTGTGCTGCGCAGACGTTGCGATATATTTATCCAAGTTATCACCTTTTTCGATAAAGCCTTTCTCAAAAAGAATCTCTAGAGAGGGCAGATCATCATTAATTATCATCTGTTTGATATGACCAGAGTAGTCGTCTGCAATAATCTTATCCTTACAACAATGTAAAATGTCACGTATCGCGCTGCTTTGACCTTTTTGCTGTATAGCCTTTTTAAATTCTTGGGTAAGTTTTTCTGGTTTCATACCAGCGTAATTGGCTGGCATTCCGGTCCCCGAGGATGAACCTTTGACAAGGCCATCAGTAGAAACTTTCTCAAGAATTTCCAGCATTTCCACAGCTTTTTTTAAGGCGGGGTTATTCACAGCCAGTTGTTTAAAATTATCTGCATGGGTAAATTGTTCTGTTGTTGGATCTGTGCCACTCAGTTCGACGCACCTCTGCAGGCTATCCTTCTTCCATTTTTCCAATTTATCGGCATCCATAAAAGACCGATCCACCTTAGAAATAAGGGCTCCAATGAATGTAACAGGAAGCGATTTTTCATCTTTGCAATTTGATGCATGGTCTAATATTTCATTAAATTTAAATTTGCTTATTGTGCCATTTTTAGTAAGAAAGTCTAATTCCTTTTCTCCAGAGTCCTTAGAATTGATCCCCCTGTAAGTCTGCCATAGCGCCTCATCCATCCCATCTTGCTTCACACGACCCTGCTGAATCAGATATTCCAAAACATCGGTAGGCCCCTTTATGGGAAAAAAGCCCCCAAAAAATTGATCAACTGATTTTGCGTCTGGTTTCCTTGTTTGACTAAATAAAAATTTTACAAATTCAATATGGTTTGATTTTGATCCTTCGAGAAATGCTGCGTCAGTTCCTTTTTGATCTGGTTTGATTGTTTGGTTAAAAAAAAGTTTAAAAATTTCCATTGCATTACTGTTGGTTTGATTTTTTGCAGCATACTTTGCAGCCTCAATTGCACCGTCATTGATTGCATTTTGATCTGGATATTTCAAACCTGGAATGAAAAACAGTTCCACAATTTCCAAAGATCCCTTTGCTATAGCTTTATGAAGGGCCTTATTTAAAATATCCTGCTCGCCTTTTTCATCTTTTTCTCTTATTTTATTTTTTATTTTTGATAATTTTTCTTTATATTCTGGATTATCTTTATTATAATTATTTACTATTTTTACAAGATCACTGTCATTAATAATCTCTTCATTTGTTTTGTCAGGAGGCATATTTAAAGGACGAGGTTTTCTGGATGATGCAGATTTTATAATGTCTTCATAGATTTTTTTCATATCAGCCTTCTCTTTCTGCAAAGGCAAAGGGTGGAAATTCTCAGCGGCCTTGTCCGAAAGATATGCACCCGCATTTGTAGCAGCTCCAAGTACATATTTATGTGCAGCGAAAACCTTACTTACAACCGGGTTGTCGCTGTTTACAATATCTTTAGCAGCTCCAATCACCATTCTAGGTAGAGTGAAGTACATGCTTGCAGCCTTACTAAAAAAACCAGGCTCGGTCTTAATAACGCCTGTCATTTCTTTTATACATTTCTCACTGGGTGGTCTTTTTTGCCCATTTAGCAATTTTGCAAATTGCATACCTTCTAGACTGTTTTTTTGTATGGAAGTTCTAAAAGCCTCGTCGATTATTTTTTGACTTGGAAGAATCTGTTTCTTGAAAATTCTACCTATTTCATTTTCCATTTCTTCAACTGTGACCCCTGTGCCTACCCCAAGAGCCAGGGCATAGAGGTCCCTGTCCGCATAGGACATTTGGTCTATACTCATGATAGGATTCCCACTAGATATTGGGGCGACCGCAGCAGGCATTGTGGGCTGCGCAGCTCCTACAGAATGGGGGATGGTGAGGCAATAAAACACCACAAGCAACGCGATATTTTTTTTCATTTTTTTAAATCAATACGTTTTGTTATTGATTTGATTATAGTAAAAATGTATTAAATTATTATATAATTACTCAATACATTTTTTCCTATCATTGGAATAGCCTCCATATCAGACCAATGGCATTATTTTTCAATCTCATGGCTCGAATCATTGTGCGATCTATCCACATTTGGCCACCATCCCAATTGCCCACCCTTTTCATAATATCCATCCACGGCCTTGAACCCTTGCTGCCAAGAATTTATGGGTTTGCCTTGCATGATTGCCAATGTGTCGGTTTGTGCAGGTTTGTACAAGGGGGTTCTTGGGCCCTAGAAAGGATCAAAAATTGATCTCAAAATTATTTTAAATGCCATTTATTATTAATTTAATGGCATACAAAATATTCACGGAAACCTCTTAAACATCTGGGTACAGCATATTTTCTTTTGAAAGGATCATCTTCGGATTTTTTGCACGCAGGGCTGCCTCCATTGCTGAAAATTTACTATCAAAGTGGTTTATATTTTTAATACAATCCCTTGAACCTAAGAACACCGAGCCCGCATACCCCTCTCTGGGCCTCATTGTGCTGGTGTTTTTTACCAATCCTTTGAATCTACCGGATAATGTATCGACACTACCTTGATGCTTCTTTATGAGAAGCCTGAGAACATTGTCTGATGGGGCTGTGCCACCATTGGTGGAGTTTTCGATCATTCTTTCAAACAAGCGCACCACTTCACCATCATTGCTTTCTTGGGATAAGTTTCTAACAATATTATCCATGTTGCTTGCATTGAGTATATTCCTATCCATCATTTTGTTCAAAATTTTTGCACAAAAAAAGTGTTCGTTGCCCTGGCTAAAAAAATGCAAAGCCCTGTCCTTGACTACACCGCTTATTAATTTATCACAATTATCCCAATGAAATAAACAATGAATTATTGCCGTGAAACTCACATCTATATTATCTGAACGTAAAAAATTACGAATTGTATTCAGAGGTGGTGTAAATTTTTCAAAAATAAGCTTCATGCTAGACTTATCCACGCCAATGTGTTTCAAGTACAGAGGCTGCTTCAACTGCGAACCTGGAATAGCCTCAAATATACGTTGGATGCCTTCATCGTTTGTTGTGTAATCAGCATTTTTTCTCAGGATAAATTTTATAACATCCGGTTTTCTGCTTAATGTTGCAAAATAAAGAGCGTTATTTATCCAATGATTGTCATTGCCCCAACAAGGATGGGCCCAATGACTTACCCGATCCGACAAAGCTTTTATGACATTTGAATCAATAATAGGAAGTTCCTCTATTTCATTTATTTTAATATAGTTCGTAATTTTGACCATAACCTTATTAATAAGAAACTGACTTGGATTAAAATTAATGAGGTAGGGAAGAGCCTCCATATTCTTTCTTTCATCCTTAAAAAAATAATCATTTCTTTCAGGGTCAAAAAAATAATTGACTAGTTCTTGGCGGAATTGGCCAGAGCTGTCCATCCCATGGCATTGCCCTAGAATATACCTCATAATTTCAGGATTGTTCAATATGATGCTGTAATACCCAAGTCCATCGGTATCAAAAAAGTCTTCTATGGCATTTTGATTGGCCATATTTTTGCGAAATGCACCATCACGAATACCTTTGTTTTCAGAGAACATATCGTTCATATTGTATTTCTCCAACCGATACAGAGTATTCAACAATGCGTCAATAACTTTCTTTGGAAGTGCCTTTTCTCCAGAGGTTGAGCTCTCTACAGCAGCGATGTTTGCTGGGCCAAAAGATTGGGCCAGAAGGGCCACTAAAAATATTTTTCGAAAGATACCAAATGCATTTTTCTTGTTTCTCATTTTTTAAAAATTGATAAATGGTTTGCTTTTTTATTGTATATAAAACTTATAACACTTGCAATGTGATTTTAATGCAATAATATTTTTTTAACAAAATTTTAAAAAAATGCAATTCTGTAAAATGTGAACATTGGTTTGTGAGGTGCCATGAAGGATGATCCGAGGTGATCAGGGAATGATTTTGGAAAAAAGATTTAAAAAAACCCAGTCGTCAAAATGATTCTGTAAAGGTGGGTATTTGGGCCTAAGAACAAGATCAAGGCGTCATAGTGGGGGGCAAAAAAAGGGGGTGCCCCAAAAAAGGAAGCACCCATCTTTGAACCCACCCTTGGATCCACCTTTGGCCATGATTTCGTCCATGAAAAGGCGGTTCTTTTGGCCAGGTTATTAGGCATCAGTCTAGGTTAAATTCCGTCAACATCATTCTGCATCCTCATTGCCTTTTTTAGTACCACTTCTTTTTTGCATGTGACTATTTTTGCCAGCTTCTTTATTGTCACGCTTTTTGCCTGTTGTCGTCTGTACCTCTGGCGCTAGCATCATTAACACTGGCTTTTTGAGATCTTTGTCCGCTGCGGCTTTTCTTTTCTCCTCCTCCATTGCGGCCATTCTTTCGTCTTTTTCTTGCTGCGTTTGCTTATCAAATTGTACCATCAGGCCGCCCGCTGGTTTGTTTTGACCCCTGGTTCCATTGTCATATTCCATTATGTTTGCCACCCCTGCCTGCAATACTTCCAGTGAGTCCCCGTTGGTAAAACCTATCGATAATTTTTCATCCCTACCTCCTCGTTCTTTATTGGATCCTTTCTCCAGGATTGATCTAGAACCACCTTTCTGCCACGTATCGATTTGCTCTTCTTGGTCTTGATCTGTTTCGTGGAGTCTTTTCCCCAGGATTGAACCATCGTTACCCTGGTTGTTTTTTATTGTCCAGCTCTGGATACTGGCTGCTTTGGCCCGATTTTCTTCATCCTTTTTCCCATTATTT
>JBILXO010000002.1:0-99715 GCA_044378415.1 Holosporales bacterium
ACCAGTTGCGAATCCAGGCGCCACAGTGAGGATGTAAATAACAGTAGAAAACCATGCGCCACAGTGGAGAACCAGAATATCAGGGGAGAGGTAAATACTAGTAGAGAATCCAGGCGCCACAGTGGAGAACCAGAATATCAGGGGAGAGGTAAATACTAGTAGAGAATCCAGGTACCACAGTGAGGAAATAGATACCAGTAGAAAACCAGTTGCCACAGCGGCGAAATAGATGCCAGTGGAAAACCAGATGTCAGAGGGGAGGTACATATTAGTGTGGGTAAATACCAGTAGAGAATCCAGGTACCACAGTGAGGAAACAGATACCAGTAGAAAACCAGATGTCAAAAAAATTAGGAAATTGGCCGCACCTACCATTGCCCCAAATGCCACTACCGCACCCCGTAAAAATTCGAAGGGGTTTGCCAAAAAGTAGGGATATTTTTAATTGCTCATTGTTTAAATTTTAAAAAACCGTCAAAATCTATTGCATAAAATTTCTAAATTCGAGTATCATCATTGTATTAATTTTGCACATATGCACCAAGATTGTGTTTTTTCAAAATCGATTGTCTGGCCTGGGCTTTCCCATAATGTGCTCTGTTTTGCTTCTAGGCTCGGGGAGTTTTTTTCCGGTTTTAGGCGGAAATATTTTTTCGAGTATTTTTGGAGGCAAAAAAAAGAGTTCTGCAGAAAAAAAGTCAAAAATAAACCCAGATCGACGAAGGGCTTTGGCACGAAAAAAATCAAAAACCTCTCTTAAAAAAGCAGAAAGTCCCAAGAGTAAAATCGGTAGCAGGAGAAACGTGAGGATCAAATCTAAATCTGCATCAAAGGGAAGCGGTGCAAAAGGCAAGAACGCTCTTGAGAAAAAAAAGACGACATTGTACCAAGCTCATAAGAACGCGTGGGATACTTTTTACTCCCCAGAGCGCATGCCTGATAGCAAGTTGCCGGCTATATCAGATTGTTTGGACAACCTGGGACAAGTTCTGAACAATTGCATCGGTTGGTGCAAAGACAGTACCATCTATGCTAAGCCAACCTTTACAAAGAAAGATATATCGGTTCTGTTAAAAAATGACAGTGCATACAAGAGGGATCTTGCAGTGGCAGGCTCTGAATTTAAGGATGCCATTACAAAGTATCTTAATGGGATAACGTTTTATTCTGCAAAAGATGCCTCCCACTCAATTGAAAAATTAATTTCCATTTCAAAAAAATACAAAAATTCATCTGGTGAAGAAGAAAAGTCCCTCAGGGGCCATCTTTCAAGGGTTGTTGATCTGCATAAGGTTTATTCTGCAAACGGAGCAACAGTCCTAGTTTTTGAAAAACCCCCATGCGATCAGATTGCAAATGATTGCAAGACATTAAAAAAACTAATTGGCCCTACAAATTCAATCAGATTGGATGCTAATATTATGAAAATTGGGAACAAAATATTAGAAAAAATTGGAATACCTCTTATTCAGTTAAGAAAAAGGACACCAATTGAAAGTCAGGATATGGGTTTTTATGAGTAGCCCCCCCGCACTAAAAAGCATCCCAGGGATGGTGCTCAATTTTCAGAAAAAATTGAGGAAAAAAGACATATCTTTTCAAAATATCCATTCCTTTCTTAAAAGTGGAACGCACTGAATGTGGAAAAACTTTTGCACATAGCCGTTACCTCGTCAGCCTGAATACCAACCCCCCCCTTAGGTTGCTTCTAATCATGAAGATGCCAGGCCCATGACATGATGAACAAGTGGGAAAAACAGCCGAATGGAAAATTCTCGCCCGACGCGTGGATCAAAAAGTCAGAAAAGTATTGATTTTTACGGTAAGGTGTGATCACCTAAGGATAGATTTGCCAGTTACAGTTTGTTATGCGCCTAAATGATTTTATCGAAAGAATTCACTTGACTTGGAGCCATTGGATTGCGCATTTTGAAAAATTCCCAAGTATAGATTCTGAAGAAACGGATCAGTCTCTTACCCTGCTGTTGCCAGATCGCAAGATTTATTTATTCAATATGCATGCAGGAATGCAACAATTGTGGATGTCATCCCCCATTTCAGGGGGGCGGCATTTTGCCTCCAGCCCAGAAGAGGTATTGGTGGGCGCCATCACAGATGCGCTTCCCATCATAAATTCACCTCTAAATTCCCTCAAATCAGATGATATGTTGGGAAATTTTTATTGGCGAGATACAAGAAATGGTCAGATAATAGAAGATGTGTTGAACCAAGAGTTTGAGGCAAACCATGGCATCCAATTGGCACTAACATCCCCACAAAGATATCCGACAGGGTCACCTGCATCCCGTTATGGCAAAATAATGGCTTGATCTGGACTGAAAAAGAGTTTATTTTCAATGTATAATTTTCAAGTTTGTATTTTTCCGTGCCATCACCTCTTTCCACCCCATCGCCTCTTTCTGTATCTCGCCATGTAATAGACCTGCCTTTCAGCAAAGACGCTCTGGACCCTTATATTACTGCAAAAACACTAGAAATTCATTACAACAAACATCATCATGGATATGGCGCAAATCTAGAAGACTTGACGGTCAAAACACCTTCCAATGGGCATTATGCGGATATGTCGTTAGAGGAAACCATTAAGGTCAGCTGCAGGGATAAAAACTTGCCCATTTACAACAATGCTGCCCAAGTATGGAACCACAACTTTTATTGGCAAAGTATTTGCCCACCCAAAGAATCTCAAAGACCAACAGAGGGGGCGTTTTTCCAAGCCATTTGCTCTTATGGAGGATTCGAATCCATTGTCAGTCAACTGATTCAGATGGGAATTTCCCAATTTGCTAGTGGGTGGGCTTGGTTGGTGCGCACAGAAACGGGATCTTTGGATATTCGAAAAACCAGCAACGCAGATCCTGTGTGGCTGAATGGTTCTGATTACCCCCTTTTGATTGTTGATGTTTGGGAGCATGCTTATTACCTAGATTATCAGAACCGTCGCGCAGAACATTTGAAACAGATTTGTGACAATATTCTCAACTGGTCCTTTGCGCAAAGTCGATTTTTGCATGCCGTATCTGAAATCCCCGAGCCCAAATTAATTTAATAAAGGATATTTTCCCATATGTGTCTTTTTTTACATATATTATGAAAAATTATACAAGGAGTATCTTTTTACTGGGATTTATTTTTTCAATATGTTCGACCTCATCTTGCTATGGGGTGTACAAGAAAAATGATGATGAGCACTTGGTTTCACCTTTGGATCCTATGGACTTTTGCCTAGAATCCATAGTTGCGGTTCCTAATAATGCCTCTTTGCAGCAATTTTTGCGAATTGGCTATGTTCTGTCTATTTTTTTACTGGCTACAGAGCATAAATTAGGAGAATCTAAAAATTTATCCATCCCAGAAAAACAAGCCCTCCTTGTCGCCAAAGGTACCTTCCAAAAAGCGCTGAAACCTTTCTTGGCTGGATACCCCATTGCCAACTCTATATTTGGAACAACCGAGTTGTGGCAAGAACTAGAAGAGCAGCGACGAACGTATCAGATGATGCCATAAGGCCGGAACCAAGCCTAGGTGCAAATGTCTGTAAGTTTTTATTTTTCATAACAAAAATTATTTTTTAAAAAATTAATTTATTTTTGACAGAATTCCATCAATGAAAATTGACAACATTTAATAATTTAACGGCATTTAGAAATAGATCTGTGATGGGGCTTACCAAGACCTCTTCTGGGCTGGAGGCAAAGTGCCGACCCCCTGAAATGGGGGATGACATCCACAATTGCTGCATTCCTGCATGCACATTGAATAAATAAATCTTGCGATCTGGCAACAGCAGGGTAAGGGACCGACCCATTTACTGGCAAATTATATTAAATTGTGAAAATTATGATTCCGCTAACGACCCAAAGGGTTGAGGCCCCTGTCGTAAAGTCTGGGGATTTCTTGATCCAAGCCAATGCCTGAATCAAGAGGCAATGCCATACCCTTTAGGATTTTCAAGATGGCCATATTGCCGCCTTTAAACTATGCCAGCCGAATTGCAACTGTCCTCGAGCAATCAATGCCATGCCGACGAGAAGCCTACGCGAAGTCATGGATATGGCCGCATTTTAGACAATGGGGTGTTACCCAGGGTTTAGCCAAAAGTTCCACGAATTTTTCCCTTACAACGGGCCCTGTGCCTGACCTAGGCCTGAAAGACCATCTTTTCATCTGGAAAGCAGGAATCTGCAGACCTAGAACTCTGGGCAACAGAAAACTTTATAGAGCGAGCTGCCCACCAAATAAGACCGAAAATCCAAAAAGAGCAAATCTGCAAGACCCAGAACTCTGTTGTGGATCAATTTATTGAAATGATCCAGACGGTGGCGCTGCAACTTCATTAATCCAGCCTACACAGCATAGATTGTTTGGGGGCATCCAACAACCAATGGGTAATTTCGCCCCGTTATTTGAACAAAGCCAGAGTGCCTGATTAAAAAAAAGCCAAGAAGATACTTTGCACCACCGAAACTACCTTGTTGGCGACATTTTGCAAAATAGAAACACCTTTTATAGATTTAGAATCGGTCTTTCAGTGGGGGTTACCCCAAATAGAGGGCTAAAATGGCCATACAGCCTGTTGGTTCGGATAAAATATCCTCCAATGTCCACAATAGGCACAGATTGCGATTTTTCCATTGCCTTGGGAAGATTTCAAATTAAAATACAGGACCAAAATATTTGATTCAATTGGAATTACAATAAAATTATTTTGATAAAAATTTCCATATTTACATTATGCGGATCCCCATAGCATAGGACTGGCAATATTTTGGAATTCTCTATATCAAGGACTTATCCGCCCTGCATCTTAACTGGGAACAGTGACCACGGTATCCTTATGACTTGCCTCTAATCCCAAATGTTCTTTTAAAAAATCTTGCAAGGTACAATGAGGTGGATAATATTTATCGTCGCAAAAAAATAGGACAACCCCTACTCCTGCATTGGCACAGTAATTTAAAAATTCTTGGGGCTTATAGCGGTTAAAAACGGCCTTCATTTCATAGCCATCGGCAATATACAGCGGTTTTTTGTCAATACCTGCTGCACGCATGGCCGAGTTCATTAATGCCACTGTTTTTTTGGACATACTGGCTGGAAAATCAGGGTCTATCTCTTTGTTGATCAGGTGCCCCACCATAATTGCTGTTCCAGAATGAGCCTTGAAACATTCCACAAAGGGCTGGAGCTCTGAGATCGTCCAGGTTTTGGTCACATCCGTCACGCCCTTATGGGAATCCACATTGGCGCTGCCATGACCAGGAGCATGCTTTAAGCAGCCCCGCAAACCATATTTTTCATAAGAGGAAAGAACAGCATTGCAACAGCGCGTTACTTGCCCCGAATCATTGGAAAAAGATCGATCCAATTTTCCAATGACTGGACATTCTGGGTTGATATTCACATCAGACACCGGTCCAAAAATCACATTGATGCCCAGGTTTGCCATCTCTTGGGCAGCGGATCCATGCACATCCCCAATGTGCTTCAGCGCCTGCTCTTCGGTAGGTTTTGTAATTGTGGGCACAGCCAGCTCTTTGGTGGGACCAGGATTAAAATATGCGGCAGCAGCCAACATTTTCCCAGCATGATGGAAACCTTTGTTCTGGTTCAAACGCATCAACCTGCCCCCCTCTTGATCAATGCTGACGGGAATCGAAGGATTGCTGTCAGTCAAAAAGGAAATTAAATTTTTCAACTGTTCTGGGTTTTCAATGTTGCGACCAAATAAAATAATGCCCTGCACCTTTTTTTCCTTCAAAGCGCGCCGAAGGAACACGACATCCCGATCTTTCTCCGAGGTACCCTTGAATCCCACCCAAATTTCTATTTTTGGATTTTTGACAGTCACCCCATGGGCTAGCCACAAGATTGGGGCAGTTAGAGCAACAAGCATGACCCAGTTTTTCAAAAACATGAAAAAACATTGGTTTGTGTTTTTTACATTATATCATCAGAGTCTTTTGGAAAAATAGACATGCAGAGCAAGGTGTTTTCACGACATTATTTATAGTAAAAATTATATATAGAAATAAAAAATAATAAATGATTAAAACCAATAATATTCTATAATGGGTGGGACGCGATAAGCATGGGGTGCGACGCCGTTTACCCCCCCCACCTGATCTGAATCTATTTTTCTGATACCATTTCGGGACATCATTCCCAGATCATTATTGGTCAGATGCATCGCCCCCTCGCTCCATGCTTTCCATGAATCACAGGGGGTGTAATGATGGGCTCATCAACTTTTGTTCAAAATGATGGGTATTGCTTAAAATCACAAAAGTTGGTTCAAACAAATGCCACCAGAGCCATTCAAGTCTGATCTTATAGGGGTCCAGATCGCCTTGGTTTTTCATCGCGATACGTTTTTGTCCTTGCAGTTTTAAACGATGGTTTGGAATCGTATTTTTTTGAACCACCGTCTGTCCGTTTTTTAGGATCTTTTTCAACTCTATCATTGGCCACAAAGCGACCAGGATTCAGTATGCGATCAATGGCACTCCACTTGCTCTTATCTGCAGGTGTGATGAAAGTTAGGGAGAATCCTGCGGCTCCTGCCCGGGCTGTTCGGCCAATACGGTGGATGTAATCCTCGGGGCATTGGGGCAAGTCATAATTGATGACATGCTTGATGTGGGGAATGTCCAATCCACGGGAAGCCACATCCGTTGCAACCAAGATGCGGTATTTTTTTTCCCTAAACTCACTCATAACACGCTCGCGCTTTGATTGAGCAAGACCACCGTGAATGGCCTGAGCATCATGCCCTTCTTTTGCAAGCTTTGCAGCCATTCTATCGGCGGCATGTTTTGTCTTTATAAAAATAATGGCGGATCCCTCACGGGTATTAAGCTGGGCGACTAGGCTTTGGTATTTTTCCGCCTCGGTTACATAAAGACTGTCTTGCTGAATGTTTGCCGCAGGTGTAGAAGTAGAGTTTACGGCTATGTGCGCAGGATTATTTAAATATTTTTCCGCCATATGGGCAATATTTTTAGGAATGGTTGCAGAAAATAAAAGGGTTTGGCGTTTGGCGGGCAAAAATTGGATAATATTTTCTATTTGAATGGAAAAGCCCATATCCAGCATGCGATCCGTTTCATCCAAAACAAGAAAATCCGTATGATTAAGATGGAATGTGCCGCGCTTGAGATGATCGTTGATGCGACCGGGTGTGCCGACGATTAATCTTGGCCTTTGACGAAGTTGTTGCAGCTGCTTTGGAATAGAGTCACCCCCAATTAAAAGGGCATGCTTGATATTGGACTGACGACCCAAAAGAGCCCCCAACTGGGCCATTACCTGGGAAGCAAGTTCCCGTGTAGGTGTAATGACCAGAGCAGCACCATGGGGATCTTTGATTAATTTTGCGACAAGGGGGATGCCAAAAGCCCCGGTTTTCCCCGTGCCCGTTTGGGCAGATCCTAAAATATCTCTTCCTTCTAGCGCCAAGGGTATGGCTTCGGCTTGAATGGGGGTCGGATCTTTGAAATTCATGTGCTGCAAGGTGTGACTCAAGGCCTCGGGAAGGCCCATAGATTGAAAACTTCTCATTTTTATCCTGTATTAAAATATTGCAATTATTACTGCACTGTAGAGCTCTACAAAACCATGCATACTATGAATTAATGAATCAATATTTAAAAAAAGATTCAATTTCCCAATGATGAGCCTGATTTAACCCAGGCGCGTGATAGATCATTTCGCAGTTTTTCAAACCTATCAATGGCCATCTCATTATGCTTGATAAAGTATTATACACAAGACCATGGGACACAATTAAAGTGTTGGGACCAAGCTGTAGGGCATTTTTTACCCCACGTAGAATTCGAATTTCAAATTCTATGCGGGACTCTCCACCATCTGGATAAACCCCATTCATCCATTTTTTCATCAAAGCATTGTCTGAATCATGGGGTGTGCCTTGTGCGGTCCCCAGACAAAGCTCTCGAAGATCATGGCAGATTGTTATGGGGATGCCCCATTTTTTATGAATGATATGGGCGGTTTTATAAGCTCTGATCAGGGGGCTGCTAACGATATGTGCAATGCTTTTTCCCCCCATAATTTGGCTGATCTTTTCCCCTTGATCGCACCCATTCTGATTCAAAGAAATATCGGTACTGCCCATATAAATTCGGTTTTTATTCCAATCTGTTTCGCCGTGGCGTAAAAAATAAAATGGAACAGCTGGAATTTTTGGCACGATGTGAAATCCTTGGAGGGCTTTGATCTGGATGCCACGCTGTGATTTAGAATGGACTCTTGAAGAGATTTTGAAAAAATATGGCGGAGAGAGAGGGATTTGAACCCTCGATACAGGTTAAGCTGTATACACGATTTCCAATCGGGCGCCTTCGACCGCTCGGCCACCTCTCCATATCCCATCTCTTTATTTTTACAACCAACCATGGGGTGTCGTCAATCCATTCTCTGTAAAAAAATGCACTTCACCCCATTTTCCGCCCTATTGGACCTATTTCTGGTTCATTTTCACCATTCACAACCCTGCCTAGGCAGGCTTGGGCATCTTTTCAGTATCCCCCCTTACGCCTTCATGATGGGCAATGGACAAACGATCTTTTTCAACATGAACAGCGATATGGGATCCTGACATTATTTTACCCTGCAACATCAATGTTGACAAAGGATCTACAAGATCTTTTTGGATCACCCGTTTTAACGGCCGAGCCCCATACAAGGGATCGTACCCCTTTTCCCCCAGCCAATGGATTGCAGCATCCGTTATGTTTAGTCCAATGTGTCTATCCCGCAAGGCCTGATACAACGAAATCAGCTGAATGCGGACTATTTCATCCATGGATTCCATTTGCAAAGGTGAAAAGAGCAAAATATCATCCAAGCGATTCAGGAATTCTGGACGAAATGTCCCTCGCACAACTTTCATCACTTCTTGCTCTGTTTTTTGCCAGGCTTTTCCACCTCGAACCGTTTCTGCTGTCATGAACTGACTGCCCAGATTTGATGTTAAAATCACAATGGTGTTGCGAAAATTAATGACGTGGCCCTGACTGTCGGTCAAGCGCCCTTCATCAAAAATTTGCAAAAAGAGGTTGAATACATCGGGATGCGCTTTTTCCACCTCATCCAGCAAAATAACTTGGTAGGGGCGACGACGTACAACCTCGGTTAAAACACCCCCTTCCTCGTATCCAACATATCCGGGAGGGGCGCCAATCAATCGAGATACGGCGTGTTTTTCCATATATTCCGACATATCGATGCGCAGCAACGCGGCATCATCATCGAACAAGAACTCGGCCAAAGCTTTGCATAGTTCGGTTTTTCCAACCCCCGTTGGGCCTAAAAATAAAAAGCAGCCCATGGGACGTTTTTGATCCCCCAATCCGGCACGCGCTCGACGAATGGCAAGACTGATGACGGAAATGGCTGCCTCTTGCCCCACCACGCGTTTCTGCAACAAAGATTCCATATTCAGTAATTTTGCACTTTCGCCCTCCATCATTTTATCTGCGGGAATCCCTGTCCAACGCGATACGATGGCTGCAATGTCCCTATCAGACACTTCCTTGCGCAACAAGGTACCCCGAGCCAAGGACTCGTCCTCTTTCTGACGAATCTGCCCCTCTAGCCCCGGAATGGCGCTGTACATCAATTCCCCTGCCCGAGTCAGTTCTCCCTGCCTTTGAGCCTCGATTAGCCCATGGCGTGCTTGGTCTAATTCGGTTTTTAAACTTTGCAAATCCGCAATGGCTGCACGCTCTTTCTGCCACCGTCGCGTCATGTCCCCACTGTTTTCTTCCAAATCCGCAATATCTTTTTCGCATTGTTTCAAACGCCGAACCGAAGCCTCATCAGGCTCTTTTTTCAAGGCCTCACGTTCAATTTTCAATTGCATCAATCGACGATCCATTTCATCCAGTTCTTCTGGCTTTGAGTGCACCTCCATACGCAATCGGCTGGCGGCTTCGTCCATTAAATCGATGGCTTTATCGGGCAAAAAACGTTCCGTTAAATACCGATCCGACAATGTTGCTGCGGCAATAATGGCAGCATCCGTGATACGCACCCCGTGATGCATTTCATAACGTTCTTTCAATCCTCTTAAAATGGAGATGCTTTCCTCCACAGTGGGCTGATCCACGTAAATGGTCTGAAAGCGCCGTGCCAATGCGGCATCTTTTTCAATGTATTTCCGATACTCATCCAAGGTTGTGGCCCCAATGCAATGCAGCTCACCACGAGCCAGAGCAGGCTTTAAAATATTGGCAGCATCCATGGCCCCCTCCCCCTTGCCCGCACCCACCAATGTATGCAATTCGTCGATAAACAGCACAACATCCCCTTTGCCCTCTGTTATTTCCGTCAATACGGCCTTTAAACGCTCTTCAAATTCACCACGATATTTGCTGCCCGCAATCAGAGCCCCCAAATCCAAAGACATCACCCGTGTATTGCGCAAGGTGTCTGGAATATCATCCTCAGCGATGCGCAGGGCTAGCCCCTCAATAATGGCTGTTTTTCCAACGCCAGGTTCCCCGATGAGCACAGGGTTATTTTTGGTCCGACGAGACAAAACCTGAATGGTGCGACGAATTTCTTCTTCTCGACCAATGACAGGATCCAATTTGCCTTCTCTCGCCAGCTGAGTCATGTCCTTTGCGTACTTTTTCAAGGCATCGTATTGATCTTCAGCGTTGGCGGACTGAGCTGTTCGACCTTTGCGCAAAAGAGCAATGGCGGCTTTTAGCCCGTCCGGTTGCAGTCCGGCTTTTGTTAAAATGGAACCCGTCGTAGCATCCTGGAGCAATCCCCAAAACAAACTTTCCACCGTAACGAATTGATCGCCCAATGTCGTGGCAAAATCCTTGGCCACAACAAGAACTTTTTGAACGGATGGGGAAAAGGTGATCTGGTTGTTTTTAACCTGGGGTTGTTGATCCAACAGCTGTGTTACGGCCTGCATGGCCAAAGGGGGATTGCCACCAGCTTGGACCATCAAGGCGCTAATCCCTCCCTGAGGATCCGATAACAATGTGCCTAAAATATGGACAGGCAGAACACTGGGGTGGTCGTTGCGCAATGCACTTTGTTGGGCCTCTTGTAAAAATCCTTGGGCCCGATCTGTAAAATGATCCATAATCACTTCCTTAGATTAGTTGAATGGACTTGATATTATCTCATACGATCTTGTAAAAAATCTATACAAAAATCCTTTGATGGTTTTTGATATTTTTAAAATCGTTCTTATTATTTATGGACTTGTCCCTGATATTTTCCGAACCCAACCCCATCGTCCGTTAGGGCGCTATGCTTTCTTCAAAGATTTTTAACTTTTATTCCCCAGCCTGTTGACTCTAGGGCCTACTTCTTCCTAGAATGGGATCAAGTACGCGCCCTTAGCTCAATTGGATAGAGCGTCAGACTACGGATCTGAAGGTTAGGAGTTCAAGTCTTCTAGGGCGTGCCAAAAATACTTCGTATCACTCAAAATCCCATGGGTAAAAAATTTATTGGGAACATCTGATTTTTCATTTTTCCCTGGATTTTCCAAAAAAATCGCCTTTCGAAACAAAATTTCATAAGATCCCTAAGATTCCCAGACCATTGGCCTAGGAGGAGGGTATCCCCTGATGAAGGAAGGATGATCAAAATATTTTACACAAATGCAATATTCTTTTTGTTGATTTATAACATTAAAAATTATACCCTTTCGAATAGAGCTTTGATCAAAATCCAGCCATGCATTCCGCAGAATTACGCACCTCATTTTTAGACTTTTTCCAAAAAAAGGGCCACACCGCAGTGCCCTCTGGTCCTTTGGTTCCCCAAAATGACCCAACTTTACTGTTTACCAGTGCGGGAATGGTACCCTTTAAGGATTTTTTTACAGGCATCCGGCCCAGACCCTATCCTTTGGCAACCAGTTGTCAAAAATGCCTTCGCGCAGGTGGAAAGCACAACGATTTAGAGCAAGTGGGCCGCACCCAACGTCACCACACTTTTTTTGAAATGTTGGGCAATTTTTCCTTTGGGGATTATTTCAAGGAGGCTGCTATTGCTTATGCTTGGGAATTTTTAACCCATGTTTTGCAGCTGGATAAAAGTCGCCTTTGGGTAACCGTATATCATACCGATGACGAAGCTGCCATGTTGTGGAAAAAGATAGCCGGTCTGGACGACCATAAAATCATTTCCATTGCTACGGCAGATAATTTTTGGTCTGCAGGCGATGTGGGGCCCTGCGGGCCCTGTTCTGAAATATTTTATGATCATGGACCTCATTTGTTCGGGGGATTGCCTGGAACAGCGGATGGGGATGGGGACCGCTATGTCGAATTATGGAATTTGGTCTTTATGCAATTTGATCAAACCGGTCCCAACGAACGCATCTCTTTGCCCTCCCCATCCATTGATACAGGCATGGGATTAGAGCGCATTTCAGCCGTGATGCAGGGTGTCAGCGATAATTTTGAAACAGATATTTTCCGGGCCATTATTGATCGATCCAAAACCTATTGCACCCCATCGCATCATCCTCATCATCGCGTTGCACACAGGGTTATTGCAGATCATTTGCGCAGCAGCAGTTTTTTATTGGCCGAAGGCGTTTTGCCAAGCAACGAAGGGAGGGGGTATGTGGTTCGACGCATTTTGCGCAGAGCCTTGCGTCACATACATTATTTGGGTGCAAATCCTGGGCACTTGGCCCTCCTGTTACCGGTTTTAATCGAAAAAATGGGGCCCTCTTATCCAGAATTGAGTCGGGCCCAAGAATTAATCTCAGCTGTTTTGATTCAGGAAGGCGAGCAATTTGAGGAATTATTGCACAAAGGTTTGCGCCGAATGGAGGGCTGGTTGAATCATGCCAAGCCCGGCGGGGTATTTCCGGGAAAGGATGCTTTTACCCTGTACGATACCTTTGGATTCCCCCTGGACTTAACCCAAGATATTTTGCGAGAAAAAGGGTGTGTGGTCAACGAAGTTGAATTTCAAGAGCATATGGAAGCCCAGAGAGAGAAATCTCGGGGATCTTGGGTTGGATCCGGCCTTTCTGCAAAAGCCCCTGCATGGGATACCTTAAACAGCGCGTATTCTAAAACGGATTTTTTGGGATACACCCAGTTGCAGAATCAGGGCAACGTCCTTGCATTGTTGAACCAAGATCGCCAGGTAGAGGGCCTGTCAGAAGGTGAAAAAGGCTATGTTCTGACTGAAAAAACACCCTTTTATCCAGAATCTGGTGGGCAAAAAGGAGATGTTGGAAACATAGTGGGACCCAATGGCACCGCAGACGTTCTAGATACTGTCAAAAAAGGACATTTGATTGCCCACCATATCCATGTCACACAAGGGCATCTGACGGTGCATGACAACGTGGGTTGGGTAGTCAATGGGGATAATCGAAAAAAAACAGCGGCACATCACTCTGCCACCCATTTATTGCAAGCTGCATTGAGATCCATCTTGGGCAAGCACGTCATGCAAAAAGGATCCCTTGTTGGGCCAGACAAGCTGCGTTTTGATTTCAGTCATTCTGGACCCATATCTTGGGACCTTTTACAATCGGTGGAGGTACAGATCAATCAATGGATTTTGGAAAATACCCCTATCCAGGCCGATACAATGGCTCAAGATGCCGCATTGAGTACGGGAGCCATGGCTTTTTTTGGAGAGCAGTACGATGATATTGTGCGGGTAATATCCATGGGTGATGCCTCGAAAGAATTGTGTGGGGGAACCCATGCCCAGCGGACAGGGGACTTGGGTTTCTTTAAGATCATCAGCGAATCTGGGGTGGCATCCGGCATCCGTCGCATCGAAGCTGTGGTTGGAATTCCAGCCCTGATGGTGGTGCAGCAATGGCACCACCAATTGCGTCATTCCGCCCAACGTCTGAAAACATCCATACCCCTGTTGTCGGAAAAAATAGATCAGCTGATGAATGCCCATCAGCCCTTGAAAGCTGGGACCGCTTGGACCATCCATTGCCAAAAACAACATATCGGTTCCCATCATTTTTGGCATACCTCTGTGACGGGGGCCTCTGTAAAAGATCTAAAAGGGGCAGTGGACCAGGTGAAAATTGAACTCAAATCTGGATTGATTGTCTTGACCACCATAGAGGGCGATAAGACCAGTGTTGTTTTGGGGCTGACGCCAGATCTGGCATCCTATGACGCCTCTGCTTTGCTCAATCGGGCCCTGGATCCATTTGGATTGTCTGGGGGTGGGCGAAAAGATTTGGCTCAAGGGGGTGGAAAAGGGTTGCCACCCCACGATACTTTGATGGCGCATTTCCTGGATACTCTGACGCCCTTGCTATGCGAGGGCTGATCTGGGGTTTTTTAAGGTTAAGGGCATTCCCCGAAAGCTTATCTTTGTTCCAAAGCATCGGCCCAAATACCACCCGCAAGATTATTGGTTCGAATAAATCATAATATTATTATATGTTAATCATTAATTATCATATAATAATATTGATCAATTTGTAATTGAATAATTATTGCACTATTTTGATTTTTATTCAAACTTCCCCCCTCATCCTGCTTCTTTGGAACTCATTTCGCCGGCCCGCCCCTTCCTCCTTCCACTGTGTTTACCATGTCAAAGATTGCTTCCCATACACCAGGTCCCGTGTCGTTAACCCCCATCATGGCCCAATACCATGCCATTAAGGGGCAAAATCCAGATTGCCTGCTCTTTTTTCGATTGGGGGATTTTTATGAATTGTTTTTGGAAGATGCCAAGATCGCCTCTCAAGCCTTGGACATTATCTTAACCCGTCGCCATAAAAACACGTCAGAGGACATTCCCATGTGCGGGGTTCCTGCCCATGCCAAGGATACCTACATTGCCAGACTGATTAAAAAAGGCTTTCGTGTTGCCGTGTGCGAGCAAATGGAAAAAGCCTGTCCAAAAGGCCTCAAGGCCCCTATTCGTCGAGAAGTTGTGCGCATAGTCACACCTGGCACATTAACCGAAGACACCCTGTTAAGTGCCCGATGTCACAACTTTTTAATGGCCATTTATTTGCACAACGATGAGATTTCTTTGGCCTGTGTGGATATTTCCACAGGTGATTTTTTTACAGAATCCCATCCATCCAGCGCCCTATCCTCTGTTTTAAATCGGATCTCTCCCCAAGAAATACTGCTTCCAGAATCCTGTTTGAAAATGGGTGTCATTCAATCCATTTGGCCGGAATGGAAAAGTAAAATTCAACCATTGGCAATGGCACGATTTGATCGGGGCGAGGATCGCTTGACCAGCTTTTTCAATATTCAAACCATGCAAAGTTTTGGGTCATTTTCCGATATGGAGTTGGCATCTGCTGGGGCATTGCTGGATTATGTTTTGGTGACTCAAAAAAAGAGCGCCCTGATGTTGTCCCATCCTAAAAAAATGGAAACCTCTGATTTTCTGGAAATTGATGGATTTACCCGGCGAAACTTGGAAATGACAACGACTTTTTTAGGGGAGAAAAAAGGATCCTTGCTGGATGCCATTGATTGGACGCTAACCCCTATGGGCGCACGATTGCTGGCCTTTCGCCTGGCAAATCCATTGAAAAACCTGCCTATGCTGCAAGAACGCTTGGATAGTGTGCAATTTTTTGCCACCCACGAGAGTCAACGCAAAACCCTGCGAGAGTGGCTGAAAAGCATACCGGATATGGATCGAGCCTTGTCGCGATTGTTTTTGGGCAGGGGTACGCCCAAGGACTTAGGTGCCCTTCGTGATGGGTTGCAGGTTTTTCCCCGTATCCTAGAGGCCCTATGGGGACATCAGACTGATTTGGGGACAGAATTGTCTCTTTTTTTTCACAACTTCCAAAAACACAGGGATTTATCCAACTGTCTGACGGCCTCCTTGATGACGGATCTGCCAGCACAATTGCGCGATGGAATGGTTTTTGCCCCTGGGTATGACGCCATTCTGGACAATGCCCGGGATACAGATATTGCCTGTGAAGACAGTATTCGAAAACTACAAGAACAGTACATTGTGGAAAGTGGCATTTCTGGTTTGCGCATCAAACGCAATGGGATTATTGGGTACTATGTTGAGACAACAGCCGCATCTGCATCAAAAATACCCTTCTATTTTATATTGAAACAAACATTGTCTTCCAGCTGTCGCTATACCACGCCAGAATTATTGACCATGGAGAAACATCGCTCTAAATCCAATGAGATTGCTTATGACCGTGAGAACGCCTTGTTTGAAGAAATGGTTGCAAAATTATGTGCCTCTGCGGAATCATTGCGGGAAACTTTGCGTGGCGTGGCAACCTATGATGTGTCCTCAGCATTGGCAGAGCTGGCCATTTGTCAGAATTACACCTGTCCAGCATTGGACTATTCCACTGTATTCTTGATTCAAGGTGGGCGCCATCCCGTCGTAGAACGTATGCTGAATGGCCCCTTTACCAAAAACGATTGTTCCCTTGACACAGAGAAGCCCATTTGGGTCATTACGGGTCCAAATATGGCAGGAAAAAGTACTTTTTTGCGTCAAAATGCCCTCATCGCACTGTTGGCCCATATGGGCAGCTTTGTCCCTGCAGACACGGCACGCATAGGCATTATTGACCGTATTTTCAGTCGCGTTGGTGCATCGGATGATTTGGCTAGGGGGCGATCGACGTTTATGGTTGAAATGATTGAAACAGCAACCATACTGAATCGCGCAACCCTGCACAGTTTTGTTGTTTTAGACGAAGTGGGCCGGGGAACATCAACCTACGATGGACTGGCATTGGCTTGGGCTTGTGTGGAATACTTGGCACAATCTTTGCCATGTCGAACCTTTTTTGCCACACACTATCACGAACTTTCTGCTTTAAAGGACATGGATAGGCTGGGGTTTTATACCATGGAAATCAAGGAATGGGGTCGCAAAATTGTGTTTTTTCATAAAATTGTACCCGGTATATCCGATGGATCTTATGGCATTAATGTGGCACGATTGGCTGGTATTCCAGAGGGAATACTTCATCGCGCAGAGATCATTTTGAGTACGTTGACTGGGAATCAAGACCCCGTAGAAACCCAATAGTCAGAAGGACATCCTATAAGATAGCCACAGAAGGCGCCTTATAGGATCCCTAACAGCACTTGGATGGGGACCCAACGGTATTGTAAAAAAAGTGCTCAGACCCATTTGCATAAATGAAATAAACCTTTAAAGTAGAGTCGAGAGTTGTTAGACCCACCCCTATTTTCGAGATTTTTTGTGAAATTGCTCGTCGTCGAAGCCCCAGGAAAAGTCAAAACCATATCCCAGTATGTGGGGCCAGAATATAAAGTTTTGGCAACCTATGGGCATGTCCGCAGTTTGCCTAGTAAAACTGGCTCTGTTCGTCCAGATGAGGATTTCAGTTTGACATGGGAAATGATTGCCAAGGCAGAAAAAGCAGTGGCTGCCATTGTTAAGGCCCTCGAAAAAGCAGACACATTGATTCTGGCAACGGACTTGGATCGTGAAGGCGAAGCCATTTCCTGGCATTTGCTGGAACATTTGAAAGAAATCAAAGCCATCAAAAAAGATTTAAAGATACAGCGCGTTTCATTTAACGCCATTACAAAGTCTTCTATTCTTAAGGCGTTGTCAGAGCCTCGTGAACTAGACAACCATTTGGTTGATGCTTATTTGGCCCGCCTGAGTTTGGATTATTTGGTTGGCTTTACACTGTCTCCTGTTTTATGGAAAAAGGTTCCTGGAACGCGATCTGCCGGACGAGTCCAATCTGTGGCATTGCGATTGGTTGTTGAAAAAGAGCAAGCAATCCGGTCTTTTCAAATCCAAGAATACTGGTCCATCCATGGATTTTTTGACCAGAATAAAAAGCCATTTACCGCCCAATTGAGCTATTTCCATGGGGAAAAATTAGACAAATTCTCTATTAAAAATGAGGAAGAGGCCAAAAGTTGGATTCAAGAGCTGCAACCTTTGGCCTATACGGTCAAAGACGTCCAGGCCAAACGCGTTCAGCGCCACCCTGCCCCACCCTTTATCACATCCAGTCTGCAGCAAGAGGGTTCTCGAAAATTAGCCTATTCCCCATCACACACCATGCAAATCGCCCAACGTTTGTATGAAGGGGTGGATGTGGATGGGCAAACCGTTGGCTTGATCACTTACATGCGCACAGACAGTCCCATGATTATTCCAGATGTGGTCAAGGATATGCGTCAATTTATTGACAAAAAATGGGGCAAGGATTTCGTACCCCCTGCGGTTCGACAGTATAAAACCAAGGCCCACTCCCAAGAAGCCCACGAAGCCATTCGTCCCACAAATATTGATTTGACCCCAGATGCATTGAAGGCCATTTTGGCACCAGACATGTGGTCTGTATACAAATTGATCTGGGATCGCACTATGGCGTCTCAAATGAGCTCTGCGCAATACGATCAAACGACGGCAAACATAGTCTCTGGTGACGGCAAAAATGTTTTTCGCGCCTCGGGCTCTGTTTTGGTATTCGAGGGATTTTTGGTTTTGTATGGAGAGAGCAAAGAGGACGATTCTCAAGAAGAAGATACTAAAAAATTGCCTCTTTTATTGGCACAGCAAGATGTGGCATTGGATCGCATAGAACCAGAACAGCACTTTACACAACCTCCAGCACGCTATTCCGAGGCCTCTTTAATCAAGGGTATGGAAGAGTTGGGCATTGGAAGGCCCAGCACTTATGCCCGCATTCTGCAGGTCCTTCAAGAGCGCGACTATGTAGAGATTGACAAAAAGCGCATGGTTCCCAAAGAGCGAGGCATGGTTGTCACGGCGTTTCTGTGTAAGTTTTTTTCAAAATACATAGATTACAACTTTACAGCCGAGCTGGAGGATAAATTGGACCAAGTTTCTGCTGGAAAGGAATCGTGGAAAACATTGATGCACCAATTCTGGCAACCTTTTTTAAACACCATTGAGGAATCTAAATCTTTAAAAGTTTCAGAGGTGTTAAACATCATTCAGGAGGATATTTTGGAACAGCCAAAACAAGCATGCCCCCGCTGTAAAGAAGGGCAACTGGCTTTAAAATTAGGGAAAATTGGACCATTTCTAGCCTGTTCAAGGTATCCCGAGTGCACATACAGTGCCAACATTGAGGGAAACAGCGAAGAGCCATCTGTTTTAGGGCAGCATCCCGTCACCAAAAAAGATATTGTGGTGAAAAAGGGACCATACGGATGGTACGTTGAGCATGAGGATACACGCACATCCCTGGCACCATTGTTTACACCGGAAACAGTGACTTTGGAAAAATCCATGTGGTTGCTGTCCTTACCCAACGAAATTGGTCGGCACCCTGATACGGGGCTGCCTGTTGTGGTTGGTCTGGGTCGATTTGGCCCCTATGTCAAATACCATCAGAGATTTTACTCTATTAAGCAAAAAATGCCAGAGTCCCTAACCCTAGAGCAAGCTGTGGAGTTGATTCAAAGTGCACCTCCGCCAAAGGCACCGCCAACTGCCACGAGCGGACCTGTGCAATCTCCCCCTGCTTCAAGTACAAAGGAACCAGCCCCTGTGCGGCGGGCAAAAACCACCAAGTCGTCCACAAAAACCAAAGGGACTGTTTCAAACGAGGACACCCCTTCCAAGCCCATTAAAAAAGAGACTTTGTAGATGGCTGTAAATTCATTGAAATGTCTTTGGTCATCCTTTGTCCCTCACCTCTATTCCCCTGAGCACCCCTATGAATGGGTGGGTTTTTTGGCCACTATGTTCAGTGCATTGTGCTACATTCCTCAAATCAGACGCATTAGACAGACCCAGTCATCCAAAGATATTTCTTTTTGGATGTTTGCCATCTGGATCGTGGGCAGCACCGCATGGCTGATCTATGGCATCAGAGTCGGGAAAATACCGGTTATTTTAACAAATTCTATAAACTTGGTATTTAGGATTTGGGTTTTGGTATACAAAAATATTGTAGATCGAAGATCGCGCAGTATACTGTAAATAAAATATACCCCACAGTATATCGCAAATAAAAAGTCCCACAGTTCATTGTAAATGGAAGATGCACCATTGAATGATTTAATGGAAAGCCAGGATTTAAAATCCATTTTTTCTCTGAAAGAGACATGGGTGGGAAGTTGTTTGTTGTTGCCAAAAGCCTTTAAAATAGATGTTGATCCAGAGAAATGATTGAAAAAATTGACCAAAGCACTTAGAATGAATTTGCCTATATACTAATTTTGAGAAGACAATGTCTTGTATCAATGATATCCTCTGTCAAATCTCTTTGGACAAAGCCATTGGCTATTTTGCAGCCATATTAAGTGCAGTCGCCCTGATACCTCAAATCCATCAAATCTGGACAACTCGATCTGCTCGAGATGTTTCCTTTGGAATGCTTGCTTCTTTGTTAACCAGCTCCATTATTCAATTAATCTACGGTGTCCTTACGGAACAAAATCCCATCATTTTAACCAACTGCGTTTCCATCACACTAAGATCTCTGGTACTGGGGTGCAAGGTATACATGGATCGGCGCATAAAAATATAGGCACAACTTCCAACCGACGCCATTCAACTGGCTCTCCAGTGCATTCAGAATTTTTTATACGAAATGTCAAAGTGGGAACAGAATCACCACGAATTGTCCTATCAAGGTAAAAAACCAATACCCATTAACGTAGTTCGGGGATCATTCTGATAATGGCATGAGCCATAAATATGAGATATTTGGAAATATTTTTATTATTACACGATAAACATTAAACGTTTTTTATTGGTTCAGATTTCGTGCAAAACATTCTGTAGAATCATGGCAACAAGTGCATCTGGCAAAAATTTACAAAGGACTTTCAAGGTCACTCACAGCCTCCATCATGCAAATAGAGCGCCTAAAATCATATTTTAAAAATTCCTGCAGTCTTTGTGCCCGGGGAAAAGCCAATATTTCTTGGGGCAATGTATCGATACGTTGAGAAAAAGAGCCGCCAGTTCTTTGAAAGATCCACTGGAATGCTGCGTAGATGGCTCGAATCTCTTCATGAGTCGCATGAAGACGTCTTAATTTTACCCGATTTATTCCCTTTAGTTTGGCGCGATAGCCCAGAACCATGCCATAAGGAATGACGTCCGTATTGACCCCAGAGAATCCAGCGATCATGGCACCCTCACCTATGCGGGTAAATTGATGAATGGCGCACAAACCCCCCAATACGGCATGACTCCCGATGTCAACATGGCCACCAAGGGTCGCTTGATTGGCCATAACCACATCGTCCCCCACTCTGCAATCATGGGCAATGTGCACGCCGACCATCAAAAAAACACGATCACCAACCGTCGTGCTCCCACCACCTTCCATGGTCCCGCGATGAATGGTCACGTGCTCTCGTATTTGAGCATTTTTTCCAATAATTAGGTGGGTTTCCTGCCCAGAGTACGCAACATGCTGAGGATCCCCACCCAGTACAGAGAAAGAACAAATGTGGCTGTTCTCACCAACATTTGTATTGCGCTCTATAACCACATGGGAATCCAATCGAACGCCACCATGCAGCACAACATTGGGGCCAATGATGCAATAGGGCCCAATGTGGCATCCAGGGGCAATTTTTGCACGCTCGTGCACAATGGCTGTTGGATGAATATTCAAAGGAGCGCTCATAAGCATGCGGTACGACAAAACTTTACCTCCTAAATTATAAGCCATTTCTCCTTAACAGTCCATTCCTGTCTAACAGTCTATTCAACCACGGAAATCTTTTTCATCATCCCAGACCCCAATCCTCTAGAAGCTAAAAAGATTTTGGAGCCCAACAAACGAGGGGCAGAACAACGATGTGTCCCATCGCCATCCAAGATGGTCAAAAGATTATTCTGTGGTCCCAATCAGATGCTCGCCTATCTGGTATTTCCTCCTCTATTTCACCTGAATTCACTGGGGCATCTCGTCGATTCGTTGCTTTACCCCCAGTTATCACCTCACTACTGGAATCACTGTAGGGCTGTACTGCCACATCTTTACCACCTAGTAGCGACTCGCCATCAGGATCACCGTAGGGCTGTGCCGGAGAAATCCTGGCATCAGCAGGCATGATACCAATAGGTAATTTTTGGCAAACGATTGAATCTCTATTTTCAATTGTAGCAATGATTTTTTGCTCTCTTTCTTTGGTTAAAGAATGGTCAACACGGTGTGGTGTTGGGGTTGAAATTTCAAACAAAGGGGGATTGGACGCATATTCCAGTCTCCATTTCTTCTCATCTTTTGTGAAGGTAAATTTTTCTTTATTCACATCGTACAGATTGCAATCTGCCTTAATCATATGGAGCAATGCGCCCACCGTCCTTGCTCCATAAGGATCAAAGGTGTCCTTACCCATAATATTATTTAAACAATTGTACAAAGTTTTCTTACAATTGTTGAAAAAGCCTGGTTCACCGTTGTGAAAAATATTCAAAACATTCTCTAAATTATTATTATTTTTCCGATTATAAACCTTGGTATCCTCTATTTTTAAAAAAACATAAGATTGATCTGTAGTTTTGCCCTGGGTTTCAAATTCACCTGTTCTTTTGCTCTTTTCCTTATTCATAATTTTAAAGCACATAAAATCGGATCCATCTGACCCCTTTTTATTGCTCACTTCGGCCTCACTCACCACTTGATATGCAGCTTCACTCACCACTAGATCTACATCAATTAAAATAGGCTCTTCTTGAGCCATTTCCACAGATATCAAATCAAAATTCAAATTCCGAACCGATTCTCTTGGGTTGCCTTGACTCAATTTTCTTTTGACAGGACGCCCCTCACATTCTTTTTCTGGACTCTGCCCGCCGCTCTGTTCCTCCTCCCATTCCTTGATTGGACTCTGACTACCTCTTTGGTCCTCTTCTACTATGGAAAAATCCCTACAATTTCTTTTTTTCTTGAGGGGAGTTTTTTCTTGACACCACTCATTAAAATTGTTATCCCACTCTATGTTTAGAGCCACATTGATTCCACGCTCGGGAGTCCCTCCATGGCTCTGGTCGTCATTGTTACCATGGAGAATCCTTTGACCCATCTGGTCCTCGCTTTTCTTGACAGGAGTTATTGGTTCCGGAAGATCTGCAATAACATGCCCTACCGAAGTTAGCGCTGGAGCCATAATTGCCAGAGCTGGAGCTTGAATCATTTTTTTTTCTGATAATTCCTCCAATTTCATTTTGGCTACGATTGTATTTTTCGGATCTGGTCGAACAGCCAAATTGTTTGGTTCTTTTAAATCGGGCGCTACCGGAGCTGAAATGCTCTTATTCCGATGTTTTCGACCTTGATCCAGATCCTGGTCGCATAATGCTAAAAATTCAGGAAAATCATCTAAGTTCATTTGGGTGGGACGAGCTGGCACCGAAGCCACAACTGGACCTTGGATCGCTGGTACCGGGACCACAACCAGAGTTGACACGGGAGCCGCAACTAGGGCTGGACCTTGGACCTGCTGATTCACCCATGAAATGACAGCCGGAGCCACATTGACTGGGACTGGAATTAGCACTGGAAATACTGCCGGAGGTGGAATGACAGCCTGGGACACATTGACTGAAGCTGGAATCCCCTGGTTTAGAGCTGACGCCCTAGGCACAACTAGTGCTGGAATTAGAGCAGAGGGAACTGGAATCCCCTGGTTTAGAGCTGACGCCCTAGGCACAACTGGAGCTGGAACTGTAATGGGGGCTGAATCTACCACAATCATTCTGGCCCCACAGACCTGTGTGTGTTTGTATGGGTTCCAACCCATCTGTATCTGCTTTTGTGCCTGCTGCCTCTGTGGTCGCGTTTGCGTCGGCCCTGTTGAAGGGGTGAAAATAGGCATAGGGGCACATTCCATTACATGGCCCAATCCCCAGTATCCCCTGGTGCACCATTTTTCCCTTGGATGAGGGGTGGGATCCCGTTCGTTAAAATGAAATACCTCACCTTTATCAAAGGCATTACTAAAGCTTTTTTCAAACACTGATTTCTGAAAAGAATTTATTTTTTTCTTAAAAGTGTCCACAGATTTGGCAAAAGCAACACTAAGAGAATTGAACGGGGGCCCAGGAAAAGCCCAGGAATCCGAAATCGTACACTTGGGAATCTTGGACTGATTAAGTTCTCTGGTATTGCAGGGGAATAAAGTGAATAGGAGTAGAGTTACAAGGACCCTAAAGGTTTTGATCATAAAGTGCCTCCAGACAAGGTCTTATTTAAAGTTTTAGATTTTCTTCAGCGTATAAAATTTTAAAAATTTACTAAAACCAACGTAAACCTTTTTTTAATATCAGTAAACCTCTTGATCGAAAACTTATTAAAGGCCACCGAAAAATGTCAATATATTTAAAAAAGACGAGCTTCTATTTTGAAAACCTTCACCTAAAAACTTCAATGGGTAATTGATATCTCGAATTGAATCGTCTGAATTGATTTGGGCATCTATTTCTCGACTTTCCCTTGCTTTTAACCACCCCCTATTCCACCTTTTTAACCATGTGTCATCCAATAAATTTTCATCATTGCCTTGGTTTATTTCCACACCGGATGGATCCCACTCCAAATCATCTGGCTTCTTATTTGCCCCCAGATCCCACTTCAAATCAGAATGATGGCCATCTGTGTTGATAAAATCCTTGTCCGAAAGACCAGGCCCTTCTGCTGGGATGGCCTTGACGTTACTGGGATTTCTTACCCCTATCCCCTGTTTATTCTCTGTTGCATACCACTGGTTCAGGTATTCCAAGTCATCATCTTGTTCTGTATCCAGCTTCATATTCGATTCAATTTCGCCATCTTTTAAATTAATTGTTAAGTATTTATTCATAAAATTTTCATTTTCAATTTCTAGCTCACTTTTCTGATTCTCCTGATTTTTCAGACCGCTCTTTTTCCGACGCTTTGCTCTCTCAACCGGTAAACTGCCTGCTTCTCTGAAAAATAGAGCACACCCATCTTCCAGATCTTGCCTTTCCTTCTCCTTGTCCTCCAAAATCCTACGCCACTTATCTGCCTCTTCCTGTCTGGATACCTCTAGACCATTCGTTTTGATTTCACCTGCTCTCTGCTTTTCTCCCCCTATCCCATGCCTCTTATTTACGGTTACCCCCATCACCAAATATAGATCGTATTGCTCTAACTTACTTTCATGCAATTCATATAATTTCTGATCGAATGTTAAACAATCATCAAACAATGAATACTGTGCTGCTCTGGAACCCTCTTGATCTGTAATCGGAAGTATCTTTTCCCCACACTTATTCCCCAGCCTTTGCTTCTCCGCCTCCGGCCTTTGATTTTCCCGATTTTTTGCCGACCGCAGATCCGTATTTTCGAGAAGCATCATTAATGTTGCCTCTAGTCCGCTTTGCCTTTCATCCAACTTTCTTGGATCCTTCGAACTTTTTTTGAAATATTGGTTTTGATTGTAAGCACTTTTTACATGTCTAAATTTTTTCTCATTTCTTTTTTTAAAGTAGTTTTTGATTTCTTCTTCGCGCAAAATTCTATCCTGATGCTGCAATTTTTCGCTGGTGGTGTGGATTCCTGTATGAGTTGAACCATTCCAGTCAGGTTTCCTTTGCCCCGGATTCTTTTGACCCCCTCCCTCCAGCTTCTTCCTCTCCTCCCTAGGGATCCCATTATTATTTTTTTTGAAAACAATTGCCGTGTTTTTCCCGACACCTATTTTAATAAGGAGGCCTGACATAGATGATGTTTGGAATAAGGGAGATGCAGGATGGTCTAGATTCCTTGGTATCGAAGAAGAAATATTGGCTTCAACACCCAACATAAACTCTCTTATCTCGATTCCAGTGTCCTCACCCCCACCGCTCTGGCCCCCATTGTCTTTGACAGGGCTCTCTCCACCGCTCTGATCCTCACCAAGACTCTTTTTACCCCTCTGCTGTACCGGATGGCTCTGATTCAATTTCTGTCTCATTTTCCCTTGATTCTCTGCATCCCATATAGAATCATCTGTCTGTGCTGCCAATGTCTGTACTGCCAATGCCCGCTTTCTCTCTAATGTCTCTGCTGCTGTTGCAACCCTGTAATTGGAATGCGCCTCCCCCTTAGTCGATTCAAACTCTCGACCTGTCAGAGCATTGATTTCATCTGGGATACCTTCCCTTGCCAATGATGCCTTCAATGTGAGAATTTTGGCCGAGATTGTATGCTCTGGTGCTGGCTGAACAGCCAGAGTTTCCATAGATTTAAATTCTTCAATGCTTTTAATGTGTTCTTTGGAAGCCATTGTCGTGTTTCTCCCCGCACCCATTTCAATAATGAGGTCTGGCATAGGTTTTATTTCGACCAAGAGGGGCAAAGGCCACTGTTTATTGCAGGGGTGGGTGTTGGAATGGTGGGCATCTGTCCTAAGGGAAAGGATGTCTTTAAGGGTCACCACTTCTTTAGGGGTGCTCATTTGGAAACCATGATCCTTGGTATCTTCTGATGGTGCCGTCGCCAGTTCTGGGGTACTAGGTCTTTCTAGCGATTCTTGGAATTTTTCTTTCTTTAATAGTGCAGTTTTTTGATCTGGTGGAACAGCCAAATGATTCGGTTCTTTTAAATTCGGCGCCATCCGACTTGAAGGCTGCTCTGCAATAGATTTTGTTATGGGCTTTGTTCCGACTGCAGAGTTTTGCATTGAAAAGATATGAGGATCCTTGTATCTGGTCAATGTTTTTAGAGTTGTATTTTCCACCAGAGCCACAGATGAAATGATGGCCTGGGCCACATTGACTGGGGCCACCATCGCATTGGATTCCACAGATGGCACTGGATCCACAACTGGATCTGGAATCCCTTGATTTAGAGCTGGTAACGGAACCACAATTGCACCAGGATCTGGAACCCAACCTTGCGCCGGAACCATATCGGCCATTTTTACAGCGTACACCAGGGATAAATGGGCTGGCTGAATGTGATTGACTTGCTGCACCCGTGTCTGTACCCCTACCTGGGCCCGGGCCCGCACCTCTGCCTTCTCTATGGAATGGGGGACACAAGCCTGGCCATGGAACACATGGCCTTCACCTTCATCAAACCCATTGCTAAAGACCCCATCACTTAAATTTTCCCCAACTGGTGTTTCCTGAAAAGAAGGCGTGCTTTTTTTAAAAGTACGCACAGATTCTGGGGAACCCTGTATTGAAAGACCGAACCTATATTTGGCCCCAGTCAAAAAGTCTGAATTTGATATTTCATGATTATTTGGGATAATAGATTGATTGGCATTATGTATAGTGTACAAAATAATAATAGGAATTACACAGAGTGCAATAATTTTATTCATAAAATAAGTAGTTTTGGAATATTTTTAGAACTCAATGAATCTATAGGTTTAATTTTAATTGAATAGGGTATTTTGAAGTTTAATAAATTTTAAAATGAAAATATGAGTAATATGTTGTTAAAAATAGCAGAAAATTGCCAATGATGCAAAAATGGTTTTGACTCATTTTCATCAGTTCCCCTATTTTTTTCCCAGGTTTTGTCTGCAAGTTTTTTCCACATCTTGCCAATTTAAATCTTTTTCAACAAAATAATAAGACTGGTATCGTCAAGCAAGCATCCATGGTTATTCGTCTGGCAATTGGAGCAGATCATGCTGGGCAAGATTTAGCAAAAAGCCTGTATAATTTCAGCCAAGAATTTCAATGGTGGTCTGTTGTTCAAAGGGGATCCAGCCAGACAGAATTTGACCAGGCCCTGGATTACCCAGACAGAATCCCCTTTGTCCTACACCATGTGTACAATGGCTATGTGGGAATTTTAATTTGTGGAACAGGTGTGGGAATGAGCATTTCAGCCAATCGATACCCAGGCATCGGGGCAGCCCTCTGCACAGATCCAGAAATGGCTCGCATGGCCCGTTTGCACAACAACGCCAATGTCCTGATTTTGCCAGGTCGACTGATGTCTTCTGAAATGGCTGCCACGTGCCTATCTGTTTTTTTAAGAACCCCATTTGAAGGCGGGCGCCATCACCGACGAATTGCTCTTTTTGATCCAATCTTGGCAAACACAGTGCTGGGTGCAGTCCCAAGCAGTCCTGCCAGAAATGCAACAATGCCTTTGGAAGCCATCCCCAATCAATCTGCATTAACCCAAACCCCATCCACCCAATTTTTGGCACCAGTTGCATTGGAATCCATGGATGAAACCATCTTTTCAAAAACAGACACCCATCTGGCGCCCTTACCATCTTTGCCCCCCATAGGCACAACTTCTTTGCCCCACTGTGCTGCAACATCGCCAACTCTAACCCTAACTTCAGATTTTCCAGAATCCTTCCCTTTTTTGACCACCTTGCATTCATCATGAAAAAAAATAAGAATGTTTTTATACGCACCCTACCCCCTCAAAAAGATTTAAAAAAAAAGGTGAGGTGGCAAGAAAAGTGGAGCTCTCCTGCCATTGGACGCATCTTACCCAACATGATTACTTTGTCTGCCCTGTGCATGGGCCTCTCTTCTATTCAGTTTGGATTCTCAAAAGAGTGGCGCAACGCCGTGGCCAGCGTACTCATTGCTGGTGTTCTTGATGGCCTTGATGGCCGTGTGGCGCGATTGCTTAAATCTAGTTCGGCTTTTGGGGCAGAGCTGGATTCCTTGGTCGATTTTATTTGTTTTGGCGTGGCGCCAGCCCTAATCATTTATTGCTATTCTCTGTCTCTTTGGGGGAACAAAGGCTGGGGGCTGTGTCTTTTCTTCAGCGCTTGCATGGTCTGGCGTTTGGCACGTTTCAATACCATGCCCCACCATTCATCTGTTTTTTCTATGGGTGTTCCAGCCCCAGCAGGGGCGCTACTTGTCCTAACCCCCATGATTGCTTCCTTTGTCTTTGACGTCCAAATTCCTGTCTGGTTGTATGCTGCAACCATTCTGGTTACGGCCATTATGCTGGTTAGCCGATACCCCACTTTTGTATTTAAAAAAATCGTTATCCCTCAGAACTTTTTGGGGATTTTCTGCATGTGTATTTTAGGGGTCATTGCAGGAATGTTCAGTGCCCCTTGGGAAACACTGTTGATTTTATCAATGATTTACATCTTATTTTTGCCAATCAGTGGCTATTGGTTTTACAACAAAAAGATCCTATAAATGAATCGCTTTATTCCTCTTTGCCTCGTTTTTTTAACGGGGTGCGCCACACACAAACCCACATGCATTTGTTTGCTTGATTCCAAAACAGAACACGCCATGGAGAAGGGCCCCAAAGAGATAGAGGATGTCAGAGACCCACGAGATCCCTTTGAACCTTTGAATCGCGTTATTTTTGCCATGAATACCGCCTTGGATCATACCCTATTCGCCCCATTTATTGGGTTTTATCGCGTCATGCCACCTTGTTTAAAAAACAGAATAGTCGGTGTAATGAATACCGTAGAAGCCCCCATCAGTATCGTCAATTGTTTGCTGCAAGGCAAAATGCATGATTTTTTAGCCCATACAGCGCGGCTGGTTTTCAATACCCTATTTGGACTAGGGGGGCTTTTTGATGTTGCCACAGCCTTAAATATTTGCCCTCCTCGAGAAGATTTCGGAAAGACACTGAAAAAAATGGCCTTTATTCCACCAGGCCCCTTCTTGATCATGCCTTTTTTAGGACCAAGCACACTGCGTGATGCCATCGGCCAGGCTGTGGATTGCGCTGCCCTTCCTGTAACCTATTGGAAAGATACGGTGGTGGCCTATTACCCTGCATCGTATTTGATGACTCAGTCTAAAATTACCAGCATTCAACAGGATATTTCAGATACATTTAGTGATACCTATAGCACGGTGCGCAATGCCTATTTTATGTTACGTGGCGATGTGGCACAGGTTCAGTCCCAAAAAGATACCAAGCCAAATGCTGAAAAAGACAGAAGCATGGATCCATCTGATGCGGGGACAAAGGGTGCGATGGATACAGAGCCAGACCTATTGGTGGACAATTCTGCGCTAGATTCTTCAGAAGAGTCGTCGCCGGATTTGTTGGGGGATTTCTCTGAGCCGGATTTGTTGGGGGATTCAGATGATGCAGAGGCCCCTACGCGGGAATCAAATATGGGAAAAAGTGTAAGGTCTGGTGGAAAAGATGATCGTGCCAATTCAGAAGAGTCCTCGCCGGATTTGTTGGGGGATTCCTCTGAGCCGGATTCACTCGACTGACCTTTCGGGCGTACCCCTCACTTGCAGATCGTTTTGCCTATATCCTCTCACCCGCCTAGTATTGCAGCAGCCACACTTTATAGGGGCGTGAGGGTGTGGATGCAAAACAGATACAAGGGGTTTGACAGGGCGCTGGATTTGTAGACTTAAAGATGCCAGAGGGTTTGCCCTGTTGGGCCATTTTGTACACTGTATTTTTGCCCATTTTATCTAATTATTTGCACATCCAGCCCCAGATGTATGATACCATGACTCAATATCTATTGACCGAAAAATTCTTCGTTTTTCCAAGAGCAATGCATTTAATGTTGCACGCTAATGGCTTTTTTGGAAATAATGGAATAAAAATTCAGTCTTTTTAAGAGTTTAAACTATGTTTCGCACCACTAAATATAAAATTTTACTGAACTGTTTTTTGGGATCAATGACCCATGCGGCGATGTCAGAATCTCCTAAAATTACACCAGCGCCTATTTTGGCAACCAATGGCTCGTCCCAAAAATCCAAAACCCCTTCTAAAGGGCAGACAAAGGCAGAATTTGCTGTAATGTCCCTGTACGAATCTGCCAAAAGCATCTGCCAAAACAGCAAAACATCTGAACAAGAGATGCGTCAATTGAAAAAACTGGTGGAATCTTCCTGGGAAATTTCCAAAATTGCACAATACGTCATTTGGCCCCACTGGAAGTTATTTTCAAAAAGCCAAAAGCAAGAGTTCATCTCTCTGCTTACGGACAATGTTGTTCGCACATTCTCGAAAGTATCTAGGAAATATTTGAGCTATCTTAAAATTAAAAAAGTTACACCCATCAGAGGCAAAAACAATGCGAGTGATGTGTACTGCGAGGTGGTTAACAAAGATGATGGCCTGAAAGTAGAAGTACGATTTCAAATAGTCGGTCAGCTGGTACGCAATCTTTTTGTAGAAAAACTGGACCTGGTTGCGGCCAAAAAAATGGATTACACCTCTCTGATGCGGAAAAATCGCAATTCTATCCCTGAATTTTTAAAGGCACTTCAAAAGCAATCATCCTCAAGGGGCATGGGTAATCTGCCGTCTTCAAAGGGTAAGTGATGCGTCTTGTGCAAAGAATTTTAAAAATTAATTTTCTTATAAAAAAAACATTTTGCACAAAAGATACAGATCTTGGGAAAATGCACCACCTTTTGCCCTGGCTGAAAGGGCAATTAACGGGCACGAGAGTGATGGATTTCTCGTCACAATGATTGCGGGTGGTTGTTTTGGACCTATTGTTGTTGATCATTCTGCAGGAATGGGTCCTCTCGCCTTGCAAAAAACCATAGAACATAAGATCGCCGCCCTTAAGAGGGTCCAAAGAACAGTCGCTAAAGCACCACCTTCCAACCCAGTGGCTGACATGTGGCCTTTAAAACCAGGGCCCTTGGACTAGAGATTTATTGAAAATATGGCTGCATGCACCTTGTACGAAGTGGGCAAAGTGAAGGAACTGTGAGGGTAAATCAAAGGATGATACTGACTCAAAAGCCAACAAAATACACTGGGAGGGTTAAGACACGGTTCAAAGAACAGTCGTCACGGCTGTTTATTTTTGGTATCATAATGTCAATGCAAAGAAAGAATGAGGTGGCGCAATGCTGGATTTTGAAAACCATATTAAAGAGCTAAAAGATCGAATTGATGGATTAAAGATGCTGCCATTCCCACTGCCCATTAAGATCAATGAAGAGATTCAAAAGCTGGAAAAGAAACATCAAAAATCATTAATAGATCTGTATAAAAACTTATCTCCTTGGGATAAAGTTCAGGTTGCAAGGGTTCCAGAGCGCCCAAAGTCCAAAGATTATATCTCAAAAATGATGGACCACTTTGTACCATTGTCCGGAGACAGATTGTTTGGAGAAGACGTCGCTGTTTCATCGGGAATGGGCTTGTTCAGGGGCATGCCTATTCTTATTATGGGGCATGAAAAAGGAGACGACACGTCCTCGCGGATTCAACATAATTTTGGCATGGCCAGTCCAGAAGGGTATCGCAAGGCCAATCGACTGATGGTGTTGGCAGAACGATTTCGTTTGCCCGTTGTTTTTTTGGTAGACACACCAGGTGCTGCTGCGGGGGTAGGCGCCGAAGAGCGGGGTCAAGCTCAAGCCATTGCCGAATGCATAGAGACCAGCTTGAGAATCGATGTTCCTGTTTTATCCGTGGTAATCGGCGAGGGTGGATCTGGCGGTGCGGTGGCTTTTGCAACGGCGAATTTTATCGCCATGCTAGAGCACTCTGTCTATTCCGTGATTTCCCCAGAAGGCTGCGCGTCCATTTTGTGGCGCACGTCTGAAAAAAAACAAGAAGCTGCATTGGCCCAAAAACTGACTGCACAAAATCTAAAAAACTTTGGAGTAATCGATGAAATCATTCCAGAGCCCATCGGCGGGGCCCATCGGTGGCGATCGGAAACCATTGATCGCGTCAGTGACTGCCTTTTTGCCCAATTAAAAGGAATGCAAGGTCAAACACACTTTGCGGAAAAGCGGCGCAAGAAATTTCTTGCCATGGGACGCACATTGCTGAACCCTAAGGTCTGATTGTCTAGGCCCCATCTTTCTACACAGATTCCCCACAGTCCTGCTGGACGGACGAATCTTTTTTGCCTCGTCTTTCGCCCCGTCTCTTTCGCCTTCTAAGTTTTTGAAAGAAAAGCAGGTTTTGGACCCTTGCCCAACTCCTTTTTAGGGCAAAAAGCTGGTTCTGGCTGAACCATGGATCCAGAATCCTGTGGGCTTTTCAGAATGACTTTAATAGGGCTCTGGGCAATCTGTTGCCATTCTGACTGCTTCTGTTGTTGGGCGGAATATGGCTGATCATTATTGGGTCTAAAGGGTTTTATTGCAAAGCACTCCGCCAATTCCATAACCAATACTGCATCAATCGCCATGGGTATTTCAGATCAATATTTCTGGCATTGGCCTGATATCTGCTTTAAAAAGAAAATATACAGATTTGAATTTGTTTTAAAAAAATCAATTCAAAATTTACACAAATAGAGCTATGATGAATCTGATATTTTTATGATTTTTGGTCCATGTCCCCGATTTTAACGTTGGTCGCAATCCTATTTCTCATCGCCATGATTGCCTCCGCCTTTACCGTTCCTCAACAGTCTGTCCACATCATAGAGCGATTTGGCAAATTTCACGCATTGTGCCAACCAGGATTGCATTTTAAGGTGCCATTTGTGGATAAAATTGCGGGATCCTTGACTCTGCGGTTGATGCAGCTGGATGTTCAGGTTGAAACCAAAACCCAGGACGATGTTTTTGTGGACATTACAACATCGGTACAATTTCGGGTGCTGCCAAATCAAGTATTTGATGCTTTTTATACATTGGACGATCCTGAAAAACAAATCAAAGCTTTTGTATTCGATGTGGTGCGATCCCGGGTTCCAAAGATAAAATTGGACGATGTATTTACCACAAAAGATGAAATTGCTTTTTCTGTGCGCGACGAGTTAAAAGAAGTCATGAACGCCTTTGGATACGATATCACTAAAACGTTGGTAACAGATATTATGCCTGATAAAAAAGTCAAGGCTGCCATGAATGAAATCAACGAAGCCCAACGATTGCGCGTTGCTGCCAATGAACGGGGCGAGGCCGAGAAAATTCTAAAGGTCAAGCTGGCCGAAGCAGACGCAGAGAGCAAGGCCCTTCATGGTAAGGGTATTTCTTGGCAACGCAAGGCCATTATGGATGGACTAAAAGATTCCTTTAGTGATTTTCAGGCCCAGATTCCTGGGGCAGACTACGAGGCGATCATGAACCTGATTCTGATAACCCAGTATTTCGACACTCTGAAGGAAATGGGCATCAGTGGGAAAATGAACACCATTATGGTGCCGTATTCTCCTGGCAGCGTTGCCGATATTGGCCAGCAATTGCGAGAGGCCATGGTTTTTGGAAGAAATATACCATCCCCACCTGCATCCTAATAATCTTGGGGATATTGGCCAGCAATTGCGAGAGACCATGGTTTTTGGAAGCCGTCCCCACCTGCATCCTAATAATCTTGAGATGCTTGGATTTTTCTGACACAATGGCGAAACAGCACAGCCTTTGGCCACCCACCCAAGGTTCTTTCGAAACTGGTTCATTATGTCTGTTTTATTGCCCCATTCTATCATTTCCAACAACATTAATTGCGCCATAGAAAAACTCTCTGCAGGCCAGGTCGTTGCCATTCCTACAGAGACAGTCTATGGTTTGGCTGGATTGGGGTACAATGCATCCGCCATTGCTGAAATTTACCGTTTGAAGATGCGCCCAATGCACAACCCATTGATCATGCATTATGCTTGTTTAGAGGACACCATTGGGGATGTGATGTGGACCCCTTGGGCTCGGCGTTTGGCCCATCATTTTTGGCCAGGTCCCATTACTTTTGTCCTTTCCTTAACATCAGATACCCGCATTCCCCTTATGGCCACCGGAGGTTTAAATTCTGCGGCCATTCGGGTACCATCCCATCCGATGGTTCGAGAAATTCTAAAAAACTTATCCGGACCCCTTGCAGCACCCAGCGCCAATTTATCTGGTCAACTGAGTCCAACCACAGCAGAGCATGTTGCCAATGCCCTACCGGTTTTTGTTTTAGATGGGGGGGCGTGCGCTTATGGCGTAGAATCCACCATTATCGATGGGCGCAGCTGGCCTGCTAAAATATTGCGTTCAGGGGCACTGCCTGTGGAGGAAATAGAGTCCATTCTTTTAGAATTTGCGGACTTGAAAGATCATCAAGACAAAGGCCCCCCCATTTTTAGCAACAGGAGTATAGGCGGCGATTGTCTAGATCATATGGTCTGCCCCGGTCAACTGACCTCTCATTATGCCCCCAAAAAACCCTTGCGCCTTCAGGCAACCAACGTCTATCCCAATGAAGGATTGCTGGCGTTTGGACCACCTCTGGTTGGAGCAAAATACTGTGTACAGCTGAGTCTTGAGAAAAATTTAATCCAAGCAGCGGCAAACCTCTTCTCAGGATTGCATCATCTGGATCAGAGCGATTGTGACAGCATCGCTGTTATGCCGATTCCCACAGAGGGCATTGGCTGCGCCATAGCAGACCGCTTGTCCCGGGCTTGCGCCACATCCACATGGGTGCAAACCTATGCATTGGATTCAAACCAATCCCCACAGAAGATCTTGGCTGGGCCATATGGCTCTGAGAACCAGTGATAAAAAAACTTAGCAGCACGGCCTATTTAAATGATTGATTGATGGGTCCTTGAAAATCCGGGACCCTGAAAACAACAATGCATGCATGCATGGGATATCCCCACTGATGGCAAAGATGAAGGCTTATTAAGGCGGCAACAGATCTTTGGTCAAAAGACCTTATAGTTGGCAGAGATGGCAACAATTGTGCGAGGGGGGGGTGCGCCATGGGGTCACTCTGGCGAGGGATCACCAGAGACTAAACCGCCATTTCTCAGAACCTAAAATTCAACATTAAAACTACTTTATAGATATTGATCTAATATTAAAAAGGCCAAAACATTCCAGCACCCAAATTGATTGACTCGTTCACAGCATTCATGCTTCTGACCATTTCTTGATTGATGTCCCGATTGATGCGACCGATGTTTTGATTGATGTCCTTACCCACCTGTTCAATAGTATTGGATGCCTCTTGATCCCTGGTTTTTTCTGCCATCAGACCTTGTCTAATGCCCCGAATGACTCGAGCCAATTGGGCCCTTCTTGCAGCATTTTCCTGACATTTGCCTTGATCTTGGTTGACATTATCCCTCTCTTGAACAACGGTGCCTTGCTGATTGGACTCCATCATGGGATTTGGTGCCATGGGCCCATTGGTACTGTCCTCACTGTCATTGGAATCGCGATCTTCCTTGGTGTAAAATTTATTGCACTCGCACTTAGTTTTACAACCGTTGTGCTTTTTACATTTTTTGCAATGCTTTTTTAGCTCCTTGCAGCCATTGCAAATGGAATCATCTGATTTTCCAGCATCATTTGAACCTATATTTTCTGTCGTAGTATTGGTTGTGACAGATCTATTTGTGCCATTGGTCCTCTCTTCTGTTGTGGTTACCCTTTTGATGCCATTTCGGATGCTGGTGCGAGTTGTCTTTTTCACCGTATCCTGACCATCTTGGCTGGTCGAGGAATCCATTTGATACGAGCTATTGCTGTTGTCCAATGGATACTGTGGTATTGCCTGCACCAGATTGCTGCTGGAAAGCAACGTCGCTATGCCTAAAATTTGAAAAGTTTTGCGCATTTTAAATACTCCAATTAAATGATGTGTTTAAATTATTGTATATCAGATAATATTTAAAATTTGTAAAAAAATATTTAATTTTTAGTAAAATAAATTCAAACCATTTGAAAAAGGTTCTCACCCCAGGGACATCGGCCGCATAACCTAGAAGCCGTATCCATAAGTGCAGAATATGGAAAAATCCAATATATTCTATTTTTTATGGAAAAAATTATGGTACAATAACGGAAACAATCACAAATCTATTTTACCGCAGTGAATACTTCTTCAAATCAATTTGCAAAAATTTTGAAAAATCCAGAGGGACTGTCTTTTGTTCCTTTGGGTGGGTGCGGAGAGATTGGGATGAATGCTAATTTTTATTGTTGCGACGGCCAATGGCTGATGGTTGACAATGGCATTACATTTTCCCGCAGTCCCGATATGGTCTTGATGACCGACATTCGAAATTTTGTTGTCAATATTGACCTTGCAAATCTCAAGGGTCTTTTTGTAACCCATGCCCATGAGGACCATGTCGGTGCTGTGGCCTATCTTTGGGGATATTTAAAATGCCCACTCTATGCAACGCCATTTACAGCGTATATTTTAGAGCAAAAATTGAAAGAATTGGGTTTAAAAGTTCCGGTCAATCAAATTCCCTTATTGGGAAGGGCTCAAGTTGGGCCATTTAATATAGAATTTGTATCTTTGACCCATTCGATTCCAGAACCAAACGCGCTGATGATTCGCACGCCCCATGGCAATATTTTCCATACAGGGGATTGGAAAATAGATCCAAAGCCAGTGATTGGTCAAGCCATTGATGTCGAGCGCATGATGGAAATAGGGAGGGAAGGTGTTTTGGCCCTAGTCTGCGACTCTACCAATGTGTTTGAGAATGGGGCCTCTGGCTCAGAAGGGGATGTGGAAAATGCCATTTATGACGTGGTTGCATCATGCACAGGGCGTGTGGTTATTTCTTGCTTTTCATCCAACTTGGCCCGCATACACAGTTGCTACAAAGCAGCCATAGCTACAAAGCGTAAAGTTTGTTTGGTCGGTCGGTCCTTGCAACGCATGGTCGATGCTGCCAGGCATTGTGGTTATTTTGATCACTCTATCCAATTTATTCCGGTGGAAGAAGTTAGGAACCACACACCGGCTTCGGTGATGATTTTGACAACGGGCAGTCAGGCGGAACCTCGGGCTGCATTGACCCGCATGTCCAATAAGGATCACCCCTTCATCACCTTGGGTGAGCACGATACAGTGATTTTTTCCTCTCGCGTCATCCCAGGGAATCAAGAATCCATTGCGGCATTGCAAAATCGCTTGGTTCTGCAAAATGTCAAAATGATTACCTATAAGGAGGGCCTGCATGTTTCGGGCCATCCGTGTCGGGATGAATTGGCTCAAATGTACGACTGGTTGCAACCAAAAATAGTCATCCCCGTTCATGGTGAGGCAATACACCTCAAGGAGCACGCCAGTTTTGCACTTTCAAAAGGCGTTCCACAAGCCCTGGTTCCTCAAAATGGCAATATCTTTCATTTGTCACCCGGTCCAGTAAAATGTCTTGGGAATGTCCCGACTGGACGATTGGCGCTGGATGGACGTCGCTTGATTGAGTACACTGGGTCGGTTGTAACCCAAAGACGAGAACTGTTGGATCGGGGATCCTTGTTTGTATTTGTGGTTTTATCCAGCGCCAATCGAAAGATTTTATCCCGTACCGTTATGTCTCACGGTGTTTTCGAATACGAAGATGAGCGTGAAAGTGTGGAGGGGCAAATTAAAAATTTGATCAGCGAGGTCTATTCAGAGGCCTTGAGTCAGGGGGACTTGAAAAAAAGATCTAAAAATTCAAAAACACCTGAGTCTAAATTGAGCAATCCCCAGGAAGCTGGTGAGATCGTGGCACCTCCTGCGGAATCTTCAAAGTCATCGACGCCGACACACATCATTGCGGCAAGAAAAGTGCGCAATCTATTTTACAAGAAATGGGGCGTGCAACCCGTTGTTCGGATCCACAGCGTCTGGGTTTGACGAGCACCCACTCCACAGCGTCTGGGTTGAGCAAATCTTGCTTTTTATAAATTCTGTGGAAATCCCCGTTCCATATCTCTTGTGAATGTCAAGAACCGTACATGTCATGCATAGAGGTCCCATGAGTGAGACCTCTATGTGGGCCAAACGCACCGTAAATGAATCTAATTTTCCATAGGCAGCCTCGCTGTTTCGAAGGTCTTTTTGATACTGGGTAGGCAGCCTCGCTGTTTCGAAGGTCTTTTTGATACTGGGTAGGCAGCCTCGCTGTTTCGAAGGTTGCCATTGGGTGGTCAAGCTCGCTATTCCTGATGCATAGATTTTTCAGTTCTAATTAGACATTGGAACTGGCTCGGGATTTCAGGGGGTGTTTAGGGCCGTGCACACCCTAACAAAGAAATCTGATGAATTTTTCCCAAAAATTCATGAGTTTGCAGAGGGGGCAATAAATTTCAGATGGCCTTACATTGGGTGAGAATTCATCCAAATATGGACAAATTGTAAAAAATCTATTATGATTTCTTATTCACTCTTTGCATTTTGACCTTATGATTGTTCAGTGCCGCTCTTGCACGATGCGTTATCATTTGGACGACAGTGTTTTGGGTTCCAAGGGTTGTCAAGTTCGGTGCACTTCCTGCGGCCATATCTGGCATCTGTCTCCCCCTGTTTCTAAAAATATGCTCATTGCGCGTCCAGAAGAAACTGCTTCTCCTGGTCAAAGTTTCTCGCGCACCACAAAGGTCCTTATCTCTTGCGTCTCCCTAGCAATCATGGGATTAGGATCCTTTTATCTGGGCAGAAAGAGCTTGGGTAGCCTTGGCCCGTGGATTGATGGGTGCGTTGAACTGTGGGGGAAAGTCGAGAAAAAACCAGCTTTAGAAATCACATCCTTTTCATTTCAAGGTACGGATGAAGGTCAATTTGTCTGCCAAGGATCCATACGAAATATTTCCAATCAAACGGTGTTTTCCCCAAAAATTCTTGTCCTTCTCAATGAATCTGTTGCCCAAAGCAAAACAACTTTTCATAAAAAAGAGCACGTTTTAAAGGATGTTCAAGTAATCCCAGGGCAATCCCATTCTTTTTCCCTCTCTCTGCCCCAATCCAATTGTTCCTCTGTTACGGCCATGATTCCCCTTGAATAATCAATACCCATTACCATTTGGAAAAAACCCACCAAGTGGGATTTCATCATGAATTTTTAATGATTTAATATTCATGGTTATCTATTGGTGTTTTTATCCAACCATTTCACAATATACTCAGGATATTGCTCAAACCATTCATCCACTTTGTAATCTCCCAAACTGGTATCTGTGGTAGAAAAATAAGGCCCTTTTTTGAAAAGCCATGTATACAATCCTTGCCAAAAACCCATGCCATAATTTGGGATTTTAGGGGCAAAGTAAGCATCGTCACTAAAAGCACTATGCTGAACGTCCGGTTGCCAAATGGTGCTGTTTGAGATTTTGGTTAATTGATCACCCACATTTTCTTGATACTGAAGCATTCCTCGTATAAATAACACTGGCTTATCATCTGGGTTTGGATGCACACCAATACGACCGAATACGGCACGTTCGGTTATTTTAGAATCAATATCGACAATCGCTTTGGTTCGCTGATCACTAAAGCCTTTAATTTGTGCGATATTGGCTCCAATACTATGCCCCATAAGAACCATGTTCTTGGTATCAAACGCACTTGATATCTTTCCAAACGCTTCTAAATGATCCAATACGAAATCAATATCTTTGATAGCAAGGGCAATGATTTCATCGTCATATGCATAACGATAATCTCTATCCCGCGGAAGATTCCAAACATCCTTAAATGTTAAAGTTGTTTTTGCTCCATCTGAAAATTTTACAAAGTTTGCAACATAAGGTTGATCCATCGTAATCACGATGTAACCATAAGAAGCTAATGCTTCATAAAGAATAGTATTTTGCTGGCGCACATTTCCTCTCCCAGGAAGCGAAATGATAATAGGAAATTTACGGTTCTGGACCATAAGCGCACCTGGAATCGCATATCCTAAAACCTTTGTTCCGCAGACATTCCCCTCATCGAGCGTTCCGGTCATATAAGGAGCTGTTCCTTTTGTTTTGAATGTTGGGTAAAAAACCGTTGCCATCCACCGGCGTTTATCAACGCTTCGAAGTTGGGTTCGTGCAGGATCAGAAAGCTCAACGTTAAGCATACCTACGCCATAGACTCCTTTTGGTTCTGGCACAGTTAAGGGATTTGCAAGTGCACAAGCATCCATAACAAAAAGCACAGCTGGTAATGAGAAAAGCAATGTAAAAAACTTCATTTCATTCTCCTAAGTTTTCCTTTGGCACTGATGCCCAGCAACAATGCTTACCCTGAACGCCCTATAGTGCAAAAATACCCTCCCCCCCATGCTGGCCCAGTCATAGCCTGCTTTTTCCAACATATTTCCACAGTTGATTGTTTCAATCTTGTTTCAAATAGGTCCCAAAAGTGTCCCAAGTGCCACCCATCGCACTTGCGGGTTAGACACCCCCCCCACATGCCCGCCCGGCCTTTCACCAAGAGAGCCCCTTTAATGTACTTCTGACTATTTGATTGGGAGCGGGCCTTTTTTATTTTTCCGGTGATACCAAGCAACAATGCACATCAGGATAATGCCAATGCCTGCGGCAATGGGAATGGTGCTCAGGGCTGTAACGTAGGTTTCTTCTGTAATGGGCAGGGCCATTGCAGTCACTGCTGCCCTATTTCCCCCCTCTGAGATACCCTCATACGCGCCACCACTGTCAGAGACATTCATTAATTTTCCGATAATAGAGTGGAAAAATGTGCCCCCAAACATATTCCAAGAATTTAAAAAGGCCACAGCAACCCCCATCAAAACAGGGTTAACCAGTTCAAGCCCGGCAGAAAGTAAGTTGGTTTGATAGGCTGAAAAAACACCCACCATGAAAAAGCACAGCGCCAAAGCTTGGTACGATGTCATACAGTGTGAAAAGACCAGTACAAAGGACAGGATTATGCCCAGTCCGCAGAGGTTGATCAAGGCATAATCCCCAATTTTTCTTCCAATCCAAGGTAAAATCGGAGATCCAGCAATCAATCCAATAAAAATAAAGGATATTATTTGCAGGGCGTGTTCTTTTTCAAATCCAAAGAAAGACATCAGGTACCGCTCGCCCCACACATCTGCAAACCCCTCTAAGGGGCCCACGAGCAATAAATTCACAGCACCCAGAATCCAAATCATTGGGGATGAAATCAATTCCCTCAGATGGGCCAAGGTCAATTTTTCCACAATTTCTTCCCCCTGTTTAGGGGAACGCACAAATAGGGCAACAGACAAACAAAGGGCCATTCCAATGGCAACAATTCCAAAAGCCACGTTATTGACGCCATATTTTTGAACCAAAATGTAGGTTGGCCCACCCCCATAGACTGCACCTATGATGCCCAAAGAAATGGAAATTCCAATTAATTTCGCATAAGTTTTCCGATCAAACCATTGGGAAATGATTTTAGAGACCCCCAAAAAACCCCCTGCAGAACCCACGCCAATAAAAAATCGCGCCACACAAGCCACGATCCAATTGTCCGTCAGTGTAAAAATGAAAAAAGCAGCGCTGAGCAAAAAAATCAAGCCCGATATGACATAACGTGGAGGGAACCGATCCAACATCATGGCCACGGGAATTTGCATGCCTGCATATCCGCAATAGTATAGGGCGCTGATGTACCCAAACTGGGTGACATTAATGGACAGCTGATCCATGGCATGATCGGCAATTTGCCCCAACCACAATCGTGGAATAAATTGAAATGCAAAGAAAATGACAGGAAAAGAAGCTATAATAAGGCTTTGAATGCAGATTTTTTTTTGATTGTTATTTTTCATTGGACCTTTTGTTGAAGGGAACTTAAGTAACGTTGAGCCTTCAATAAAGGATCAAGCCGCAGCAAACGCCGAGTTTTTTAAATACACAGCAGAGAAATTCATATTAATAATCACATACCCACCCCATGTCCGTCAATCCTGGGGCCGTCACGTCCATCCTTTGGAAAAATTTACCAGCTTTTTAGATTTTTCGAATTTTTCAGATTCCCCTCTTTTCAGAACTCTGGGGATTTTTCTAGCCATCTCTTCCCTCTGTTGCCCCTTTTGCATTGCGCTCTGGGTGTTTTACCCATCTCTTCAGCCATCACCCACCACATTGGGCATTTTTCACACCTCACTGGCCAATATCTGAATTCATCTACACGTCTTGTTTTCACAGACCGGTGCCCCCCCATTCATACCGCCAACATACCTCAATTCACACCAAAGACCTTGGTCAATGGTCGGAAAAAATCAAACTTTTTTCACCTCCCATACAACAAAAAAAATCGATACAAGAACGATCAGTAATCCCCCAACATAGGACCACAAGCTGGGCACTTCGCCCAAAAAAATATATCCAGCAGGAATCATCAAGCACAATCGCGTATATTCCAATGGCGCCACAAAGGATGCTTTGGCAACCTTGTAAGCCCGCAATGTTGCGTACTGAATCAGGGCCCCAATGCTGCCCAAAAGAGCCAGAATGTACCATTGCAAAGGCGTTAAATGGGCCAAAGAAAGATTTGAATCCAGGACAACAACCAGACTAAACAAGGTGAACGGAATAACCATACCGTATGCCAGAATAGCCTGAGGATTTGTAGATCGCAAAACCAGCCATCGAGATAAAATGCCACTCATTGCGGCTAAAAAATTACCCAGAACAGCCCAAGCAACAGAAATAGTCCACGCTTCACTGAGAACATCGTGGACCAGTATAGCCACCCCAGCATAACCAACAATGGCCCCAATCCAACGTTTTTGATCAACTTTTTCTTGTAAAAGAATATTGGCCAAAATCATGGTAAACAAGGTGCTACTGGCACCAATTAATGCAGCGATGTGCACAGGTAAGTGGCGGTACGCCGTGTACGAACACAGCATTGCCCCAGCAACGACACCCCCTCTCATCAGTTGCACGCCCCACAATTGCCGCATGTTTTTCCATTGCAAAAAAGGCACTATCAGTGCCAATGCAAATAGGCACCGCCCCCAAACGATGAGGGTTACGGGCAGGTAGGCCTTGAAAGCTTTATTCAGGATCATGACAGCTACAAAGCTGATATTGGCGCTCATAGCCCAAAGAAAACCTTGGACGGCAAAATTTTCAGATGAAAACAGGCGGTATGTATTTTGAAAAAAGCTCTTTAAAAAATCTTTATACCCGTTCATATGGCAAAATTCCTTCGCAACCAATTTCTCTTTTTATGGCGCCATCCTAAAAATCGCGGAACGTTTCTCATAAAAATGGGGCCGAATTGATTTTTTTCGATGTATTTTTACTATTTATTCTATATATTTTTATTGTTTGCTTTAGATATACATAGGCGCTGCACCCACTAAGTATGGCGCTGATCCACAACAATCCCATGGTCAAGTTATGGCTCCAATCCGTATGGGTGAAATTGACAATCAGCAATCCAACACTAATCATCTGTAGGAATGTTTTGGCTTTGGCCATTCCAATAACGGGTAATCTTTCGGATCCCATCATGCTGCGCAGACCTAAAACCAGAATTTCTCTGGCGATGATCCAGGCACAGGGCCAAAACATCCATGGTCCAGATAAATGTTGGGTGGCGGCCAAAAAAAACAGGGTCAAAATGATCAACAGCTTGTCTGCCAAAGGATCCAGGGCTGCCCCTAAGACAGAGCGCGCATTGTATTTTTCGGCCACATAGCCATCGGCAAAATCTGTTAATGCTGCAATGATAAATACGGCCATAGCCATATAGACCCCCTCTGGTGTACGCCAGCACAACCCCCAGCAAATCAGAGGCGTTAAAAGAATTCGCAAAAGTGTCAAAAAATTAGGTAAGTGCATGGCCCTGCCCCTGCTGGAAATAAGTTAATTTTACATGGATTGCCTCTAAATCACTAATAGAGAAATTTTCCATCATGGTTGGGCCATTTCCAATGGAAATTCTTGGTCCAATATGGAAAAAATTTCTGTCCTGCCCTTAAACACCCCATAGTGCAGAGGCATAGGCTTCTGATGAAAAAGCATGCAAGTCATGGACCGACTCACCCACACCGATTCCGTAAATGGGCAAGCCATAGCGTTGGGAAATGTTCACCAAAATGCCGCCTTTCGCTGTTCCATCCATTTTGTTCATAATGATCCCTGTAACGGGTACCACTTTTTGAAAATGTTCAATTTGCAGCAAAGCATGCTGCCCCACCGTTGCATCCAATGTCAAAATAATTTCGCAAGCATCCTCTGGTCGCAGTCGTTGGATCACGCCATGTATTTTCTTAATCTGGTCCATCAATCCCACTTGATGGGGCAATCGTCCTGCTGTATCAATTAAAACAACGGTATCGTTGCGTTCCTTGGCATTCAGTAATCCTTGGTAAACCACACCAGATGGCTCGCTCCCACCTGTGGTCATGGGAAGACCTTTGGCCCAAATGCCCAATTGTTCCGTGGCTCCTGCCCGAAAAGTGTCGCCTGCCACCACGTGCACACGATGCCCCTGGTCTTTCCATAATGCAGCTAGCTTGCCCAGAGTTGTTGTTTTTCCAGAGCCGTTGACTCCCACAAGGAGAACAACAGGTGCCGGATCAAGTGTGCGCTCAAAAGGCAGCATCAACGTTGCCATGTGCTGGACCAAATGATGTCGAATATGGGCCATATCCCCTGTGTACTGGCGTGCAATTGTTAAAATCTCGTGGGTCACCCTTGCACCCACATCGGCAGACAGCAATGTTGCTTCCAACGTATCCCAATCGACATCCTGGGGCGATTGGCCCTGAAACAAGCTGCTCCACCCCCGTTGTACACCTTGGGAAGTCCGATCCAGAGCCCCCTTAAAATGATTTTTAAACCGTGTCCACATGGGCCCTCTCCTTATTGGATGCTGCGTGGGCAGAGATGGCACGCAACAGTACTGCAAATTCCTCTGCCTCTAGTGTTTCGGCGCGTCGACGGGAATCAATACCGCTGGCGGCCCATATCTCCTTGGCAATGTGCACATTGTGATGCAACATTTGTCTTCGACTGGCAAAGGACTGAGCCACCAATGATGAAAGCTTTTTAAAAGAAATATCAGGCCAAGGATTTTTCGGTGTGTACATCAAGACCGTTGAGTCGACGGATGGTTTTGGCCAAAACGCCGTGGGCGGTACATCTAGAAGCAGGCGAATATCCACATACGTTTGCAGCATTACCGACAATCGTCCGTAATCTTTTGTGTGGGTTTTTGCCATAACCCGTTCTGCAACCTCTTTTTGCATCATGAATACGGCGCTGCCCAATTGGTGGGCATTTTCAGCATAATTGAGCATGATGGGAACGCTGATGTTGTAGGGCAAATTGCTGACTACGGAAAAGCCGGCATAATTAGACCAATTTAATTCCAGAGCATCTCCATGAATCCATTGGGCTCGAGGCAATCTGGCCTGCAATAAGGCCTGAAATTTAGGGTCTTTTTCAATCATAACCACTTCTCGGTCTGGCACTTGCATCAAATACCAGGTCAAGCATCCAGGACCAGGGCCAATTTCCAGGACCTTGGGACCTAAAACAGAGGCTGCTATGGCCTCTAAAATGGGCTCGTGGCATAGAAAATGTTGTCCAAATGACTTTTTTGGCGTCAAATTATATTCTTGCAACCATGCTTTTAATTCCGGAACACGCATCAAATATCCTTGAAATATTCTTGTATTAATTGGGTGGACATCGAGCTAGAGAATTGATTCAAAACACACCCTGCCCCCTTATTGTAACCCAAAATAAGCCATTCAAAAATATTTATTATCAAAAAATTTTACATTCAACCCATGGCAATGGGGCTGCATAATTAAAACTTGTGCAAAATTCTACTAGACAAGGAACCACCCTTGGCATTCCGGAAAACACCAGATTTTGTCTCTAACTTGGGCCTAGAGTAGTCAAAAAATGGGGTAAAAATGACAGAGCAGCAAAGGGGTGCGCCCACAAGAACTCCTAGAGGCCAGGGCAATGGTCCCCAGAGAACACAAAAAAGTTATTGAGAGCTGAAGCACCTTTTATCATAAAGACAGGGGTACCGCAGAGAAGTTATTGAGAGCTGAAGCACCTTTTATGATATTTTTATGATGAGGGTGTGTTGTGAAAAAAAATCTAAAAAGCAAAAATATTCCAGCAATTTGACATAACCCGCGCCATGGGTTTAAGATAAGGTTGAAAAACGGAGTGTAGCGCAGCCTGGTAGCGCACCACGCTGGGGGTGTGGGGGCCGTGGGTTCAAATCCCGCCACTCCGACGGTTTTCACTGATAAATCTCTCATTATCCATCAAAATCTGCCAAAGATTTCTTTTGACGCCCTGTTTTTTGATTGTGTAGGATTTTCTTAGCACCCTTGTTTTTCCACCTTCCCCACAAGGTTTCTTTCGCAGCACCGTTTTCCCACCTTCCACCCAAGAGTGCTTTGGCACCTTCCTACCTTCCACCCAAGAGTGCTTTGGCACCTTCCTACCTTCCCCGCAGGTTTTCTTTCTCACCTTCCTACCTTCCACCCAAGAGTGCTTTGGCACCTTCCTACCTTCCAATTCATTTCCAGGCCTTGTGCTCAGCGGTACTCCTGCCGATTCTGTTGGGGCTGCCCCACCAGTCCCATCATCTACCTCGGTCTTATGATCTGCCTCTATGTCCAAAATTCTGTCGGCCATTTTTCCTGATTTCTGTGGATTTTTTTTGCAGTTTCACTTGCTGGGCTGATTTTTTTTCCAAGCCCCATTTCTTTAGTGCTGGCATTTTTTCAGTCAGCACCACCAGTCCCATTTGGCGATTCTAAGGAATTATTTCGACCAACGATGGCGAAATTTCTCATCTAAAATACCTTTAAAGCACGGATTTTTGTATTGGTTTTTTTTCATATTGGTATCGTTCGATGCCGACATAGCCTGGATATGGGGATGCATCTAGCCTATTACAATGGCTTATTGGCAGCCTTTTCCCTATCAGACTTCCAAGCTTTTTTTACCATCAATCTCATCCAAATCATGCTTTGAATCAATGGGATCAGGGGTCGTCTATTGCAGATCGAGAATGGATTTTGCCATATTTTTAGCCCATTTTTGCCATGTCCCATAGGTTAAGTCTTTACATGGCTGCGGAAATTGCTTAGGCTATTGGGATTAGAATAAAAAAGTTACATATGAAACGCACATATCAACCCAGCTGCCTGGTTCGCAAACGTCGCCATGGTTTTCGGGCACGTACCGCGACAGTTGGTGGTCGCAGAGTGTTGGCCAACAGGCGTCGCAAGGGTCGTCAACGTCTTTCTGCCTAGATTTTTCGGTGCAATCCAAAAGCTCGCCATCTCTCTCACGCAGACACCCCGCATGGGCCACAAAAGCAAAATCTTTGGCCAATGAATCTTTCGTGGTGCGTACTGTTCCTGTTGTTCCATCTGATGATAAGCCGCTGATGCATTATGGCATTGTCGTTAAAAAAAAACTGGGTGGCGCTGTTTTACGCAATCGCATTAGGCGGCGCATTAGAGCTGCCTTTCGTTTATTGGAACAGTCTCGAACCAATACCACAAATTCAATGGCCTATATCGTTGTCGTCCGGCACTCCGTTGTGGCAGAATTACCGTTTTCAGACGTGTGCAATCATTTAAAAGGTGTTTTAAGATTTTATGCCTAGATTGGATATGTTTTTCATTCCTGTATTGTGCTGTATGCCATTCTGTGGCTTTGGCACAATAGAGATTGCAAGATTCTTTGCGCAATGGATCCCAGTGCCAGCGAATAGAGGAAATTCAAATGTATCCCAGGGGCATCTTTTTCCCATTTTTTTGAAAATTTTATATCCATTCGTTGTTTTTTGCACCGTTTTCATGGTTCGATTCCTTTACAGGGTCGGCATTCGGCCGTGGTTGCATGGTGGATGTCGATTCCACCCAAGCTGCAGTGCTTATTGCATCCAAGCACTGGAACAGCACCACCCAATTCGAGCCATAATTTTAATCTTATGGCGCATCGCCCGTTGCAACCCTTGGGGGAAATGTGGTATCGATCCCGTACCCCCCTCTCTTTTTTCATCGAGTTAACTGTTTATGCAAGATAAAAAAAATGTTCTGATTGTCATCCTGGCCTCTGCTCTTGTCTGGTTGGGCATGGAAGTATTTCTAAAGCCACAGCAATCTGCTCAAACATCTGTCGTTCAAAACATCCCATCTGGATCAATAAACCAGCCCGCATCAAGGGTTGATTCCTTGGCAAGAAACTTACCAAGTTTGACTTTAGAAGGGCCTTCTATCCCCTTTCAGAACTCAAAGATACAGGGATCTTTGGATATCAAGGGGGGGGTCATTCGGCAATGCTCTCTGAAGGATTATCTGGAAACAACGGATCCCAATAGCAAGCCCGTTAGCATTCTTTCGAAAGACAGTATTGCGCCTTCAGAAAACAGCAAAATGTACGCTGCTTATTTTGGGTGGGTGGGCTCAGCAGAATCTGCCGATTACTTTCCCAATCCACAGACGATTTGGACCTGCAACAAGTCAGAGCTAACCCCAGAACAACCCATAACATTGTCATGGGAAAATTCCAAAGGTATTCAATTTTTTCTCGATTTTGCCATGGATCAAGAATATCTCATCAGTGTAACCCAAAGGGTTGAGAACAAGGGGGAAGATTCCATTCAATGCACACCAACATCGACACTGATTCGACAAGGACCCGTCATAACATCGGGATACATGATGTTGCACGAAGGTCCCATTGGTATGGCCAATGGAAAGTTGCAAGAGCTGTCCTACAAAGATGTTGTAAAGTTGGGGCAAAGCCCATGGATGGATCTAAGCAAGAGTGCGAGCAAATGTGGCTGGTTGGGGATGACAGATAAGTATTGGTTGGCGGCCCTGATTCCTGCACAAGGAGCCAAGGGACGATTTATAGCCGAAGGAGGTGAATTTTATCTGTCTCAAACACAGGGCCACGAAAATCTTTTAAAGGGCAGCGAAACACAAATCAGCACATCCCATGTCTTTTTTGGGCCGAAAAAGCTGTCTTTGTTGGAAGATTATGAGAAAAAAATGTCCATAGATCATTTCGATATGGCCGTAGATTTCGGTTGGTTCTATTTTATAACCAAGCCCATGTTCAATTTACTGACATGGCTGCAGGAAAGCGTTGGAAACTTTGGTTTGGCTATTTTAATTATGACCATTGCCATAAAAATCCTGTTTTTCCCACTTTCTTCCAAATCTTTTCGAGCTATGTCGCGCATGCGGCTCTTACAGCCCCAAATTCAAGGGCTAAAGTCTCGATTCAAAGATGACAAGCTGCGACTGAATCAAGAAATGATGAATTTGTATAAGAGAGAGAAAATAAATCCAGCCTCTGGATGCTTACCAATGTTGGTGCAAATACCAATTTTCTTCTCCTTGTACAAAGTTTTGTTTATTTCAATTGAAATGCGGCATGCTCCGTTTTGGGGATGGATTCAGGATTTATCGGCACCAGACCCTACCTCTGTTTTTTCTGGCTTTGGATTGTTTCCATGGACCTTGCCAATATGGCTGCATATTGGGATTTGGCCAATTCTTATGGGCATAACAATGGTTGGCCAACAGCTGATGAACGCCTCTAACATAACCGATTCTCAACAAAAAATTATGTTGACCTATGTCATGCCCATCATGTTTACCTTCATGCTGGCACAATTCCCTGCGGGCCTTGTCATCTATTGGACATGGAGCAACTTCTTGACGATTGCCCAACAATGGGTCATGATGAAGTACCATCAATCGGTATAATAAATGAAACAATTTGAAAAATCCCGTTACAACAGCGTGGGTTTTGTTTCAAAGTTTGATAAAAAAGTACAAAGAGGTGATTTCTTTCTTTTCAGTGGAATCACCCCTCCCTGGTGCTCAAAAATCCTTGTTTTTTCTTATTGGGAAAAAGGCATGAGCACCATTGAGGCATGCAAACAGTTTATTTCTAAGGTGGATGCATGAAAAAAGAATCTTGTGTTTTTTTGACGAGTGCGCCCAACCCAGGGGCATTTCCCCAGGCCCTGCACCCAGAAGTCGCTTTTTGGGGACGGTCAAATGTTGGGAAGTCCTCCGTTCTAAACGCAGTCATGGGGGCAAAAGCACTGGCGAGGGTATCGAAAACACCTGGCTGTACTCAAAGTTTAAATTTTTATCATTGCCCTTCTGGGATTCGATTGGTTGATCTTCCTGGTTATGGGTATGCCAAAGTACCTCACAATATGCAAAAACGCTGGAGCTACCTGGTTCCAGAATACCTAACCACTAGGGCGCCTCTGTGGAAAATATTCCTATTGATTGACAGCAGACACGAACTGCAACCCGCTGATCTAGAGGCTTTGAGATTTTTAGCCACACTCAAGCGTCGCTATGAAGTCATCTTCACCAAAATTGATACCATTAGTGTCAGATTATTGGACCAGCGCACCGCTGATTTTTCTGCACAGTTTCCAAAAGTCCCTTGGGTGTGCGCCAGTGCAAAGGAAAAAAGGGGTTTGGGCGAGGTCATGACCTTTTTAGGGCTATCGCCCAATCCGCGTACAGGAAAAGTTTTGTGATGGCATCCGCTGAATTTACCCCCCAAGAAAACCTATTTTTTGAACTTCTTTTGCCTTTCCAATCAAAAGACCAGCGCCTTGGGCAAAAAAACCCCAATGATGTAAAATCTGTTCCAGGAAATAGGCTGGACCTTAATTATTTTGAAAAATATTTTACACCATTTCTGACCTGCCCCATTGCCGCTTTTAAGGGTGCCATTAATTTTTTCAAGGATGCGATTTCTACCATGTTTTCCATGAGAGGACACCGTTTTTTTCAAATATCTTCAGCGTGTGCTAGGTTTTTTCGTACCCATTCCCACCTCCTACGCTGTCCTTTTAATAATCCAACCATTTTCAAAAAAAATCAAAACTCAAAAAATATGCAGCAATATAATTTAATAAAATTTATTGCGATTTGTTTTTTCAACACAAACAAAAGGATCTTTTCATATGATTTCCAGCCACCCCATATCCAATAATGCAGAATCTTCTATTTTGGGACTGCCCACTTCCTTGTGGTTTCTTAGCATTGGGGCCTTTTTTCTAAACTTATCATCGGTTATCGCCTTTGCGATTGCCCCAATTTTCATGCGCAGACAGTTTGGTAGCAGCGATTTGGATGCAGGCATGTTAGAGGGGACTGTTGAGGGTTTCTCCCTTATCGTACGGTCCGTTACCGGTGTTTTCAGCGATTTCGTAGGTCGAAGGAAATTATTTTTAATGTGGGGATATGGAATCTCTACTTTGTCACGTTTTTTATTGGCGCCTGCTACCCTGATCAGTCAGGTTATTGCCTCTAGAATTTGTGAAAAAGTTGGAAATGGCCTACAAGCCAGTCCCCGTGAAGCCTTTATAAGCGACGTATCGTCACCATCTATAATTGGGCGCGCATACAGTTTGAATAAAACATGGAGTACGGCGGGCTCTTTAACAGGAGGCATACTTATAATATGCTTATATCTTAAAGATAATAATTTGGATATACGCACTTTACTTTGGACGTCTGGATGTTTTGCCTTTGTCAGCACAGCAATTCTTTTCCTAGGCGTAAAAGACCCAAAAATAGAACGCAAAAAAGTACGATCAACATCCATAAAAGAAGAGTGGCGGACTGTTTTTTCAGAAATGAAGGAATTCTCAGCAGCATTTTGGGGCACCATTGGTGTGATTTGTTTGTTCAAATTAGGGCTATTTAGCGGAACATTTCTAATGGCCCGATTAAGAGATTCTAATGCAGTTTTCATGGGACTTCCCCTAAAACAACACGAAGTTTTGTCCAATGGTGTTTTTCAATTATTCCAATGCATATCCTGCACATTATTCGCCTATCCTTTGGGTATTTTATTCGATCGCATTGATCGACGTATCGTCGTTGGACTTGGTTTTTCTTTTATGATTGTGGCACTGATTGTTTTCTCCCAAGGAAAATCCGTGGGCTATATGTATACGGGTATCATATTTTATGGACTGCAGTACGCTTTGCACGGATCTTTGATGGCTTGGCTTTCAAGCAAGATGCCCCATCATTTACATGGAACAGGATTCGGTATATTCTTTTTTACCTCAGGGCTTTCTATTATTTTTACAAACCTCGTTCTAATGAGAAACCTATCAAAAATCTATAGTGTAGAAACGGCATTTATTGTCATCGCGGCGCTGGTACTACTTGCAGTTTTTTTGATTCGATTTATACCAAAATCAGAGGAAAAAAGGGCAAAAAGCCTGTAGTTTTTACAGCATTGCATTACAGGGATGGGGCCATATATTGGTCCATCCCCATCTTTACGATGAGGTCTTTTACTAATTTAATCCAAATCGGATCATTAGATTTTCAAAAAAAAAGACCCTTGTTTTCTAGCATCGACACAATCTTCTATAACTGGCATAACCTTTAAAGGTTACAAAGTGCACCAATGTTCTGGGAATCGCATCATTGTATGTAAGGTTTATTAATAGAAATATTGGGAGAAGATATAGGGCAATATGAATATCAAAGCATTGAAAAGTTATGATGAAATCGCACAATCATTTGATGTGTTTTGCGAATTACGGCATCACTTGACAAATAAAGGGGTCTTTGCACCTCAAGTGATGCAACAAGAAGGTTGTGAAATTATTGTCATTAAAGAACAAGAAGAGATCCTGGCATGCATAGGATTTCGCTTTCTTACAACCCTTGCGTAGGCGAAAATTCTCTATATCGATGATTTGATCGCAAAAAAACCCGTGGCAAAGCATATGGTAAAATTTTATTAGACCATGTTGTTCAAATTGCCAGGAAATGCTTGTGCAAAGAGGTTCATTTGGATACAGAATATGCAAGGCATGCTGCTCATAAAGCCTAGCCAAAACAAGGGTTCGATTTTAATTGCCATCACCTGGCATTAAAACTTGAATAGCCCCCCCTAATTTTAAAATAATTTTAAAGCAAGAACCTAATCCTTTTTCTTTTAAGAGATGGGGGTCACGAGAAAGGGCGATGATAGAACCGGGGTATTTTTTAAATATTCAATCGTATGTCCTCTGATTTCAAGATGAGGGCCGTTGTTAATTTTTCAAGGATCCTGAAGTTTTGGTGTTTTGGCTGCGATTTATGCCAGGCTCAGCCCTGCCTTTTCACCGCCTGATTTGTACTCACAAGAGTTGCGGATTTCTCAACTTTTTAACTTTTTGTCCCGTACAATAAATTCTTCAATTATCACTTTAGTTGCAACAGACAATATATCTTCTCTTTTTGTTGCTTTTTCATTATCGCTTGTATAATAGATACCAATTAAAATTGGCCCATGATTTGGTGGCCAAACAATTGCAAGATCATCGGTTGAACCGTATCTACCTCCAGTGCCAGTTTTATTGCCGACCATCCAGCCATTTGGAATACTTGAATGAATTCTCGCAGCACGTGTCCGTGTATTTAGCAACCACGTGGTTAACAGATCTCTTTGAGGTCTATCTAGAGTCTTATCTGTTGCAATCTTGCGAAAGCTCTCAACCATATCTTGAGGAATTGCCGAATCTTTTACATTGCCGTCACCACCCGAATAAGCTTCTGCTGGCCAATCATCATCCTGTCTAAATGGGGTGCCACCTATAGAGCGAGCAAATCATTCATTCCCTGAATGTCACCAATTGTTTTTAATAAAAGATTCATAGCTGTGCTATCAGATAGACTTATTGCAGCAGAACATACCTCTTTAAATGTTATTCCTTCAGAAATATGTTTTTCTGTGATGGGACTCCATTTACCCAGATCAAGATCTTTTTTTTGAAATGGCAATTCTTTGTCACAGCAGAGAAGGATTTGAAATGCTCTTTTTTAAAAATGCAGCAACCCCTGTTGCTTTAGATGTACATTGGGTTGGAAAAATTTCATCTGCACGATTTTGCAACATGCCCATTTTCTGTGCTAATGACAAAAACCCCCAAACACTCTTCAGTATTAGATTCAATGTTTTTTAATTTATCTGAAATAGAAGGGTTGGTTTCAGCGAATGCATTTAAATTAACTCCACAGAAAGATAATATTACCACCAGAATTAGATTTCTGATATTTAAGAAGGATGCTTTAAACACTTTTTTCTCAAAATTAATTACGACAAAATTTGTATGTTTATATAGCATATGTTTTGGCCTAATAATTGAATAACGTTGTTCGGCTTGATTTGCAATTTTTAGATTACCAAGTAAATTCATGTAATTCTGCAATACTGCAATTCTGCAATAATTGGTATTTGCTCTGGTAACTCAGCAATGGGCTGCTCGATTTTGCCCCATTCCTCTTGAGTGAGATGGGGGCAAGCTAGATCCTTGCTTTGGTTCTAAAGTTTTACGCTTGTGCAGCTGTTCAAGCTTGCCAGACTTATCTCAATCACGATGAGATTTATTTCTTCATCCGGCCTGGATTTCATGGATCTCTAAATTTTCTCTTTTGCCTGTTTATGCCGCAATCGTTCTTGACCCAGCGTATAAGGTAAAAAGCTTTGACTGAATTTGCGCATAATCTGAAAAAATGCTGACAACCAAAGGGGCGTCAGGTTTGAAGAATTCTAATGAATTTTGGCTTGGGTATTTCGAATCACAGATTCGCGTCCAAATTATTCAATGAAAATGACCTCGGGCATAATGTTCGAAAAACAAAAGTTCAAATGATTTGACGCAAATAATACGGCGACCAAGTATCTGTATTGAACCATATCAAGTGTTTTGATTGACCCATATGCTATTGATTAAACTTGGTAATATTTTTCAGATTTCTGAAATGGAAAAAGACAACTAATGTGAATTATTTAAAAAAATAAAAATGCGCACCAGTTGAAGGTGTGCGGGCACTAAAAATTTATCCGGCCCGACTACCTGTACTGATTTTTTGATATTGATCGGGGGAAAAAGGCCTTAAAGTATCTGTAATTTGATTGTGCACAGTTTCAATGGGAAGGGTTCCGTCCATCTCAATTAAAACATTTTGTAGCTTGTAGTACTCTATTAAGTCGCTGATACTCTCTTGATACAATTGGAATCGTCGACTCATTATTTCTTGCTGATCATCGGTGCGCTTTACAAAGTGATTTGCGTGGCAGATACTGCATATCAGAATCTCCCCCTCTTTGATGGAGTACGAAGTTCCGCACTGGGCACATTGAAATCGCTGCTGGAGTCTTTGAACGAGGATGCTTTCTGGGACGTTTAAAAAAATAGCCTTTTCAACAACTGCATTGCGACGTTTTAAAACATTCATCACTTCTGGAATTTGAATGCTGTTTCTTGGAATCCCGTCAAAAATAACTCGTTCAGAGCGAATGGTTTTCAAATTGTCTTCAAAAATTTGACAAACAAGTGGCCAGTCTGGCATCTCTCCAGAATCAACAGCTTTTTGAATTTTTTGACCGCGCGCCGTCTGACCATTGATTTCATTGCGCAATAAATCACCCATGCCCATCAACGGTATCTTTAAAGATCTTGATAAAAGTCGAGCTTGGGTACCCTTTCCTGATCCAGGTGGCCCCAAAAAAATAATAACATCCACGATTGTTATCCTTTCACAGGTTCTTGTCGACGTAACAATGATCTGTATTGGTGAGAAATGATGTATGAGTGAATTTGGGAAATCAACTCAAGGCTGACACTGACCGAGATTAAAAAGCTGGTTCCTTGGAACGGAAAATTTAGTTTAAATATAGCGTTCATTAAATCAGGCATTATTACGACAAATGCAATGTAGGTCGCGCCGATAACAGTTAAACGATTTAGAAGATATATAAAATAATTTCTCGTCATAATTCCAGGACGATATCCCGGAATGAATGCTCCATTTTTCCTCAAACTTTCCGCAGTTTCGTCAGGATTAAATACAATTGTTGTATAAAAAAAAGCAAAAAATACAATCAATGTCACCTGAACAAAAAGTCCAGCCATACCTTGATTCGAGAAAAAGGTTGAGAACACTGTATTGATAACTGGGATTTTTTTAATAGGCTCCCAATTGCCCAGAAGTTTGAAAAAACCAAGCAATGTTGCTGCAAAAATTGGGGAGAGGACACCAGAGGCATTCAGTTTAAAGGGCATGTATGTTTGTTCGCCGGCATAAATGCGCTGCCCAACTTGACGCTTTGGGTACTGAACCGTCACCTTCCGATAAGCTTTTTCCATGAATACGATAAAGGCGATGATACCTACTGCAAAAACAGCCGTCAAAAACATTTGAAGGTGAGAAACGCCACCTGTTCGACCCAACTCTAATGTTCTAAAAATAGATCTAGGTAAATTCGCCATAATACCAGCATAAATGATCATTGAAGATCCGTTTCCTATGCCTCGATTTGTAATTTGCTCTCCCAGCCACATTAGAAACAATGTTGCGCCAACAATGGTAACCAGTGTGGTTATATGAAAAAATGTACCCGGATCAAAAACAACGTTGGGCTGCATCATCAAAGCAGAGGACATGCCCAGGGCCTGAACGGATGCCAATGCGACGGTACCATACCGTGTATATTGGGTCAATTTGCGCTTTCCGCTGTCACCTTCCTTTTTCAGCGCCATAAGGTGTGGCGAGATAGCTGACATCAATTGCACAATTATACTGGCAGAAATATAGGGCATCAAGTTTAAAACAAAGACACTCATTCGCTCTAGAGCGCCACCTGAGACCATATTAAACATGGCCAAAATACCCTTCCCGCCGTACTCCTGAGCCAAAGCCTTCATGGCCTCTGGATTAACCCCAGGCAATGGAACGTAGGTTCCAAAGCGATAGACCACCAAAACGCCCAACATAAACAAGATGCGCTTTTGAAGATCTTTTGCCTTGGACCAGGATTTCCAACTGAGATTGGATAAAAATTGTTCTGCAACGGATGCCATTGAGTATTACCCCTTTACACAGGTAACTTGACCGCCCAAACTTTCTATTTCTGTGCGTGCTTTTTGGCTAACACCAGATACAATGCAGTTGATTTTATGGGTAATGGATCCCTTGGCCAACAAACGCACGCCATCCTTTGGATTCTTAAAGAACCCGGCATTTTTCATGGCTTCCACATTGATTTCTTGACCTGAAGCCAATCTTCCCTCATCAATAGCGGACTGGATTTGACCCAAATTAACTTCGACAAAGTTCAGTCGGTGAATATTTGTAAAACCACGTTTTGGCAAACGACGTGCCAATGGGGTTTGACCACCTTGGAATCCCTTCAGACGAACACCGGAGCGCGCTGTCTGACCTTTTCCGCCACGACCAGAAGTTTTACCTTTTCCGCTTCCAATTCCTCGGCCGACCAACTGTTTTCTCTTGTGGGCACCAGGATTATCTCTTAATTCACATAATTTCATGACGCATTGTCCTCGGATATAATTTTCACCAAATGGGCAACCTTCTTCAACATTCCACGGATGCAGGGGTTGTCTTGAACTTCTTTAATGTGGCCAATGCGCCTAAGACCTAAAGTCTCAACGGTGCTGCGTTGGCGAACGGTTGTTCGAATAACGCTTCTGTATTGCTGGATAAGCATTAAGCTTCTACCTCCTGCATTTGATTTGTGTTGAAGAGATCTGCTACTTTTTTGCCGCGCTTCATGGCGACCATACGCGGTGTTTCAATGGATCTCAGGGCATGCAATGTAGCCTTGACAACGTTATGAGGATTGTTGGAATTCAGAACCTTTGCAACAACATCCTGAATACCTAGGACCTCAAAAATAAAACGCATGGCACCACCCGCGATCACGCCCGTTCCTTTTGGAGCAGACCTGATATATACTTTTCCAGCTCCAAAGGATCCAGCAACATCTTGATGGATGGTTCTACCCTCTTTTACTGGAATTTTTTCCATGGACCTAGAGGCAATATCTGTTGCCTTTTTAATCGCATCCGGCACTTCTTTGGATTTTCCAACGCCATACCCAATCATTCCCTTGCCGTCTCCAACCACAACCAAAACAGAGAAGGTAAAACGCTTCCCCCCTTTGACAACCTTGGAAACACGGGAAACGGAAACATTGCGCCGAAGGAGCTCTTTCTCAGATTTAACGCGCTTGACCATTGTTAGGACATAAAATAAGTTTCACCCATGGTAACAGCTTTGTTTGCACATATAAAGCCCCCCTCAAGGCATCATTGTTCAAACAACAGGTTCCATTGTACGCAACCCCTTAGAAATCCACGAACCTATTGTATACGTACAAAAAGGCACTACATTTTTTTTTAAAATTAATAAATAAAAGTTTATTTTATACAATGTAAATATATACAAAATAAATGATACAAATATATGCATGAATGCAAACGGACGCGCTGGCCAGAATACCCACCCAGGCTCCTTAGGCTCTGCATAGATATACTCTATGTCTAATAACCCATTTACTAGAACACACACACCTGGGCCATACAGACCTGGGCACACAGCGCCTGTTTATTGGGTGCATTTAAAAAGAATGCCCTGGATTCCCATACATCACTCTTGCAGGTATGTTTTGGGATAGGGTATTTTTTGCCCCCTTGTTTTTTTTGCCCCCTTGTATTTTCAACGATAAGGGGTGTTGGATCGCTTTTCTTTCCGCAACCTGCTGTTAGCGTAAAAAGACAGAGCAGTGTGCCCCCTAAACACCTTTTTTTCATTTTTTTCCCCTAGAATTTAGAAATCTGTTTGTCCCAAGCCCATTTTATTGGAATAAAATCTTTTATATGGATTCTGTCCTTTTTAAGAACTTTCATTTAGAATAGCAAAAAGACCAGTTTGTGGCATAGGCTGCGACCATTTTTTAGAAATTTTTTGACAAGGAGCGCTGAATAAAATGGCATCAAAAAAAATAATTTTTTCGAACTTTGCTTACTGTGTATTCAAAGTTCTATCTTTTATTTTAAGAAAGTGCGCCGATTCCACAACGATCAGATTTGCTCAAATATTTTTTACCAATGGATTAAAGCCATTTTATCAAAGATTACCCTTTCGAACCATTGGTTTTCAGGCACTGACACTTTCTTTTATTCCACAGAATTGCGTTACACAAGCCGCTTTTTCCCAAGAAATTGCCTTGCTGCAAATGAGCACACCAAACCATTCAACGATGGATTTGGCAGAAAATCAGTTCAAAAAAAATCCAGAGAAATTGCCCTATGCTATTAATTTTTGTAAAAAAAATGCAGATCTGCTCAACATAGAGTTTTTTGATGTTCTGGGTGTGGGTATGACTGTGCGTACGTGGCTTGAGAATCACAAAAAACCAGTTCTTTTGGTTTTTTGGGCCACTTGGTGTGGTCCGTGCCTGAAAGAAATGCCTTCTTTGGCTAAAATGAGCCTAGATTTGAAAGGGGATCTTGGTGTATTGCCAATTTCATTGGACGCCATTAGAAACCCCAATTCCCTGAAATTAAAGAAGAGCTTGAGAAGCTTTTCCATGCCCATTTACCACAGCGATCATTTAAATAAAATTATGGCAAAACGGGGTATGAATGGTGTTCCAGCATTCATTTTATTGTCACCAGAAGGTCAGACCCTGTGGGATGGTTCTGGAGCAAAGGATTGGGCCTTGAAAAGCACACAAAAATGGATCTTGGGACTTTTGCCAAAAAAAGTTACTCAGCCCCTACAAAAAGGCTCTGATTCAACGAGCACAGAGAGTGCAATAGGAAAGAGGGGTGCAAACTGGGTTTTAGCAGGATCAAAGACCATTACCAACGGAACGCATGGTGCCATTGAAAAAGCATCTCAAAATTTCTGCCCACCAAAGGCCACATCTCTGTGATTTTTAGTCGGAATACAACATTGAATAGGATTACATTATGAGCCGAAATAAAAAATTACTTTTTGCCATTTTTTTAGGTGCAGCAGTCGCAGGTTTGTTTTTTTTAAATTCAAAAATGAAATCCGATAAATCATCTAATAAAATCCAGCAACTAAACAATCCGCCTATACCAGTAGAGTCCATTCAGATTGAAAAATCCTCCATTGCTCGAAAAAAGACATTTTCCGGTATATTGAAATCATCGGACAGCATATCCCTTGTGAGCGAGGGCCACGGCCGCATTGAAAAGATCAATTGCACCCAAGGTCAGTTTGTTAAAAAGGGGCAACTGTTGTTTCAGTTGGACTCGGTGCAAGCCATTGCCGCTGTTCAAGAGGCTAGGGCCACTTTGAATGCTTGTAAAATGGACTTTGATCGTCACAAGTCCCTGTGGTTGAAAAAGGCGGTTGCAAAATCGAAGGTAGAAGAGTCAGCCAGTAAGTTTATTTTGGCCCAAGCCAAGCTGGCAACTGCGCAATCTCAGGAAAAAGCAACCAAGATTATAGCGCCGTTTGATGGGCAGATCGGCCTTTTTTCCCTGTCTGTCGGCACCCACGTTTCCCCCAATCAAGAGCTGGCACGATTGATTTCTTTTCGCCCACTGGTGGTTGAATTTCAAGTTCCAGAATCTGAAATCAAATATATTTACCCCAATCAAAAACTAGAAGTTTTGTCAGAATTATTGGATATCCTGCCTGTTTCTGCCACCATTACAGCCATAGATCCCTACTCGGATCCCGTCACCCATACGGTGCGCGTCAAAGCAACCCTGTCAGAAGAAAGTCGCAAATTGCGAGATGGTGCATTTGCCCACGTGACCATTGTTCTTGGCGAAGCCCACGATGCCATCGTTGTGCCCCAAGAAGCCATTTTGAGAGAATCGGATTCTGATTTTGTCTATCTTCTAATCGATGGTCATGCCAGGAAAACACCCGTTAGTTTGGGGTTTCATGATGGAAGCCGCTTCCAAGTAGAAGATGGCATCACCTTGGGTCAGACTGTCATCATAGACCCAGTTGAATATCTTTATGACAATGCGCCCGTATCAAAATCCTCTGAAGATTCAGGAGCAATCCAATAATGCAGAAGCAAACATCTTTTACAGATTTCTTTATCCATCGCCCAGTTTTTTCATGGGTTGTGAATATCATTGTGGTTCTTCTAGGTTTAACGGCATTTTTCCAGATTTCTACACGCCAATATCCGTTGACCGAAAGCACCCTGATCAGCGTACGAACCATGATGGATGCCTCTGGAAAAATTGTGGAGCAGCAAATTACCAAACCCCTAGAGGATGCGTTATCTGCATTGCAGGGACTGGAATCCATGACCAGCAGTACTCAAAAAAATGAGTCTAAAATCTACCTAACATTTCGAAATCGTGGCATTGATGGTGCTGCTGCCGATGTCAGAGATATTGTGGGAAAAACAAAAAGTAAGTTGCCAGATGAAGCAGAAGTAGAAATATCCAAGGGCAATGTGGACTCACCGGCCATTATAGAAATTGCTGTTACGGGAAAGGACGTTGCTTTGGTGGACCTGTATTATGCCGCCGATAGTATTTTAAAAAGCGAAATGGAATCCATATCTGGGGTCTCTACGGTAGAAGTTTCTGGGGGAAGCGAGCTCCAAATGAACATTGTTTTGGATCCCATTAAAATGGCGTCGTACAGCATCACGGCCAATGATGTAACCCAGGCTTTGAGAAATCAAAACTTTCAAAAATCTGCAGGGCAAATCAAAGAGCTGGATCGTGAATTTACCCTGACAACCCAGGCAAGATTGAAGACACCTGCAGACTTTAGAAATATTGTTGTTGGCAAAAACGAAGACAGATTGGTGCGCATTTCTGACATTGGTGCTGTTAATATTGAGCCCAAAGAAGAGCAGATGTTGATTTATTACAACAGTGAGCCAGCTGTATCCCTCACCATTCGCGCCCAGGCCAACGCCAATCCTATTGAGATTTCTAAAGAAGTTAAAAATCGTCTTGCCAATCGGGAAAAAAACTTACCCAAGGGATCCTCTGTTCACATTGCGATGGACAAATCTATTTTTATACAGGATTCCATTAACCAAGTGTACCGTGCTTTATTTGAAGCGGTTGCCCTTGTTTTGCTCGTTGTTGTCATTTTTCTGCGCTCTCTCAAAGCCTCTTTGGTTCCACTTGTCACCATTCCCATTGCCCTGATCGGAGCATTTTTCCTGATGTATCTCATGGGATTTACCATCAATGTGCTGTCTTTGCTGGCTTTGGTTTTGGCCATTGGGTTGGTCGTGGATGACGCAATCATTGTTCTAGAGAATATCTATAGATATATGGAGCGGGGCATGGGTGCCTTCCAGGCCGCCATTCTGGGGACGCGGGAAATCCAATTCTCCATCATTGCCATGACAATCACTTTGGCCGCTGTTTATGCGCCCATCGCCATTGCACCCGGTGTGATTGGGAAGGTATTTAAGGAATTTGCATTGACATTGGCTGGTGCGGTTATTTTATCGGGTTTTACTGCCTTGACCCTCTCTCCTGTCATGTGCTCTCGTTTGCTGAAAAATCATACAGGTCACCATGGGCCAGATGCTGATATCCAGCCGGGACTTTTATCCAGCGCCTCTCGTTTTATTGAAAGGGTTTTTATCCGATGCGAAGAATCTTACATGCGTGGGGTGCGATCATCTTTGCGAAAAAAATCCATTATTTTAATATTTTCTGCCTTGTTCTCCCTGGTATCCGGATTGTCTGGTTTTTTGCTATTGAAAAAAGAGCTCTCTCCCGTAATGGATGAGGGTCTGGTTTCTGGAAGGTTCAGCCCTGCACCATCTATGAATCTGAACTATATTAAAAAACGCGCCAATCAAATCGATAATGTTTTAAAGAGCAAGCCAGACCTTTTGAATCGATTGATGACCATTCAAAGTGGGGATCACTCCCTGACCAAAAGCATGTTAAAGCCATGGTCTGAAAGATTAGAGCCCTGCGCAGACATTGTATCCAAGATAAACAACGAGTCTCAGAACATTTTGGGACTTCAGTACAGGGCCCGTTGTGTAAACAGCTCTCTTTTATCTTCATCTGACAGCCAATTTCCACTTTCATTCAAGATCTTGACACACAAATCGGCTGAAGATTTGATTAAAATGGGTCGAATGGTGCGTCGCGAATTAAAACGATGGCCTGGCATTGTTCGTTTGGATGAATCAGAAACCATACAGCAAGATGAGTACGAGATAACCATTAACAGGGATCGCATTGGCCAATTGGGCATTGATCCAGATGAAATATCTCGGACACTGTCTACACTGGTGCGCGGATCCAATATTGGAAGTTTTGAAAAAGATGACCGCATTTGCCCTGTTCATGTTTGGATTTCCGGTGTTTCGCGCAGTTCCATCGAGGGAATTTCTTCGATTTTCATTCGCGGCAAGAATGCCGACCAAAGGGATGTTATGGTACCGCTGAGCGAAATCATCAGCATATCCATGAAAAAAGGTGACCCTTCCATCGAACACTCTATGAAGAACAGATCATTTAGCATAGAGGCGGCGCTGGATCCATCGGCTAGCTTGGCCGACACCTATCTTTCCTTTAAAGCTAACATTGAAAAAAACCTACCCCCTGAATACAGCCTTGAGCCCAGTGGAGAGCTAGAGAGTTACTTTAAAGAGCAGGGTTCGATTTACCTGATATTTGGATTGGCCATAATCTTTATTTTTCTCGTCATGGCGGCCCAATTTGAAAGCGTGCGCGATCCACTTATCATTCTGATTAGCGTGCCATTGGCTCTGGGTGGCGCATTGCTGTCATTGTTTTTCTTCAAAGCAGGAAGCATCAATGTGTACAGCCAAATCGGACTCATCACACTCATTGGATTGATTACAAAGCATGGAATACTTTTGGTTGATTTTGCAAACCAATCTAAATCCAAAGGAATAGATCGCACTGTTGCCATTTTAGATTCGTGCAAATTGCGATTACGCCCCATTTTGATGACAACATTTGCTATGGTTTTGGGGGCGATTCCATTGGCCACAGCAACAGGGGCTGGTTCAGAGGCCCGTCGACAAATTGGTGTTGTCATTGTGGGCGGAATGGGTATTGGAACTCTTTTCACCCTATTTGTTGTGCCTGTCCTGTACGTAACATTTAGTAAGCAGTCAGAACGCCTTATTTCCAAGCAAGATGAGGAATAGGGTTCACAATGCCGCACCTCAGGGGCTCCCCAGCCCCAGGTGATCTGGGAGGGGCATATTCAGTCCATACAGTGGAAAAATAGATCAACCCTGCAAAATCTTACGGGCATCGCCACATAAAAAAAACCCTCATTTGCCATCCCTTGTATTGAAAGTACAGATTTGGCCCCAGGACATAGGGTGGCCTGAAGGATCTGTTTTTTTCAAATCCCCTGTATTGGGGAATTCCCCCGGCTCCAGGTGATCTGGGAGGGGCATATTCAGTCCATAGATTTTTTGGCTTATATTTAAAGGATTTTCACAATTGAAATGATGCGCAGAGGTGGTTTATGGTTTAAAATGGCCACCCCCTCAAGCTGCCTCGAGATGATTTAAAACAGGTTGCAATTGTCCTAGATTGTTAAATCTCTGTATTCACACTGCATTGATTGTACAAAGACAGCATGTGGAATGTGACACCTGCACATTCGGAAGGCCAATGCACCGCACCCTTGATACAATGCACCGTGCCATTTGATAGACTTAGGATTCCGTGCTTGTTGGGGCACCAGAGCCGGAACCGCCATCCATCTCTGCCGTACGCAATGGGGCCATGATGCCAATCATACGGCGACCTTCAAGCTTTGGAGGGCTTTCTACTTTTCCAACAGAGGACAGATCTGCAATAATGCGCTCGATAACTTTTCTGCCGGCTTCGGCAAAGGCAACCTCTCGTCCGCGAAATTGCAGGGTTAATTTAACTTTATCCCTATTTTGCAAAAACCCAATGGCATGAGCCAGCTTAACCCGATAATCGTGCTCTTGAATATTGGGGCGCAACTGAATCTCTTTCAACAGAGTGATTTTTTGCTTTTTACGCATCTCTGTTTTTTTCTTTTGCTCGGCATACCGCAATCGACCATAATCTGCAATTTTGCATACAGGGGGACTTGCATCGGGTGCAACCTCGATCAAATCTAACCCACGTTGCTGCGCCAATTCTTGAGCCTCTCTCAACAAAACAATGCCCAATGCGACACCGTTTTCATCGATCAAGCGCACCTGATGCGCACGTATGACTTGATTCCCTCTAATGGGCTTTTTGGAATAATCCAAGGCATTCTCCACGCTATGCAATAATAAAAAGGGAGGGAGGATGGCCACATATGTCGTACCGATTGTCCGCAAGATTGCTTAAGGATCTTGCAAATTTTTTCATCAGCATAATTGCATTCGCTGCACCCACACTCTCTGTCTTTATTCCACAGCGTATACGCGCATTTGTCAAGCGATATGCTCTGGGATTTCACCAATTTCTGGGCAAGCGGCCGCTTTTTTTAAAAAGTTTACAGCATCAGCCACCGTCATGATTTCCTGTTGGTTTTTGTGTCGCACCACAACCGTACCGCTGCTTTGCTCTTTTTCACCCACAACAAGGATATAGGGCACCTTTTTCCCCAAATGATCCCGCAATTTATACCCTAATTTTTCATTGCGTGCATCCACATGAATCCGCAGCCCCCCCAAACCATCCGCAATCTTCTGGGCATAGCCTGCAAACACCTCGCTGATAGGCACAACAACGGCTTGGGTAGGTGCCAACCAAATGGGCAAATGTCCCCCTGTGTGCTCTAACAAAACACCGATAAAGCGCTCGAACGAGCCCAGAATAACCCGATGCAACATGACGGGATGATTCTTTTTGCCATCAGCAGCCACATACCAAGCATCCAGACGTTCCGGCAAGATAAAGTCAGCCTGCAGGGTCCCGCACTGCCACAAACGACCCAAACTGTCCTTCAGGGCAAATTCTAATTTTGGACCATAAAAAGCACCCTCACCTGGAAAAACAGTATAATTCAGTCCAGCTTGCTCTGCCCCCTGACGCAAAGCTGCTTCAGCGTGATCCCATACCTCATCGCTGCCCAAACGCACATCGGGTCGAGTTGAAAAGCGCACAACGATCTCTTCGAAACCCAGTGTTTTGTACACAGAAAACAGCAATCGACAAAAATCAATGGTTTCAGTGATCATTTGATCTGGCGTGCAAAAAATATGGGCATCATCTTGGACAAAACTGCTAACCCGCATGATACCCATACGCGATCCCGACGGTTCATGGCGCATACAACTGCCAAATTCGGCCATTCGATACGGCAAATCCCTGTAACTTTTCAGGGTATGGTTAAAAATTTGCACATGACAAGGGCAATTCATGGGCTTCATAGCATAGGTCGCTTCGTCTTGATGGATGGCGTACATATGATGGCGAAATTTTTGCCAATGTCCCGAGGCTTCCCACAATGTCCGAGACACCATTTGGGGGGTATTTACCTCGTGATACCCGGCATAAGTCTGAACATCGCGCATATAATTTTGCAAATTTTGATAAATGGACCAGCCCTTGGGATGCCAAAAAATTGATCCTGGCGCCTCTTCTTGAAAATGAAACAATTCCATAGCCGCACCTAATTTGCGGTGATCGCGTTTTTCCGCCTCGGCCAAACGCTCTTGATGCGATTTTAAATCTGCTGCAGTGGCCCAAGCTGTTCCGTAAATACGCTGCAAGGATTCTGCCTTTTGATCGCCTCTCCAATAGGCAGCTGACAATTTAGTCAAGGCAAAATGATGGCCCAAAACCCCCGTAGAAGCCACATGGGGCCCCCGACACAAATCGTAAAAATGGCCCTGCTGATAGATGCTTAATGCTTGATTTTCAGGGATACTTTCAATGATTTTAACCTTGAAATCTTCTCCCAATTCCTTAAAAAATTCAATGGCTTTGGGTCGATCCCACACATGGCGCTGAACGGCCAAATTGCGATCCACAATCTGCACCATGCGTTCTTGAATTGTGGACAAATCATCGAGGCAAAAGGGGTCAGCGCGATAAAAATCGTAATAAAAACCATTGTCAATGACGGGCCCAATGGTGACTTGTGTGCCTGGAAAAAGTTCTTGTACGGCTTGGGCCAATACATGCGCCATGCTGTGTCTGATGATTTCAACCCCTTCAATCGATCCGGCCTCAACCCACTGAATGTGATCTCCAGCGATTATTTGTTCGGACAAGTCCTTCAAGTGACCATTGGCCATCATGGCCACAATGCGCTCTTTGCTGGCACTGGAGCTCTGCGCTGTATTCATAATCAGGGATTTTTCTATTATGAGATGCTTTAAAAATTCTTGGCCGGTTTGGGATACAGAATTTTGAAAAAAGATCGGATGCATTGTTTCCACAGTCAAATGCTTTATAGATAAGGATATTGTGGGCTATTTTACCCCCTCTGTGGCCAAAGGTCCACCATCACACACCCTCGATGCGAATAAAAACCACCTGGTATCCTTTGGGTTTTTGTGATTTGATGAAAAATATAGTCATCTAGACCTGTAATTTCATGTCTGCGTATTTTTCCAGTCCAGCGATTGGGCTTTTTTTCCTCAGCATTTCTTCTGCAACCCTTCCCTTGGTTTTACCAGTGCTTGCCACATCTTCATGGGAAGAAAATGAGGATATGGAAGCGGCACAAAAGGATGTCATTGCACCGTTGCAAATAGAAAATGAACGCTTGCGGAAAGAAATTCGTCAATTGCGAATGTTGTTGGAATTTAAAAAAAGAGGGGATCAAAAATTGCAGCTGCAGTCACAGCCTCAAGACCGCATAAACCAAGGGGCCTATAATAATTCAGGTCTTAAGAAAATCTCTGGTGCTGAAAGGAATCCTCCTGATCAATCAAGGGCGAGTGAGGATGATCGAGATGAGGATGCTCTTTTTAATGAAGAATTTGACGATTCACATGGCGGTGTTTATACCAAAGCACACTCTGGTTCTGACCATAAATTGCTTTCCATAGATGCGGTAATCAGGGATTTTCCCCAAGGGTGGGTTGTGGGAAGGTTGCCCAAGTCCAGCACCACTGCCAAACCCTCTATGGCACCTGATTCTGCAGCGAATAACCCCAAGTCGTTCACCACGTCTGATGGCACACCTGCTTCCACCCCCCCTTCTACACCTCCACATCTGGATTCCGGACTGAAATATGCCAAGTTTTTTTTAAAAAATCAGCAATTTATAAAGGCACGCCAAGTATTTTCAAGATTGGTTGAAAAAACATCATCAGCCGAATACCCACTGTCCATGTATTGGCTGGGCATACTGGATCTTTATGAAAACCGCCTACCTGAAGCCAGCAAATGGTTTAAAAAAACATACGAACACTGTGCTAAAAGTAAAAAAACAGAGACGCAAAAATTATGTGTTGCGGCCTTGTTGCGTTTGACAACGGCCTTGTTGCGGGACAAGCAGCTGGAACCTGCATCCATTGTTTTTGCCCAGTGCCAAGAACGTGCCCAGCCCATTCAAGGCATTCTTGCACCCCACATCCAGTCAGATATAAGTGCAATGGCCGTGCTGTTAAAGCAGTTGCGAATCTTAAAATCTGGGGCAAACTCAGGAAATGGGTCCCGTGCCCAGCCAATGTCCAACGCCAGCAAAAATCCCCATCGGCAGCCAGGGATCAACGCTGTGGATTCAGGGGAAGAATCCAGCTACAGAGATGGTTCTGAGGGAAAGAAAATCCCAACCGTGTCCAACGCCAGAGAAGGGTCCAGTGCCCAGCCAATGTCCAGCAAAAAGCCCGATCAGCAGCCAGGGATCAACGCAGGATCTTTTAAGCAGGAATCTTCAGAGGACGATGCCTTTTCCAATGAATCCTGATTTGAATTATTTTTTTGGAATTTCAAAGACAACCTGTGGGACAATGGCTGCGTCCGTTGTCCCTGTTTCTGCGAGTCGTGTTTTTGCCCACCGGATTATCAGATGGGATGCCTGTGCTCCATATCCATAAGCTTATCCTCTTTCTTCCTCTGTACGTGATTTTAGGCATCGTGGGGTACATGGATCATTGCCACTATCGCATTCCCAATGCATCCCTGGTGATGATATTGACCTATGCTTGTATTGTGGGTTTGTGCGGCCAGGATATTTACCCCCTTTCTGCTTTGTTATTGACCCTTCTTGTGTCGGGCATTCCGGCGGTCATGACTCTGCTTCTCCATCGGCCCATCTTTTTTGGGTGGGGGGATGTTAAATTAATGGGTGTCTGTGGGCTTTTTTTACCCCCAGAACACCTGGGCTTTTTCTTGATTCTATCAGGCCTTTTTGCCATTGTGCATCGATGGATTTTTAGAAAAGACCTTATACCCTTTGCCCCAGCCATTGCCTTGGCTTTTGTTTCAATCACCCTGTAATCCCCTCCTCTTGCTTACAGCCAATCCATCTGCTACTTGGTTGGGCAAACGTTTTGAGGTTTGATTGAAAGTACCTCAAAAAAAATAGAGCACAAAGCTTTCCAAATCCATCACATCTGAACAAATCTATGGAATTATTTAATAATACCCTGGTTGCAGTACTTGTTCTTGGGATTGATTTGGGTCAGGATTGTACTCAGCCATGAATTTAGGAAAAATAGGTGCCTTGGACCTATTTCTGGGGACACGATTGTCTCGTCCCCCCATGGGTTCTGATTGTGATGAAATCCAGGATATTTTTATAAGAGGAGGAGAGAATCCTCCGCGCCATCCTCACCTAGGAGCTCAGCGTCCATTTCCGCACTGCCTCCAAGAAGGTCACCTGATCCTCCTTCACCATAATCGACCTCCTTACGTGCTACACGCTGAGTTTTTTTGCCATCTGCACCAACTTTTACGACTTGATTATTAATCTCTTCTCCCTTTGTACCTAATCCGTCTGCTCCTTCTTCCGCAGAGTCCCCTAAAGATCTCTCCTCACCTTCTATTTCATCTTTCTTTTCTTCCTCACCTGATTTGGCCTCTCTCTTTTTTATCTGCAAATCTTCAGAGGCCTTTCTTTTCCCTTTTTCTACATCATAATCCGCATCCACTTTTAGTTTTTCTGCAGCCTCTGCATTATTCTCAGTCTCAGATTCTAGCGCCTCTTTGCTGATATCACCATCTCCTTTGCCCTTTCTTAGTTTGCCAACCACTTTGCGAACCCCGTATAATGTGGTCTGTACTACGGTTCGAATGACCATAATTCTTTCCGCTCTTTCCTTTAAAAACTCGGCAAATTTATGGAAATTAAAAACCCTATATGCGTTGCGCCAGTATTTTTTTATAAAAGAATGGATGTCATAGATGTCATGTTTATTAACATCTTTGATGTCTTCTACATTTTTCGCAACGGGCACGACAAATGCTCTATACTTTTTGCCCTCAAGGACATCGCGGATGAATTTTTCAGGATGACGTCTTGCGTATCTGTCTAAATCTTTGGATATAATAAATGCTGCCAGCATATATTCAACATCCTTCTCTCTGCTGGAACGTGTTAAATAATAATTGGCTTCTTTGGCATCCATGGTGTATGCACGCATATTGGGTCCTAATTTTGTAGCTTGCTTGATGGCTTTTTTAGGATCATTCATTGCTTCATGCCGATATTGTGGCGATGCCGTGGACAGGAAGGCTGCCGCCTCTTCATCCTGACGGTACTGTTTACCCGTTATCATATTAGGGTGGTAGTCGTGATAAGCTTCATCCTGGGCTTTAATGGCCTCCAACTCTCTTTTATCTGGAAAGAGGCGCCTGCGATTATCCTCTGCCATCACATTCTCAATATTGTAATAAAATTCTTTTTCCGTATCTTTCACACTATGCTGATCTTTTAATTCCTTGGCAAGCTCAGCATTGGTCTGAGTCATGTTTTCTTCTTTATCTTTTTTGGCTGCGTCAACGAGACTAATTGCAACAAATGGGGAATATGCAACGGGCGCTGCAACGATCAAGGCTTCTTTTTTCTCTTTTTGTTTTTTATTCTTTGTTGTATGGTAATCATTGTTGTAATTGATCACGCTATGATAAACAGGGTGTGTGTCCTCGATTTCACCATCAACAACGTATGCTTCCTTGCTTCCAAGGTCACGTCTGCGATTAACACGACGGGACTGTTCTCTTTCGTTATAGCCGTTTGAGTTCTGATTTTTTACGTTCCGCCTATTGCTATCCCCACTCTGATTTTGCTTGCTATTGTTCCCGCCAGGAACCCAAGCACTTCTTCCATAACTCACGCAATTAATCATAATTAATGGTAATGCCAATTGAAATAATTTTATCATAATGTGATCCTATAATTTAAAATAATAAATGCTCCTACAATCATTCTTTTGCCCCCAGTGGGATCCCCACCAATAAGCACCTTTTTTAATCGTTTAAAGGTGCACCCACATCTGTCTGTACCCCTGATAAAGCACATCAAACTTCGGCCACAACGTTAACACTGTCATCAACCACGCTGTCACCACCTGCTTTGTTACCACCTTCTTTGTCATCATCTGCTTTGTTACCACCCCTATTTTCATTGCCAATCTCACTGTTTCTTGAATATTGATTTTGAGATTGATGTGCATTGCTCTTTTGTTTATTATTTGTACTGGCCCCCTTTTCTGACCCAGCAATCTCTTCCTCATTTTCATCGAACTGTTGTACATTATTATTACTGCCTAATTTTGATTTCTTTGGTTCTAATGCAAAATTATTTTTAGTAGCATCAGCATTTCCGCCCTCATTTTTTATATTACTGGTAACATCTGGACCATTGGCAGAAAAACTGCTGTCAGATTGAATTGATTCTGCCTTTACATTACCCGCAATATCCTGATTGAATTGTAAATTCCAAGAAACATCATCACCCACAATGGAGGGCTCCTTAAGATTTTCTATAAGCTGCGGCCCATCAAGCACATCGGGGCCTGCCACAATCTGCTGCTTATCAGGCACTTGCCCAGGGCCTTTTGGTGGCGCAACATACTCTTCAGTGGCATTTTGTTTCAAGGGATCAAGGCCCAATCCCCTGTCATCATAGTCTTCTTCTAGCTCCTCGCTTTCTTCAGGGATAACATCAAGAGGTTTTTTTAAATCAATTTTTCTCAAGGCACCGTCTGATTCTAGCTCCCCGCTTTTTTCAGGAATAACATCAAGAGGTTTACGTAAGTCAATTGTATCGATATTTTTACCATTGACATCACTGTTCTCAAGATCTGTATCGTTGGTTTTTTTAAGTAAATCATCTTCTTGCCCTTTATTTTCAGGATCTTCTTTTTCTTCCTTCATCTTCTTCCTTTTGTGCACTCTGTGCGCTATATGGAAAGGACGAGTGAAAAGAAACCCGTCATGCAATTCTGCCCTCGTTTTGACCGCGGGGGGACTCCAGCTTCGACTTATATCTGGAAAAGAACCAATAAGAAGAATTGTTGTGATTTTAAAAATTGAATGACTTTTCATTGAAATAGGTTCCAAAATTACCGATCGTTTTCATTAATTTTATTCTATATTGAAATTATTTAAATTTATTTAACTGTCAATGTAATATAAAGTAAATATAATTATGTTACTGATATGTATGGACATTTGAATTTCAAGGCATTTAAAATATAGCCAATCATCGGCTGTGGCAAAAAGTCACTTCAAGGTCAGAATAGGGCCGCTTGAGATGACGCCAGAGAAGGCTTGATCAGGGCCAGTAAGAATAGAGGGGGGTCGGGCGAGGGGAGATCCCAGGCAAAGATTGGGAAAAATCCCCAAATCCCTCTCTGGAAAAGAATGGATCCCCAGAAACCCAGAAACAGTGGTCTCTGGACGAACAGGAACTCTGGACAAAACCAAGGACCAGGCAAAACCTGAATAGACAGTCGAACATGGGCAAAGGATTGCACGTGCCAGATACGCAAGGTCCTAAATCCACATTTAGATCCCAAATCCAGATCCTAAATTCACATCCAGCATCTGGCCTGCACCTGGCAACCTGTTCCTCTTTATTATCTGTTCCTCTTTATTATGAATAATCCATTAAATCAGCATTAGATTCTGGCGGACCAAGGGGTTCTTGCACATAAGCTGGGGTATCCCCAATACCATCTTCCGTCCGAGAGTTAGGCTCGGTGTAGCTCGGGCCTTTATTTCTTGTAGAACTGGCATTATTTTGAACGCTAGTGTTCATAGCATCTCCTTTTTTTTGCTCACTTTTATCCATTGTATTGGCATCTTCACCTATGTTGCTATGCGGATTGTCTTGTTGGATCATTTTTCCATTCACGTCGTACAATTCATACTTCCCCGTTTTTGAATTGCCTTTTTCCCGCAGGATCTTGCTCCTATTCGATACATAGCCCCGGTTAAAATCATCTCCATACTCTTTAAGCACATAGTACAATGTATAATCCCCGTCTTTTGCATTGCCTTCTTCCGTCAGGATTCCATCCTCGTCGTACAATTTATAATCCCCATTTTTATTGCCTTCTTCCGTCAAGATTCTCCGCCCCCCTTCAGACTTGTACCGCTTATAATTTCCCTCGTTAAGGGATAATGCAGACCATCCTGGTTTCACTAGCTTGTTTATGTTGCCCTCTTGGATGACATTGTCATCCTCGTCGTACAATTTATAATCCCCATCGTTATCAGAGCTCTGATAGATGTAATTACTTCCTTGAGAATCCTTTGTGTACATTCCATATATCCAGCCATCATATTCTTCCCACAGATCATATGTTTCGCCATCTTTATTCAGTCTGTACAAATAGTAACCCCAATTATCATCTGGTAATATTTTAGCAAAATTAACATCGTACTTACCATTTTTTAATTTAATAAATTTACCATCTTTACTGTACATTTGATAGCGTACAGATCCTGCATTTTCTATTTCGTTTTCTTGTATTAAAGATCCATTCTCGTCGTACAGTTCACAATATCCCCCATTTTTCAGAATTTGCTTTAAATTGCCATTATCATGAAAAATCTTATAGGTATCTTTTCCATCATATTCTTCAATTATCTTACCGTTAGTGTGAAATCTCTGATATTCTCCAGTTTTCGTGTCCAATCTGCTAGACATTTTTCCAATTACATTATTGCCAGCGTCGTAATGAGTGGAATGCCCAGTTGTTGAATCATGAACAGTGACTTCTATGGCCTTATTGGGATCATAGTGATACTGCATCAATATTCTGTCTTTTGTGAGTTCTTCTATTAATTCTCCATCGCGATACATCTTATAGGTTCCATCGGCCGTACTTTTATCCAGGATCTTATCACCTCTGGCATTCTATCCAATAATGCGACCGTTCTTCTCCTCAAATTCGACCACTTGATTTGGTCTGAACTTAGGATTATTTTGATCTGATGAGGCTTTCCCATTTTTAACAATTTCAGCACTTTCATCATTCTTGACCAATTGATCTGTTTGCTCTGCCTTACCTTCAACAGCTTTGCTCTTTGTTTTATCTGCCACAGCCTTCTGATGTTTATAGTGCAAAAGGGCAGCAACGCCGCCAGTAAGGGCAACATACCCAACTGCACCAACAGTGCCCCCTATGACTGGCGCTTTTTTACCTCCATGGACTGGGGCCTTACAAGCTGTCAGGCCAAGGATCAGGACGATACTGGGATTGATATAATTTTTCATTTGAACATTTTAAAGCTTTTTATTTGATTTATAATACATGCATATCGTTAATTGTTGTATAATTGGTACAATAGATGTTCAGTGCATTGCACCAGCAATCAAATCCATTGGACGCGTCCACGGCAGGATGGATTTTAAAAAAAAGGCTTCAATGCCTGTTTTCTAATTGATTTAAGGCCATGTTTTGGGCTCGATTGGCATGCAGGGGGTAGAAACAGATTAGGGTGAAGATAAGTTGGAATGCAAATGTTTGCAAGAGGGGGGTCATGTGTCCCAAATGAACAATCTACTCGGGTGAAAATTTCGAATTTCCAATAAAAGTAGGGGCGCTTTGGGTCTAGGTTGGATGGATTGGATGATAATACTGGGGCTTGATTGCTGTTTGCCATCAAAAAAATACATTTTGTAAAATCTTAAAAACCACGATGACGGTTTGTTTAAGATTAAAATAGGTCACAGCAGGACATCTATGGAAATAAAGGAAACCGAATAAAGAGAGGAACTTGATGATAGGGGTGGTTGGGCCCTGGTATTTCTGGAATTGCAGATCCCAAAACCAAGATTTTGCCACAAAAACCGAATATCCAGAAATTCCCAATAACCATGCATTATCCCGAGAATTTTCCAAAGACCAGGCTGGCGTTGGTCCCGCCGAAACCAAAAGAATTGGAAAGGGCGTACTGCATTCCACGAACGGATTGTGTTTCTTGGGCGATCAAATCCATGGTGGTGGGCTCGGGATCCCATAAATTTAATGTTGGCGGAATGACCTGGTCCTGCAGGGCCTTAAGAGTAAAAATAGCCTCAACACTGCCTGCAGCACCCAACAAATGTCCAATGGCCGACTTTGTGGAGGACACCTTGGTTCCAGATGGAAAAATGCGCTCCATGGCCCTCAATTCCGCCAAATCACCCGCAGGTGTCGATGTTCCATGGGCGTTGATGTACCCAATGTCTTCTGGTCGACACCCAGATTCTTTCAAGGCCATGGTCATACAGCGAAAAGCCCCATTGCCATCATCAGCAGGAGACGCCATATGGAAGGCGTCTCCAGATAATCCATACCCCAAAACTTCTCCGTAGATCTTGGCCCCCCTGCTGAGAGCGTGCCCCAAAGTTTCCAAAACTACAATTCCAGCCCCCTCACCAATCACAAATCCATCCCGGTCCTTATCCCAAGGCCGAGAGGCCTGTTGTGGACATTCATTTCTCTTGCGCGATAAGGCCCTCATAGCATCGAATCCACCAACGCCCAATGGGCACACGGCCGCTTCACATCCCCCTGCAACCATAACGTCTGCCTTACCACATCGCAAAGCGTTCACAGCCTCGCCAATGGCATGAGCCCCCGTTGAGCAGGCCGTTACCACAGAAATATTGGGACCCTTGATGTGGTGGGCGATGGAAATGTGTCCAGAAGACAGATTGATCAGGGCAGAAGGTACAAAAAATGGACTGATGGTACCGGATGTTTGCAATCGAATGGCGGCGGCCTCAATTTCTGGCAATCCTCCGATTCCAGAACCAACCACCACCCCGGTTCGTACACTTTTTTCAAAACTTTCAGCGGGATCCCATTGGGCATCCTCCAGGGCTTCCTTGGCCGCAATCATGGCCCACTGAATAAAGCGGCCCATTTTTTTCGCATTTTTTACCAAATAATCCGATGGAACGAATGAATCAAGGGGAACTTCACCGGCAATTTGAGAGTGAAAACGCTCTTTTTGATCGTACAAAGTAATGGGCACAATACCACTGTCACCAGCAATAATGCGACTCCAAACCTTCTCAACTCCACATCCTAAGGGTGTAACCAAGCCAGCTCCGGTCACCACAATTCTCTGATTTGAATCCAAAGTCTTGCAGGCAAACAGATCAAGGCTGTCCATGATCCTAGACTCTTTGGCCGTGTGAAATTGATTTGCCATTTTATGCGGTCTGTGTAGCGGCGTTGGTATGCGCCTGCAAATGATCGATGGCATCCTTGACTGTTCTGATTTTTTCAGCCTCTGCATCGGGAATTTCGCACTTAAATTCTTCTTCCAGAGCCATCACCAACTCTACTGTGTCCAGGCTGTCAGCCCCCAAATCTTCGGCAAATCTAGCCTCTTCAACAACTTGATCTTCCCGGACATTTAGATTAACCATTACGATTTTCTTGACGCGTTCAGCTGTACTTTGAACAGAACTCATTTTGACCAGTCATTATGTTTGATATGAGAAATATTTATCACATTTTTAAAAGTTTGGCTAGCGCCCTTTTGCCATGGACAAAAAAACCTATTTTTGCTTAAAATAAGAATCACGTTGTTTTGGTCCAAGAAAAGCCCCAAAAATCAACTTTTTCAACGTATTTTACCGGCCTTGTAACCAGAGTACACACCCACCAATGTCTTTTTATTTTGCAGCACGATTGGCCTGGAAACAGCTTTTTTACGAGCGATCCAAAACATTGACGGCGCTTTTGGGCGTTATGTTTGCCTGTATTTTGGTTTTTATGCAATTGGGATTTCGGGATTCCCTATTCCGCAGTGCGGCCAATCTTCCTCGCCATATGCGTGGGGATATTTTTGTGATGCACAGTCAAACCAATGCCATTTGGCAAGGGCTCCCCTTCTCTACGGCCCATCTGGCCCGACTGTACGGACATCCCGCTGTTGCCAAATTTTCCCCCATGCTGCTGAGTCCAGCGCGATGGAAAAATCCTATTACCAAAGAAATTTCCACTGTTTTGATGCTGGGCATCAGTCCCAATGATTGGGTCATCAGGGGACTAGATCCGTCCCAGTATTCCAGTATTTTAAATATGCGCAATACCATTATTTTTGATGCATTGTCCAAGCCTGAATTTGGACCCATTTCCAATATGCTTAAAACCCAAACCATGGTTCCCGTGGAAATCAATGATTGTCAGGTTCGTGTGGCCAAAACTTGGAATATGGGGGCATCTTTTGCAGCAACTGGAAACGCCGTTACCAGCCATGCCACTTTTTACTCTTTATTTCCATCCACACCAAGCAACATTTCTCACATTGGTGTACTGACTTTAAATCCAGGATACGATATAAAGCGCACCCAAGAAGAATTGCGCTCTATGCTATCTCCGACGGTACAAATTTTGAGGCACGACCAATTGATTCAACACGAGGAAAATTATTGGCGCAAGCGCACATCCATCGGATTTACATTCGGCATGGGGGTAGTCATTGGCCTCATTGTTGGAATGGTTATTGTGTATCAAATTCTATTCACCGATGTCCGAAATCGCATTGCCGAATATGCCACATTGCGGGCCATGGGCTATTCACAGCGCTATCTTGGCTATGTTGTCATTTCTTCTGCATTGTGGTTGGCTGTTTTTGGTTTTTTGCCAGGTGTTTTAGCCGCACGAGGTCTGTATTATTTGACAGAATCCGTCACACGCTTGCCCATGCTGCTGCCCTTGAGCACCATTCTTTCTGTTTGGCTTTTGATTTTTGGCATGTGTGCCACAGCGGGATTATTGGCTGTCCGTCAATTGAAGAATACGGATCCAGCAGGTTTGTTTTAATCGTGGCAAGATTTTTGGATTTTTATTGCCCTACATTGCCATTGATCCGATTCAGTAAAAAGATATTCCAATGGTTTCAAATCAATCAGAGCCTGGCCCTGACAATCTGCAGCACAATGGTGACACCTTGCCTGACAGCCCGTTGCAAGATCTTAACAGCGGCTATTCTGAGGGAAAAATGGTTTATCCTGGGCCCCAGAACGAGAACAGCCCCAGCCTCCATTGCCCTTATTTTCCTTGCTCTTGCCTTATCAGGATGCAGTCTCGGCAGCCACACCCAAGGTAAAGCCCACTTGATTCAGAGTCATTTTATTCCCCTGCATACAGCACCCTGTTTGTGTCCAAAGGCCCAGACTGCTTTAAGAAAAACTCTACCTGCAGAATATGCAGCAAAACGAGAAATCCTAGAACGTGGAAAAGAGGCATTAGGCCCCTTTGGACCTTTGCCCGATTAAGATCAAAGATGGTGAATAATGTATGCATTGGATTCAAAAACTCGTTGACAAAACAACAGCTCTGAAAAGGGTCCTCGGCAATAGCTCTTCAATAGATCATGAACGCTTGGGCAACAGGTCTGCAACAGCTCTTCAATAGATCATGAACGCTTGGGCAACAGGTCTGCAACAGCTCTTCAATAGATCATCAAGGCTTCGGCAATAGATCATGAACGCTTGGGCAACAGCTCTTCAATAGATCATCAAGGCTTCGGCAATAGATCATCAACGCTTCGGCAACAGCTCTTCAATAGATCATGAACGCTTGGGCAACAGCTCTGAAACAGGTCCTCAATAGGTCTGCAACAGATCAAAGTTTTTGAGGGGGCTGACCATGACCAATGCCCTCCCCCATGAAACCCAATGCCTTGGCCCTGAATAAAATTCAGTCAAAGCATACGACCCTCCCTCCTGCTCTAACCACAGGCACAGTGGCTTTTGAACAGTGGATTTTGAAACTATTCTTCAGACCATTTTTGGATGCGCCCCACAGCCTGGAGCAAAACATCTGGGTTTACAGCATAGGAAAAACGCATATACCCAGATAAGCCAAATTCAGTTCCTGGGACCCCACTTACCCAGGCTTGCTCTAACATGGCCTGCCCCAAAGCCAAATCCGTGGGAATTCCCTTTTTCTTCATCAGATCCGTCACATCTGCGTAGGCATAAAAGGCACCCATGGGGGGATCCACAGGCATCACATGTCCCAATCCATTGACCAAAATGTCCTGTCTTTTTTGAAAAATTTCAATGCGTTGCTGCAGAAAATCTGCTGCCCGGGGGTCATTCAAAGCAGCTACTGCAGCCCATTGAGCAATGCAACTGGCGCCGGATGTGCTGTGGGATTGCAAGCGTGTCATGGCCTGAATCGGTTCTTTCGGTCCAACGCCATAGCCCACACGCCAACCCGTCATGGAAAAAGATTTGGATAAACCATTTACCAGAATGGTGTGGTCTATCAATCTTGGTTCTACCTCTAGCAGGGTTGTAAATTTATAGGGTTTGTACACCAAATGTTCATAAATATCGTCACAAATGATCCAAATATTTGGGTAACGCAACAATACATCGGCCAAAGCCCGCCATTCCTCTGGGGTGTACACAGATCCTGTGGGATTGCTGGGCGAATTCAGAATAATACAACGCGTTTTCAGGGTAATGGCGGCTTCCAGTTTTTGCGCCGTCAATTTAAACCCATCTTCTTTGGGGCACTTTACAACAACCGGAGTTCCTTTGGCCATGGTAATCATGGTTGGGTAGGATACCCAGTACGGTGCGGGCACAATGACCTCGTCGCCCTCTTGAATCAATATCATACAGGCATTAAACAGAACCTGCTTGGCCCCATTACCCACGATTACCTGGTGTTTTTCATACCCCGTTAAATGATTTTCCCGAGCCAGTTTATCCACCACAGCCTGTTGCAATTGGGGCAACCCGGCAATAGGCGTGTAGACATGTTCGCCGCGATCAATGGCCTCTATGGCCGCGGCACGCACCCACTGGGGTACAGGCAGATCGGGCTCTCCAACACTGAGATTGATCACTTGGATACCCTGTTTTGCCAGCTGATTGGCTTTTTCCGACATTGCCAATGTAGGGGATGGGGGGATTTTTTGGGCGAAATCACTGAATATCAGGCGCATGAAAATTTTTTTTATATTAAAATGAAGCAACAGAATATCAAAAATAAATCGAAATAGTTAGGGCTCTGCAGAACCAGTCAGCCAAACCCTCTGTCGGCAAACAGATTGACCATTAACTGGAATGCCCCTTTCTTGCCAAATGGGGCAATAGTCTCTTTAATAGATTCCATAGATTCTCATTGTGCATAGTGCATGCGGCCCAGTCTTCCAAAACCTTTGTCGTCATTTCCCCAACCCATTATTATGTTGGCCCCCATGGCCGGTGTAACCGATTGGGTTTTTCGTCGTTTGGTGCAACAGTACAGCGCCCCAAGTATGGTTGTTTCGGAAATGATTGCCAGTCAATCCATGGTTCGACAAATCAAAAAAACCATGTTGCGCCACTGTCAGCCTGATGAAAAAATTGCCGTACAGCTGGCTGGAAATGACCCAGAGATTATGGCCGAGGCAGCGCGCCTTAGTGTGGATCGGGGGGCTTGCTCTATTGATATCAATATGGGGTGTCCGGTTAAAAAAATTGCCATTAACAGCTATGCTGGCTCGGCATTGATGAAAGATTTGGATCTGGCTGCCAAGATATTTCGGGCCATCGTCAAAGCCGTTCCTGTGCCCGTTACCGTCAAAATGCGCAAAGGGTGGGATGATCAGCATCAAAATGCCTTGGATTTGGTTAAAATTGCCCAGCAAGAGGGACTAGCCTATGTGACTGTGCACGGTCGCACGCGCACCCAACTTTTTTCAGGTAAGGCAGATTGGGATTTTATTGATCGGCTGCAGGAAGCCGTTGATTTCCCCGTTATTGGAAATGGGGACATTGCAACGGTTGAAGATGCCCAGCGGGTTATTCAAAATACATCGGGCATTATGATTGGACGCGGCAGTTATGGAAAGCCATGGTTTTTAGGTCAGGTACGCCATTTTTTAACCACAGGAATCCATCTTCCTCCCCCACTGCTGTCCATTCAAAAGGAAATTGCTGTGGAACATTTCCAGATGCTTTTGACTTATTATGGCATGCAACAAGGCCTTCTCATTGCCCGAAAGCATCTATCTTGGTACAGCAAGGGCTTGCCAGGTGCCCACGAGTTTCGCGCCCGTGTTTTTCAAAATTCTGATCCAGAAAGCATTGTGCAGCATATTTCAGATTTGTATGATGGCGCTGAAAGTGTGGCTGAAAATGCACCCACTTCACAGTCAAATGCCGATGCTGTGGACAACCAACAGGATGGCGGGGTGCAATCCAATGTTTGCGTTGATGCCATTGCACCTGCAGCAAGCCATCAACCATCATGACGGCTTATGCAGCCCTAACAAGTCATCACTGGAGATGGATCTTTATCACAGCACTGGTGTGTTTTGGATTTGGAATTTGGGCTGTGCGCAAGATTGTCAGAATGTGGCCAGAACGACATGCCAGAGAGCGCAAGAAATCCAGTTTCCAAATCAGAATGGCCCGTGCATTTGCCCTCTTTGTCGCCATACCATGCTTTATATTGGCGTCTTTTTCTATTTTTTTTATGCATATCGGCGTCCATACTTGGTTTGATCGCCAGGTTCAAATAGCCGTTCGGGGGGCCGAAGCCATTGCCCAACATTATTTAAAAGAGCAGCAAAGCTTGATCGAATTTTCGGCCAAAACACTTTTAAAGTCCCTAAAACCACTTCTTTCATTGGCCATCGATTCACCTGGCACCAGTATCCTGGATCCATCCCATCGTTTTAAATCCGTACTGGGTGGCAATTTACTTCAAGTTCTAAATCGTCACGAAGATTTGCAAAATATCAGTAGCATGATTTTTTCAGCCCCCCTGACAGCATTTTCTAATGAAACATCGTCTTTGCGCCTTTCAGTCCACGTTCTTTCTATCAAAGGGGGGTGGCTACCCACATTGCCCTTAAAGATGAGTGATCTGAATAACGCCATAAATGGTGGGCTGTATATTCGATCTACAACAAACTTTCAACACCTATTGGCATTGATACCTCTGGATATTTTTACAAATACTTTTATTTTGATTTGCCGACCCATTGATCGCGCAATTTTAGAACGTGTTTCAGATACAAATAAAGCGGCAAAAACCTATCAAAATTACTTAGAAACCCAAAAATATTGGATTCCTGTCAGCATTGCTCTCTTTATAGCCTTTACACTGATGCTTGTTCTAATTGCCATGATTGGAGGATTGTCTTTTGCCCAACAAACCATTCAGCCTATCGGCGCCTTGATTCGGGCATCCGAAGAAGTCCGACGAGGTCAGATTCCCCTTATCCCATCTGAAACCATGCCAGCAACCAGTGAATTGCGCTATTTAATGTCGGCTTTTAACAGTATGTCTCAAGAAGTTGGTGCAAAAACCAAAGAATTGAATACTGCCAATGATCATCTGTACAATCGCAATCTTTTTATCGAGAGTGTCCTCGAGGGTGCTTCTTCCGGGGTGATGAGTTTGAAACCCGATGCCACCATCGTGTTCTTTAACACCACTGCACAAAAATTACTAACACCTATGGGGTCCCTGGAGGAAGAGAATCTTTTAAACATTATCCCAGAGTTTCAACCCTTGTTTACCCAAGCATTGAGCAACTCTGAAACGGCATACAGCGATTCCATTACATTGATACGCGGGCATCATGTTCGCACCTTTCGATTGCACATTCAGTGGCTGGCAACAACAGATACCGTTGTTGCAACTATGGACGATATCAGCACCCTGATTGCTGCACAGAAAAAAAGCGCCTGGTCCGATGTGGCCTGCCGAATTGCCCATGAAATTAAAAATCCACTGACCCCCATCGCTCTTTCCGCAGAGCGCTTGCGCCGTCGATACATCAAGGAAATTCAAAATGAACCTGAAATTTTTCAAGATTGCATCGATACCATTATTCGCCAAGTGCATCATATCGGAGATCTGATTTCGGAATTTTCAGATTTTGCACGATTGCCTCAACCTCGATTGGCCAATACGGATCTAAACATTGTATTGATCCAAATAATCGTTTTGCATCAACAGGCTTATCCAGGCATCTCCTTTGATTACACGCGACAGCCTATCCCTGTGCATGCCGATGCCCAACAAATAGAGCAAGTTTTTACCAATGTTTTTAAAAATGCCGTTGAGTCTATTGAGGAAACCAAGCGCTTGGATGGGTGCATTACGGTATCCATTAAGGAAAACAAGGATTGGATCATGATATCCATTCAAGATAATGGTTCTGGATTGTCTTCGGACAAAGCTTTGCTGTTGTGTGAAGCCTACCAAACCACCAAAGCCCAGGGTATGGGTCTGGGGCTTGCCATTGTTCAAAAAATCATAGATGACCATGGGGGACTGTTCTCTATTCGGCCAGCACCCCATTCCGATGGGGCCTGTGTCACCATTTCATTAATGAAAAATGGAAAATTGCGACCATAATATATATTGAAAAAATATTAATAAATTGTTAATATATGATCATACCCATTAACTAAAAAATTTATGAAAGTTTTCAAACATTTGGTTTCAGCCAACAAGGGCGTTTCCCTGCTTTTATTGGCCTGTTTTATGGCTCAACCTGTTTTGTCCACGGAAAAGCAAGACGATGCACAGATCAATACGAAGAAGAGACTCCGTTTTACAAAAGAAAACCTCGGTCATTGGCAAAAACAGATGAAAAAAGGCAGTAATCCTGGTAAAATGTTCGAGAAAACTGTTAAATTTTTAGCACGAGAATCACTTGTTGATAATGATGCCAGGTATCTATGGGGATCCCACAATACTATCAAAATTGATCCAAATAAATATTTAATTTTAAACATATGTAAACATTTTTCCAAACTTTTGGTGGATACATACGGCAAAGAAGAAGCCCGTGGAAGATTTTCCGCATTTTTCTCCTCTTTAGAAACACTCCAAAAATACCGAGAAGATCATCCTAAGGCTGGCCTCATGGGTGAGGCAGAGTCGGATAAGAGTAAAACTCTCACCAAAGATACTCTGGATGAACTGAGAAAAATAGAAGAAGTTCACGCTGCATCTTCCTACTTGACGAATTTGAGCAGATCAAAATATAAGGGTGATAAGGTTGAAAAAAAAGATAAATCAGGTCGCAATTCGTTAGCTGAACATCAGTATTTTCTTAGATTCCAGAAGGATCAAAAAGATCTATCAGAAGAACTTTTAGGTTTAATTGAAAAACAGACACCATTGGGGAAGAGTCGAACCTACGATGCTGAAAAACATAAGGAAAGTTGCAAGAAATATTATGCAAATCAGGCTTGCCTAAAAATTAACTTTCTGGAAGAATTGAAGGAAATTCTGACAAAAAACCTCTCAGTAATTTCAAAATTTGAATTAGATCATGGGGCAAATATAATAAAATCTTTAGGTATAAAAGAACATTTAAATATAGCTTTAGGTATAAAAGAACATTTAAATATAAAAGACTTTTTAAAACAATTCGAATCACATATTACTACTTTTGAACAACGAAAAGACAAAAAATCCTATGCAGAATCGATATACAATGAAATGAAACAAAGTAGCGATCAAATGTACAAAGATTCAATTTTGAAAGAACAAAGAATTATCAGCAAATACTTGAAATACATTAACTTTGAAGAATCAAATAAAATAATAGAATTAATTAATAGGGTTCCTTTACTGAATGTGCTTTTGGCTGCAAATAGATCGGTTATGAATGGCTCTCGTATTAGAACCGGGAAGAATCAAGCTGAGTTTGAAAAATTTACAAAATTTCTCTCCTCACGGACTGGTATTTCTGAAATGACCAAGAAAGAGCAAGATGCGGTGAAGACAACCTCCATACTCCCCAGTTTTGAAAATTTTATAGATTCTGTCTCCCGTAGGACTAAGATCAAAGAAGAGCAAGATGCGGTGAAGGCAACCTCCATACTCCCCAGTTTTGAAATCGAAAGAAAAAGGGATCTTAAAGCCACTAAAAAGCAAGACACTGGGAATCAAAAGCCGAGCATCGCCGTTGCACCTAATTCCCAATTGCCAGATGGTCAGGCAATATTCGAAATGCTATATTTGAAGACGATTTTCGAAGACGATTTACCAAATTTGAACAAAAAACAGAAACGGCCCAATCTTTAGTTCAATGTAATTAGGATTTGCTCCAGGGGAATCCGGCCTTGACTCTGTATCAAGGCACAAACCTTGGTGCCACCGAAAATCTTAAACGTCCCACATGGGTCTGGGGCTTGCCATTGTTCAAAAAATCATAGATGACCATGGGGGACTGTTCTCTATTCGGCCAGCACCCCATTCTGATGGGGCCTGTGTCACCATTTCCTTACTGAAAAATAGGAAAACTTAAACTGATAACTAATATTGACAAATTGATAACTATATATTAATATTTAGTTATCAATAGATATAGAAAGAAATTTATGAAAGTTTCCAATCGTTTGATTTCAGCCAACAAGGGCATTTTACTACTCGCATGGGCCTGTTTTATGGCTCAACCTGTTTTGTCCACTGAAAAGCAAGACGATGCACAGGGCAATACAAATAAGAGAGTTCGATTTACAGAAGAAAACCTCTGTAATTTGAAGGCAGAAATAGAAAAAAGTGGTGATTTTGGCAAAATATTCGATGGAACTGTTAAAATTTTAGCATCAAAATCACTTGCTGATAATTATGCCTATTTTCTATATTGGTACCCCAGTAATAGCCCTAATAGCAGTAATGACAGGCATGATAAGTTTGAACCTTTGAAACTATGTCAAACATTTTCCGAACTTTTTATACAAATATTGGGCAAAGAAGAAGCCCCTGAAAGATTTCTCACATTTTTCCACTCTTTAGAAACACTCCAAAAATACCGAGCACATCATTCTAAGACCGGCCTCATGGGTGAGGCAGAGTCGAATGAGAATGAACGTCTCACCAAAGATACTCTGGCTGAACTGAGAAAAATAGATGCAGTTGGCTTTGCATATTCGTTCTTGACGAATTTCAAAAATTCAAAAAATAGGCATGATAACATTGAAAAAAACACCAAAGCAGGTTCCAATTTGTCATCTGAATTTGATATTTTTCCTAGCTTCCAGAAGGATCAAAAAGATCTATCAGAAAAACTTTTAGGATTAACCAAAAAACAGGGGCCATTGGCGAGGAATCGAACCTACGATGCTGAAAAACATAAGGAAATTTGCAAGAAATATCAGGCAAGTGAGCTTTGCCTAAAAATTAACTTTCTGAAAGACTTGAGAAAAATTCTGACAAAAAACCTCTCAGTAATTTCAGAATTTGAATCAGATCATAGAGAAGAATTCTGCCCACCAAATGCTTTAAATATAAGAGAATCTTTAGGTATAAGAGAATCTTTGGATATAGGAGAATTTTTAAAACAATTGGAAAAACATATAGATGATTTTGAACAACGAAAAGACAAAGAATCCTATGCAGAATCGATATACAATGAAATGAAACATTCCGGTACTAGCCTGAATCAAATAAAAAACAAAGAAAAATTTTATCAATACATTAAATTTAAAGAATCATATGAAATAATGCAATTAATGAATAGGGTTCCTTTACTGAAGGGGCTTTTGTTTACAAACAAATTATATGTGATTAATAATAATCCTAGTAAGACAGAGGAATATACTGATAGGTTGAAAGAATTTGCAGGATTTGTCTCCTCAAAGACTGGTATTACTGAAACCAGGGTCGAAAGAAAAAGGGACACTAAAGCCACTGAAAAGCAAGGCGATCCGCAGATCAATACAAAGCAGAAAGAAAACCTCTGTAATTTGAAGGCAAAAATAGAAAAAAATGATGATTTTGGCAAAATATTCAATGGAATTATTAAAATTTTAGCACCAAAGTCACTTGCTAATAATTTTGCCCGTTGTTTATTGTTTCAGTACAGTGGTAAAAGGGTTGATAAGTTTGAACCTTTGAAAATATGTGAAGCATTTTCCGAACTTCTTACAGATACATTCGGGAAAAAAGGTGCCTATGAAGACGATGACAAAGGGTTTTTAGAAGCATTTCTCACAAAAGATGCCCATGAAAGATTTCCCACATTTTTCCACTCTTTAGAAACACTCCAAAAATACCGAGCACATCATTCTAAGACCGGCCTCATGGGTGAGGCAGAGTCGAATGAGAATGAACGTCTCACCAAATATACTCTGGCTGAACTGAGAAAAATAGATGCAGTTGGGTCTGCATATTCGTTCTTGACGAATTTCAAAAATTTAGAAAATAGGCATGATAACATTGAAAAAAACACCAAAGCAGGTTCCAATTTGTCATCTGAATTTGATATTTTTCCTAGCTTCCAGAAGGATCAAAAAGATCTATCAGAAGAACTTTTAGGTTTAATTGAAAAACAGACACCATTGGCGAAGAATCGAACCTATGATGCTGAAAAACATAAGGAAATTTGCAAGAAATATAAGGCAAGTGAGCTTTGCCTAAAAATTAACTTTCTGAAAGACTTGAGAAAAATTCTGACAAAAAACCTCTCAGTAATTTCAGAATTTGAAGCAGGCAATTCAGTGAAAGTTCCCTCAGAGAGTGGTTTAACTATGGGTCAATTTTTAGAACAATTAAGCACACATATATATGATTTTGAAAATCGAAAATCAAACGATAAATTAGAATACGCATTATCCATATACAACGAAATGCAAAATAAAAATGATAGCTTTAATAATCTGAATTGGAAAGTAAAAGAAAAATTTTATCAATACATTAAATTTAAAGAATCATATGAAATAATCCAATTAATGAATAGGGTTCCTTTACTGAAGGGGCTTTTGTTTACAAACAAATTATATGTGATTAATAATGCTCCTAGTAAGACAGAGGAATATACTGATAAGTTGAAAGAATTTGCACGATTTGTCTCCTCAAAGACTGGTATTACTGAAACCAGGGTCGAAAGAAAAAGGGACACTAAAGCCAAAGAAAAGCAAGGCACTGGGAGTCAAAGGCCGAGCATCGCCATTACACCTACTTCTCAAAGGCCAGAGGGTCGGGCAACATCCCACATGGTGGAAGACGATAAAACACCTGTATCGAAAGATAATTTGCCAAATTCTGCAAAATTAGAAGAACCCCTGAAACCATCGGATTTACTCTCTAATCTCTTTCCATCGCAGAATCTGCTCCAGGGGAATCCGGCCTTGACTCTGTATCAAGGCACAAACCTTGGTGCCACCGAAATGGCAAAAAATCACACATGATCTTGGGTCGGGGCAACATTGAGGTAATAAGTGACAACTGGGTCTGCCCCCCCCACCTATGCGCCACCCCCAAGAACTGCCAGGTAGAAAACCAGCATCCCAATGGCATTCTAATAAAATATATGGATGAATACGGTACACCAAGAGATCCATTCCATGGTTTTTTACATGGTATTATGTGGCCTCAGGTGTGCAGATTCGACCATGAATTGGTCCGGGCGCATTCGCATCAGAGTGAAACTTTCCTCATGCGACCATCCCATACATTGCCATCGTTGCCTCTTTTTTCTCACTTGGCAGATCCCCCCCGCTCATTCCACCTACCCCATTGATTCTATTTGTACCGACTCGCAGTTGATGCAGTTCAATTTTTGACATGGGAATCGGTAAGGTCCGTAACTTCCAAGGGTTTCTCACTTGGCCATACTGTTGATGGTGGCAAAATTCACATTTTATTTAAATTAAATGTTCGCACCTACAATACATCTAAATTCTCAGAAAAAAAGAAATCACAATGAGCACGAGCCAAACATTCGCCTGCCACAAAATCATTCGCAGCAAGGACGCCCAGTGGATGCAGCAGCACAATATTCTTGCTCAAACCCACCCCATACCATTGGATCAAAAAGAAGCTCTGCTGAAAAATAAATTGATGGAGGAGGCCGGGGAAGTCACCACGGCGCATACCCATGACAAATCCTTGTCAGAATTGGTTCATGTCCAAGAAACCATTTGGGCTCTGTTGCACCAATGGGAAATCTCACAGGCAGGATTTGAAAAAATGTGCCAGGAAAAACCCACACTGCGCGGATCCTATGCCGATGCTGTATTGCTAACTGGCATCAGCCTAAACGATGACAATGACCAATACCCTCACTTTAAAAGCCATCCCGAAAAATTTATTCCCGTGTCTGAAAAAGTATAAATGAACGCAAATCCCAAATACTGGCCACAAGCCATTGTGTTTGTTTGGGCATTGCCCCAGATTAAAGCATTCCATTTGGGTGGGGACAAGATTGGCAAACTGGCTCTTGGGATGGTTCAGGTCAGCAGGATTGGCTGGCTATGTAGCAGTGCTCCTAAGCTTTTATGGGCACCGTCACCCCGAAACCATTCCTGGGGATCGATGCTCTGCTTTGGTCCAGTTCTCTTGGGCGAAGATCAACTGCATTGGGTGGCATAGGTGGCGCCATTGGGATACCACCCCTTTGCTCTTTGCTGAAGTTGTCTTTTTGATGAGAAAATTGGCATCCTGGGTACTTGACCGAAAATTGGACCAAAAAATCCCAGCACTCTAAAATTTAACGTTTTGAATATTTAAAAAATGACATAAAATTACTAAATATTTTGATATATTTTATTAAAATTACATTGTAAATTTTACAATAAACGTTTAGACAATGGGCTATTTGGTTAAAATTTATTCAGGCTTCTTGCACGACAAAGGCAACTTTCGCTCATCTGTCGTAAACTTTTCCTGATCCCATGGATGCAAGCCCATCATTCGAATGGGTGCAAACCAAAGCAATGCCATAACTTGAATCAGCATCGCCTCAAAATCCCCACAACCTCAAATCACGCGCCAACTGGTTTCTGCTCCAGAATCTTCCAGTATGATGCCTTTTTCTAATAATTCTGAACGAATGGCATCGGCACCCGAAAAATCTTTAGCGGCTCTGGCTTGTTTGCGTTTTTCAATAAAAATAGCGATATCTTCTTTGGAAAGGGCCAACCTTTCCTCAGGCTGAAACCATGTTTGGGGATGCACCGTAACCAGACCCAAAGCATAGGCGCTGGCATACAAACGTTGGGCCAAAAAAGCATCCTTAGGATTTTTATGCAAAGAGCGCGTCAGTTGCTGCAATCGATTCAAGGCCTGGGGCGTATTCAAATCATCGCACAAGGCAGCCCAATACCGAGGATCTATGGTTTCTTTCGCGATGCTTTCAGGACCGTAACCAGCCCCAGTGGCATTCTGGCTTCGGGCCAAGGCACCGTACAGGCTGTCCACGGACATGCGCGCTTGTTTTACCAAGGATTCAGTCCAATCCAGAGCATGCCTGTAATGACTGGTCAACAAGGCCCAACGCAATACCTCTGCAGGCTGATCCTTCAGCGCATCGTGTAAGGTCACGAAATTGCCCAATGATTTTGACATTTTCTGTCCAGCCACAACCAACATTCCCGTATGCATCCAGCATTGGGCACATTCTTCTTGTTCAAAACAGGCGCATGTTTGGGCGCGCTCGTTTTCATGATGTGGAAACATCAAATCACGACCTCCGCCATGAATATCAATCATGGACCCCAGAAAATGGGCGCTCATGGCCGAACATTCGATATGCCATCCTGGACGTCCATGCCCCCAGGGACTGTACCAACCCGGTTCATCCTCGCTTGATGGCTTCCATAGCACAAAATCCAAGGGATCATCTTTGTAAGAGGCGGGTTCAATGCGGGCAGCACTCTCCATGTGATCTAAGTTCATATTAGATAGTCGCCCATAATTTTCTGAAACGGATACGTCAAACAGGACATGCCCTTGGCTGACATAGGCCGCTCTGGCATCGATCATTTGGGCGATCATTTCGATCATTGGACCAATCCATTGGGTTGCCCGCGGCTCGTGGGTTGGCTGCAACAGCCCCAATAAAGCAACATCCTCGTGAAACCACTGGGTTGTTTGCTCTGTCAATTGGGCAATGGGAATACCTTGTTTTTTGGCCTCAGCGTTGATTTTATCATCCACATCTGTGATGTTACGCACGTAATTGACATTGGGATAAATGTGCTTCAGTACCCGATACAAGGTGTCAAATACCAGCATGCACCGAGCATTGCCCAAATGAATGCGATCGTAAACCGTTGGACCGCAAACATACATGGCCACATGATCCGGCACCAATGGCACAAATTCCCCTTTGTGCCCCGAAAGGGTGTTGTATAAAAATAGACTTTCCATAGGTCTGGGGTATTCCTGAGGAGAGCCATCTGTGGCGGGTCTGGCATTCCCTATGGTGGGTTCATATATAAAAAAAGACATTTATCAAGATTGGTCTGTAAAGTCGCACACCTGCATCTTAACAAAACTGGGGCAAAAAAGGAAATCACGGATAGGGGGCCTTTCTGGGTTTTCTTTCAAGGCAACAGGCTTGTTTGCCCCACCCCTGCATCCCTGCCACAACATTGCAACAGCCCATTCTGGGTCATCTTCCCATAAAGATCATGGGAATCTGCTGGGGCCTAGCCCATCTATTGTTATAATTTCAATCTTTTTAGAATTTTCTAAGGATTATTCTGATTCAGTGGTGATCCAGTGGGCTAAAATATTGGGATAATGGGGTTATTCTGTTTGAATTTGGGAAAATTTAGGGCGAATCTTGGGCCCAGTCCATGGTTGAGAGTTTTTCCCGCGACATGTACATTAATAGGAACCCCAACAATAAGCGCAACGGTGTCCGTCCCCTATAGTCAAGAAGTTGAGCAAGCTCTTTTGGGCATATTGCTGCGAAATAATCTGGCCATTGAACAGTTGCCAGATTTATTTGCCAGTCATTTTTTTTACGAACCCCTGCATCAACGCATTTATACGGCGCTGGCTACTATTATTCAGCGCGGGTCTTTGGCCAATCCCATTACACTGGCTCAGTATTTCAAAAAAGAAGAAACAAAGGGTCAAGAAGCTGCATATTTAACGGAACTTGCGGGAATGCTGTTGCCGTCTCGCAATGCCCGGGATTATGCCCAGCAAATTTTTGACATGTATTTGCGGCGTCAATTGATGGAATTGGGGCAAGTTTTGGTGGAAGATGTTCAAAAAATTACCTTGGATGGACCCACTCCTATGGAGCACATCGAGGCTGTGGAACATCGCTTGTTTTCCTTGACTCAATGGGGTACGGAACGCGGACCCATGCCTTTTGGCCATGCATTGGATCAAGCCATCGCCATGGCGGAAACAGCCTACAAACGGGACAGTCGCATTGTGGGTGTATCCACAGGATTTGCCGATATGGACAAATTATTGGGTGGATTGCATCCCTCAGATCTCATTATTATTGCAGGAAGACCTTCTATGGGTAAAACGGCCCTGGCCACGAATATGGCTTTCAATGCCGCTGTGGCACACCTGAAATCACCTGATGGCGATGGTTCTCCGGTGGCATTTTTTTCCCTAGAAATGTCGGCCAATCAGTTGGCCATGCGCCTGTTGGGCCAGGAAACAGGTATTTCATCGGATCGCATTCGACGTGGTGCCATTGAGCAAAGCCATTTTCCGGCCTTTGTAGAAGTTTCCAGAAAATTGCATGGATTGCCCCTGTTTATTGACGATACACCAGCCCTATCCATTGCAGGACTGCTGACCCGATGTCGTCGATTAAAGAGAAAAGAAAATATTGGACTGATATTGATTGATTATTTGCAGTTGCTTTCATCTGGTCGATCAGGATCTGAAAATCGTGTTCAAGAATTGTCAGAAATCACCAGAGGATTAAAGGCATTGGCCAAGGAATTGCAGGTTCCCGTTATTGCCCTATCCCAATTGTCCCGCGCCGTAGAGCAACGCGATGACAAGCGTCCCCAATTATCAGATTTACGAGAATCTGGAACCATCGAGCAAGATGCCGATGTGGTCATGTTTGTGTACCGTGAAGAGTACTATGAATCGCGGAAAAAACCCACCGAAGGATCCGAAAAAATGGCTTCGTGGCAAAAAACAATGTCCGACATTTACAATGTGGCTGAAATCATCATTGCCAAACAACGTCATGGGCCCATTGCCACAGTGCCCTTGCATTTTGATGCCCAACGCACCAAATTTTCCAATCTTTCCAAGGAATCCACCTATGCCTCACGCATCCCTCAAGAATAAAATCAATGGTGTGGAAAGGCATTTTCATGGCGTAAAAGCATTGGGTTTTCCCCTGCATGTTCGTCTGATATTCACCATCTATAGAGGATTGCTGGGGGCAGCCACCCCGATTCTTGGTCTGCTGTTTAAAAAATGGGCGAAAAAAGATCCCCGTTGGTTGGAATTCATGGGCCTTTGCGATACGCCCCGACCTCAGGGCCGTCTTGTTTGGATTCATGGGGCCAGTTTAGGGGAATTGCGTTCTGGTCTGACCCTGATCCATCGTATTCGTGCATACGCACCAGATGCTTCTTTTGTGGTCACAGGATGTGATGCCACATGTTTTTCCACCATTTCCAAAAAACTGCCACTGGGTTCTATGATGCTCTTGTGGCCTCTGGACACGCCTCTGTTTGTTCAACGTTTTTTAGATCACTGGAGACCCGATGCAGCTTGCATTTTAGAATGCGAAATATGGCCCAATTTATGGCTAGAGCTGCATAAAAAAAACATTCCATTTTTCAATATCAATTTTACCGTAGGGAGTGATTTTGCAAATTACAAACTTTTAGGGGGCTTTTTGCCCTGCTTGCTGTCCCTATCTTCTGGCATATGGATGACTTGTAAAAAGCCCATCTATGCATGGGGCCTAAAAAAGGGCCTCATCCAAGAAACACTGATGCCTGGTTTAAAGTACGGTTTTTCCTCATGGAAAAAAGGGGAAAATACAGGGCCAATTGCCAAGGACCGCCGATTTTGGTTTGTGTCTTGCACGGTGGCTGCAGAAGAATCTCTTGTTTTGGATACACACAAACGCCTGAGACAAATTTACCCAGATTTACTTTTGGTATGGGCACTGCGCATCGCCCCAACGGACAATCTAAAAAAGATGTTGCAAAAAACTGGACTGACCCATCATTTCCGATCCCAATATAAGGAAATCTCTGAAAAATGCGATCTCTATATCATCGATACCCTAGGAGAATTGGATCTGTTTTATAGCCAGTCCCCATTTGTTGTAATGGGGAATTCATTCACCAAAAAGGGCTATGGTCACAGCATTTTAGAGCCCATTGCCCAAGGTTGCCTGCCTATTACTGGGCCATATGTCCCCAATTCACAGGATGTGGTCAACGACTTTTTGCCATTCCATGCAACCGTTCAAATACCAGCTGAAAAACTGTTCCACATCCTATGTGATTTTCTAGAGCATCCTGAAAAAGCCAGATCCATGGCCAAAAATGGAGAAAAGCTGTTGATGGAAAAACGCCAAGCATTGTCGGATTTTTTAGATGCACTGATGGTGCGAATCTTGCCATAGGTCCACAGAAAATAGAATCTAGTACTGTTAAATGACCTAGTGCTGGTGAATGATCGGGTCCCTCCCTGCAATTCACCCTATATTAAATTGAATGTACTGGACCAAGATTTCTTACGATGTTTAAATTGAAGGCATTGGACCAAATTTACTGATGATATGTGGCAATATTTTTCCACCAATGCCCTTGCCCGCAGTCTGGCTTTGCCCCATGTTCTGCCCAGCCTGAAGCATTGGGCTTTGTCAAAAACAATGGCAAGGCCAGGACTGTTCCCATAAAAAAAACTGCTGCAAAAATTCAACAATCAATATACAATTCAACAATCAATATACCAACTGGCGTCAATGTGGTCCCCATGGCTGTGCTTTTCATGCCAGTGCTTCCCAGATTCACATGAATGCCCTTGTTCCAACTGACAGCCTTTGGGCCAATAATGCCATTGCATCAATCCAGGCGCCCCTATTCATTTCCCTACAAAACATTGAAAAAAAATTTTACATTGATTTGCAATTTGTTGAAATAATCTACAATGTGTTGAATTTAAAAAGAGCCATCTGTGGGCCTTTTTTAATTGCCCTAAGGACCTATTTTGATTGCAGATAAGACCAACTCTTTCCTTCATCCGCCCCTTTAACCCCCTTATCCTCCTCCTCCATCCTCCTACTTTTAGGCCCCACTATGTCCACGATTCAGCGCTCTATGGGTTTTTTTTCAGTTGTGGCCATGGTGCTCAGCCTGCAATTGGGGTCGGGTATTTTTGTATTGCCCAGCCTTTTGGCACCCTATGGCATTTGGGGAATCGGCAGTTGGTTGATTGCTGGGGCTGGTGCCATGGTGCTGTGCCATGTTTTTTCAGCTCTAGCCAGTCACCATCCTATGGTGGGCGGACCCCATGTTTATATTGGGCAAGCTTTTGGGAAGCGATGGGCTTTTTATGTTGGGTGGACGTATTGGGTTTTGGGCTGGTTGGCCTCGGCCCCTTTGATCGTACTGGCCCTGCATTCGTTGCAAAATATGATGGGTGATTTTGGGGTTATCGGACGTATTTTTGCCCAATGTGGAATATTGTGGGCTCTGATGCTGCTGAACATTCGCGGATCCCAGCTATCGGGTTTGGGCGAACGGATCTTTGCCCTTTTAAAAATGTTGCCATTGATTGTTTTGCCCCTGATCAGTATGCCATTTTGGCAAAAAGATATTTTAATGGCGCCCATTGAGGCATCTCCCTTGGAATCCCTCAATGGAGCCAGTTTGCTGACTTTTTGGGGTTTTGTAGGCTTGGAGGGCGGAACAACCATCGCTGATAGCGTTAAAAATCCTAAAAAAATAATTCCACGCGCCCTGTTTTGTGGAACCCTTATCGCCATGGCAATCTATATGGTTAATACGGCCAGCATTCTCAGCATTGTTCCAAGGGACATTCTGTTGAGTGCCAGCAACTGTTACGGGGCTATGCTGGATCGATCTTTGGGTTTGGGCTGGGGTAAAATAATTGATACGACTGTTTTTATTGTCTGCATTGGGTCCCTGAATTCTTGGATTTTGGCGGGTGGACAAGTGGTTGCAACATGTTCAAAAAGCAGACTTCTTCCCGATTTTTTTGGAAAAATCAATGGACATGACAGCCCGGCTGTGGGTATAAAAATAACCACAGGGTGCTTGCTGGCTTGCGTCATGGTGATGCAAAATCAGACACTGTACGATCAAATCCAAACAATGATCGGTCTGTCAACAGCCCTGTATATTGGCATTTACATCCTCTCTGTCGGGGCCCTAATGGCCCTGATTCGACGCGATGGTTTGGGAAATGGTTGGCTGTTGCGATGTTCCATCGGACTCAGCCTGGTCTTTTGTATTTGGATTTTATTTTCCCTCTCCACCATTGTTTTGCTTTTTTCAACCCTGATTCCAGCGTCTGGATACCTGTTGTCCCGAATCTTTCATTGGCCTGTACGCTGATATTTTATTTGAAAATCAGCAGCCCCCCATAGGGAAACCCTGTACTTTCGGGAAAAGCTCTTGTATTATTTGGCCATTGTACAAGCTGAAATGTTGCAGGATTAAAACTCTAAAAACAGAGCAGCGGCCCTTCGAAAATGGAAAAAACTCGCCACATGTCCACATCACCTTTGCCCCGGGAAATGGGGTTTGGGGGCGCCTTTGCCCTAGTTGTAAATTTACAACTAGGCTCTGCCATGTTCTTGTTGCCGCGCCCTTTATCTGAATACGGCGTTTGGGGGGTTCTCAGCTGGCTTGTTACAGGTTGCGGAGCCATGGCATTATGCCACATCTTTTCGGCCCTTGCCATATACAAACCCATGGTTGGCGGCCCCCATGTTTACATCCGAGCAGCCTTTGGAAAACGATGGGGATTTTACGCAGGGTGGACCTACTGGGTTGCGGCATGGCTCAGCTCTATCCCCCTGATTTTACTGGGAACCAGTGCCCTGGAACATATGGTGGGTGATTTAGGCGGTTTCGGCAGATTGGCTGTGCAAATGGGGGGACTTTGGGCTTTGATGGGCCTAAACATTCGGGGCGCTCAATTGTCTGGCATTGGAGAAGTTGTTTTTTCCGTTCTAAAGGTTTTGCCACTGATGGCCATTCCCCTTTTTGGCCTGTATTTCTTTGATGTAAAAATTTTAAACGAACCTGTGGCAATGCCTGCTTTTTCTGCTCTGAGTGCGGCGAGCTTGCTGACCTTTTGGGGGTTTGTAGGTCTGGAAGCAGGCACCACCGTGGCGGACTGTGTCAAAAATCCAGGAAAAACCATTCCTAGGGCCCTTTTTTTAGGAACTTTTCTTGTTATGGCCCTGTACTTCATCAATACTTTGAGCATTTTTGGGATCGTACCGCGGGCTATTTTATCCCAAAGTCCCAATGCATACGCCGCCTTATTCCAGCATACGTTGGGTGCAGGATGGGATAAATTCATTCAGGGCCTGGTCTTTGTCATGTGCTTTGGATCACTGAATTCCTGGCTGTTGGCTTCGGGTCAAGTGGCGTTGACAGCAGCTAATTCTGGCTTGTTCCCTTCTTTTTTCAATAAAATCAACGGTAAGAACAGCCCAGTTATGGGAATAAAGATCACCACATTGTGTTTAATGGCATGCATTCTCTTGCTGCGCAGCCAATCTTTTGCACAGCAAATTGACACCTTGATTACACTGTCAGTCACATTACTGATCATGATTTATGTTGTCATTGCTGCAGCACTGATCAAATTTATGCATAAAAAGAATATTGCTCGTTCGCCATTGCTTTTGGTTTCATTGACAATCAGCATTGTATTTTGCACATGGACCTTGGTTACAACCAGTCCAAAAATCATCCTAGGATCCTTGTTGATTCCAGCCAGTGGTTATGTTTTGGCCCGTTTGTTGCGTTGGCCGGTATGGTAATTGAGTGGCAATAATTTTCAATACTGGGTTAGTATTTACAGAAAATTCAATACAATAAATTAAAAAATCAAATTTTAAATATTTTTTAACTTTTATAAGTTAATATTTATTATAATTAAAAATAAAAAAAATTTAAAAATAATGCAAATATTTATGTTCATAGCGCATCTCTTTATTTGCGCTTATCTGGAATATCTCATGATGTCTCACTATCTGCCACGTTGCCCCAAAAAAGACTTGATTTGGCCCATAAGCGTGATTTATTTGATAGAGCGTGCAATAGTTATTCTGTTGATGCTTGTTTCAGGGGTTCTGATGGTGTCTTTTTTTGCCATATCACCAATTCTCGGCTTTATAAGCATTATTGTATTTCTCTATTATTTCATTTTTTGCACATACAAAATAAGAAAATTTATTTTTAAAGACCAATTCCATAGAAAAAATTGGCAGGAACTGGGTATCACCTGGGAAGATTGCAAAGGGGCCATATGGCGTTCTTGGATTTTCTCTATTTTGATTTCTATTACTCTGTCTCTAATCACCAGGCTGCCTCTAATTACCATGCTGTCTCTAATTATCATGCCGCTTCAAAAAGAAATGGGGAAGTGCGCCAAGGATAACATCACATACGCAACCCGCAACATAAAATGGAGCAATTGAATTGACACCCATTTTAATGAGCAGCCATTTTTTCAAACAATCACAGATTGGCCATTTTTTCAAAAAATTCAAACAACTCTAATCCTTGGGCTCGAGATCGTCGAAAAACAATGCACTCAAAGCCCAAACCAGGGCACCCATTATTTAAATATTTTCTAAACTTTATAATTTGATATTTTTGATAAATAAAAATAAAGCAAAAACAAACCAGTGGAAATTATTGTGCTCATGGCGAAGGGCCTATCTCTGATGCTGCACCTCCTGCCCATCTGCTTTAAATTATTCATAGCACGTCTCTGCATTTGGGCTTATCTGGAATATCTCATGATGTCTCACTATCTGCCACGTTGCCCCAAAAAAGAATTGATTTGGCCCATAAGCGTGAGTTATTTGATAGGGCCTGCAATATTTTTTCTGTTGATGCTTGTTTCAGGGGTTCTGATGGTGTCTTTTTTTGCCATATCGCCAATTCTCGGCTTTATAAGCATTATTGTATTTCTCTATTATTTCATTTTTTGCACATACAAAATAAGAAAATTTATTTTTAAAGACCAATTCCATAGA
>JBILXO010000016.1:0-31125 GCA_044378415.1 Holosporales bacterium
AGCCTGACCCTTAAGATCCATTTGCAATGACGTAATCCCTTCATGGGTTCCTGCGATTTTAAAATCCATGTCGCCGATACCATCTTCAAATCCAGATATATCCGACAAAATCATGGATTCTTCACCTTCTTGAATCAATCCCATGGCAATGCCTGCCACAGGGCTGCGCAATTGGATGCCTGCATCCATCAATGCCAAGGATGCACCGCATACGGTGGCCATAGATGAAGACCCATAGGATTCTGTAATTTCAGAAACAACACGGACGGTGTAGGGTGTTTCTGGCAATACAGCTTGCAATGCCCGCCATGCCAATTTTCCATGACCAACTTCTCTGCGCCCAGGAGGTCCGACTCGCCCAACTTCTCCTACGGAATAGGATGGAAAGTTATAGTGCAACAAAAAAGTATCCCGAGACAGTCCGCTCAAGCCATCTACGACCTGACTGTCATCCCGGGCTCCCATTGTGACACTTACCAATGCCTGGGTATCCCCCCGGGTAAACAAGGCGCTGCCATGGGCACGAGGCAGTATTCCTGTTTGACAATCAATGGGACGAACGGTCTTGGCAGAACGGCCATCTAGGCGGACATTGTTGGTCAAAATATATCTGCGAGCTGCATCGCGCCATACTTTGTGAAAAACCGCAGAAACCTCTTCCCCGCCATGCCCATGCACACCCAAGGACTCCTTGACCGAGTGCCGAAGGGCATTCAATGCCCCATTGCGTTCGTAACGATCTGTAATTTCACACACCTGCTGAAAGCGATCTCCGATTGCTGAAACCACCCGGTCCAAAACCATCTGATGGTGGGACGTATTGGGGTAATAGGAAAAAGACTTTATGGATCTCTGACTTAAAAAATCCTGCACGAAAGACAGAACCTCTCCCAAGGCATTTTGCCCATAATCCAATGCTTCTGCTATAACGGATTCAGTGTGCTCGCTGGCCTCACATTCCACCATAACCATTCCCTCGCGGGTTCCAGCCAAAACCAGATCCAATGTACTTGCATCAGATTTCGAAGGATTTGTGACAAAATGACCGCCCACCAATCCCACCCGAACGCCCGCCACAGCACCTGCGCAAGGCAATCCAGCCAGAATAACAGCTGCCGAAGCGCCCAAGAGGGTGGCAACAGTCATATCAACTGCTTCGTCATAGCTGAGTACGGTACAAATCACCTGGACTTCATGATGAAAATCATGGGCAAACAAAGGTCTTAATGCACGATCGATCAGCCGCGATACCAGAACTTCCTGGTCTGATGGCTTTGTTTCTCGCTTGACAAAACCCCCTGGAATCCTTCCAGCAGCATAAGATTTCTCAATATAGTGGACGGAAAGTGGCAAAAAATCCGCCTGACTAAATTCTGGTGAAACCGCAACCGTACACAAAATGCGTGCTGTACCATAGTGAACCATCACAGCTCCTGCAGCCTGTCGCGCAATCATGCCGGTTTCTAAGGCTAAAACATGACCCGCCCAGGTCATTTCTCTTCGAATCATGTGAAACATGGGGGTGTTGGACATACAGTAAAAATCCTATTTATTTTCTAAAACAGTGCTAGACAGACCAAAGTCTTTGGAGGCAGCACAAAAACCCCCTGTGTATTCGGACCAAGAAGAACCAAGCCATGAAGGATTTCCGGTCTGGCCAATCCTGCAAAGAATTTGAGGAATACTCGAAAAACACTTTTGTCCCAGATTCTGAAAAAAAATCCCCATGGAAGAACATTGCAAAAATGCAAAACGAGCCGAGAAAACTTTTAGACAAAAAGAAAGAGCTTTTCGATTGAAAAAGCGCCAAGACACTTCTCTTACTGGGCAAAAGCCATGGAACAAAGCACCACGGGAAAAATAATGCAAAAACATAGAGGCGTGAATCAGAAGGGCTGAAATCCGCGTCTGCATTTCATCATATTTATGATGCAAGAGGCTGCAATGCAGATTGGGGACCAACTTATTGAAACCTAAAAACCCATTTGAAAACATCAATGCCTTAGACCCAATGCTTTAATGAGATCGAGGTAGCAAGGACGCTCGTGCTTGCGCAAATACGCCAGCATCTTTTTTCTTAGGTTAATGGCACGCATCAAACCGACCCGACAATGAAAGTCCTTGGGATGTTTTTTAACATGAGCCGCAACCAATGTAATTTGATCGGTCAAGTTGATCACCTGAACCGCAGAGGACCCAACATCACTGGCACTCTTTTGAAACTTTTGAATAAGTAAATTCATATCTTTCCTATAAAACATCGGGTAGGGGCAAGCCACCCTTGACAACTATTAGCCAATGCCACAAGGCATCCTAACCCATCATAGCAAGCTATCGCAGTTTGTGTTAGGGGGTTTGATAAATAAAATGGAATTTTCTTTCCATTCCAAAGTGCCTCTTTTTCTTGGGCATCCACCACATAGGTGAAAACACCCTCCAAAACATGCTGAGGGGGCAGCAGCTTTGTGGACAGCTCTTCTGGGCTGCTTTGTTCCAAATCTCCTAAAAGAATCCCTTGGTTAAACGGACCAACCCGCACCCGACGCAAGGCCTGAATGCAGCCGCACAAGCCCAATGCCACAGCCATATCCCTTGCTATGCTGCGCACATAGGTTCCTGTACCGCAATCCATGCGCAAATGGGTTTCATCGCCCGTATGTTCTAAAATTTCCAAACGATGAATGGTGACTTTTCGAGGCAATAAATGAACCTCCTCCCCCTGTCGTGCCCGGGCATAAGCTGGCATGCCCTGAATTTTTGCCGCACAATACACAGGGGGAACCTGAAGAATTTCACCTGTAAATCTGGGCAGCAAAGCTTGCAATTGTTTTAGTGTGGGTCGATTGGGGCATGTTTTTTGCACGGCCCCACAGCGGTCATCTGTTGATGTAAACGTGCCCCAGGCAATGGTAAATGTATAGGTTTTTGAAAATCCCATAGCCCAAGGGATCAAAGGCGTGGCTAGGCCCAATGCCACGGGGAGAATTCCACTGGCCAATGGGTCTAATGTGCCGGCGTGCCCTGCTTTTTTGATGTCAAAGATGCGCTTGATGCGATGGGTGACATGCATGGATGTGGCATCTGAATTTTTATCCACCACAATCCACCCCCATGGTGCAGGAGATCTTCTGATTTGGGTCATGTTTGGCACCTGACAATTGATTTCCAAATCGAGAGACACGATGAGGGCAAAGGGAATAAAGCGAAAATTGAAAAATCCCAATCAGACCTCTTTTGAAAGGAACTCATCGTGGTGCAGGCCGTTTGGGGGTTGCATCTGGTCGATGGGCCTCACCAGAATGTCCAGTCTTTTCTGCCGGTTTTTGAGCATCCAGTCGTCTTTGAACCGATACTTCTTTGCGCACCGTATCCACCAAAGAGTGGTCTGCCATGTGACGCAATATCTCCCCAGATGTGGCTGCAATTTTGCCCAAAGATGATTTCACACCCTCATCCCCACCAAAGGTCATTTCCTGCATTTTTTGAGAAATCCGCTCTAGAACTTGCCTGGTGTGCATTTGCTCTTCGGCCCACTTGTTGGTGACAAAATTTTGAACCTTCATCAATTCCAACAGATTTTGGGTCTTTTCTCCAAAACCAATAACACCATTCAGCAAGTCTTGTTGGCGTTTTTCAGCACCCACATACAATCGACCCAAGCGCTCAACGCCCTCCGCCCAATGGGCCAAAGACACGTCCAAATTGGATTCCAACCCCGATCCTGTTGCAAAATCCTGGGATTTAAAAAGATTGGCACCCCAAACCTCGGCTTTTTGAAAAAAAACATCCTTAGCGCGATCCAATTGCACAATGAGAAACCCCATTGTCAATGTTCCCGCAACCCCCAATAAAGACGAGCTAAAAGCCACCCCCATTCCGGCCAACGGTTGTTGCAATTGGGTTTTAAGGGTTTCCAAAAAACCTTCTGCCGCATCTTGGGATGGCAAATGCCCAATGACATCAGAAATGGCCACAATGGTTTCGGACAGCCCCCACAGCGTTCCCAAAAGGCCAAGAAAAATCAAAGAGCCTGCCATATAGCGCAACACGTCCTGATTCATGCCCTGGTAACATCGATCCAAAGCTTGTTCCATGGTTGGCCGAGAGGCATTGGGCGCACGCTCGTACAATTGCACCAAAGGGCGCAGGATTTTTAAAAATCGATGGGGTTTTTGATGAAATATGCCCTCTTCCCGCCACAGACCCAGCAATGCATTCAGGGTCACCCCCACGCCGATCAGCCAAATGCATAGGATGGATCCGTTAAAATAAGGATTGGTCATAAACAAACTGGGTTTAATCACGACACAAGCTATGCCGATGACGCCCATTAAAAAAAGCACAACATAGATCAAAAAACGAGACACGGAACCCTTATTCATGGCAAAAAACGTGCTATTCTATGGGATAATTATTTCTACCCTACCCCGTTTTGTTTCAAAAAGAAAGTATATCGGCCGATGCCAAAGCCATGCGTCTGGATACATGGGCCCACCATCAATGGCCTTGGATCCCTTATGGCAGCATTCAAAAAGCCATTCGTTGTGGCGAAATACGCCTGGATCAACGCAAGGTTTCCCCCTATGCCCGCCTAGAAGATTACAATGATGTGTATTTTAAACCCCGTTGGCTGAGTCTTTTTGCCCAGCCAACCGCATCTCATCCACTGAACGCCACTTGGCAACACCGCATTGACCAGTGGGTTGTTTATGAGGATCCCCATTTGGTTGCCTTTAACAAACCACAAGGTATTGCATCCCAAGGTGGGTCTGGTCAAGTGATTCATATGGATGATCTTGCAAAATCCTGGCGGCCAAAAGAGACCATTCGACTGGTCCATCGTTTGGATATTCAGACCAGCGGGGTCTTGTTGATGGCGAAAACTTTGGCATGTGCCCAGTCTTTGACGCGCTCTTTCCACGACCATCAAATCAAAAAAACCTATTGGGCCATTGTTCATGGGCACATTCCATCCAGCGGAACCATCACCCAATCCTTGGAACGCGATGGACCTCGGATGCTGATTTCCAACAGTGCAAGCGCCTTATCTGCCCATACCTATTTTCAACCTAGAGTGCGGGGATACGATGGGCGCAATAATCCTTTGACGTGGGTTACTTTATCTCCACGTACAGGACGCATGCACCAACTTCGAGCCCACATGGAGTGGCTGGGCCATCCCATTTGGGGTGACCCCATTTACAATCCTGTGCCCCATAGGGACAAGGGCAATCTAGCGCTCCATTGCCACCAAGTTGAATTCAACTACAAAGATCAGCTTTTTGTGATTTCAGCACCTGCACCCAGTGCTTTTTTAAAGCACACCCAATCCTGGGATCGTGGGGCCTCCCCTGCACAAATGATGGACCTGAGTTTTTAATGTGCCAGGGACTGCTCTGGTTCCGTGATCATGGGGGAAGGATGCAATGACACAGAACGGATGACCTCAGGTATCTTGATGGTGGGGACCATAAAGTCTGTGCCAAAAAATCCAGAGGCACCAATCCAGAAGTGCAAAATGGTCAACCCTCGGGAAAATTTGATGGGGCTGGGGATTCCCAGACGGCTGCACAAACAATGGGTCAATGGGGATTTCTAAAATGTGGGCCAGTTGGCCTGGCTCTAAGAAACCCGATAAAAAAGCAGTCTGGAAAAAAAGATTGGTTTTGACTGAATGTCATTTTTCATCATTACAGCCAATGTAGACCAAAAAAGTACTGGAACGCGGGGGCAAATGCCCTCTGGATTCTTCTGTGTTCAATGGATTTTGCCCAAGCCCCCTTGCAACCTCTTTCAATGTGTCATGTGGGCAGATCCTAAGGGCTTTGATTCCGCCCCACCAACCCAACGACCCATGAAAATGCCCTCTGGATTCTTCTGTGTTCGATGGATTTTGCCCAAGCTTTTTAAATAGAGACGTAACGGCAGCCAATGTGCTTATGAAGTCCAGGGCACCCTTCGTAACCCATTCAACCTAGCCTAAATTTGTTGGAATTTTCAGCCAATTTATTCCCCAGGCCATTAGAGCCCATGGAGCAGTCCTAATTCTGATCAATGGAGGATTCTGACCAATATCCCAGATCCCCATCAGATATTCCTTTCAAACGAATCAAGATGGGGCAATGACCACCACCCATGATGATGGGGCAAGCTTGAAAATCTGGAACAGCTGAAAGTATACAAGAAATCTAGAAGTCCAGGGCCCTTTTGATAGGGCTGCAACTTCACCTAGCCATTCATCTCTCATTTCCAGATGCTACCCAAGGGTCCACCGTATTTTCTGTAGCGCCACCTGGCTGTGATTTTCAAGAGCTTGGCATGGTCATTTTTTTTCCAATATTTAAGGTGCAAGGAAAGCTTTTTTCCAAATCTTCCATTTCTGCTTTGGACAAACGTTCCAATTCCGCAGCAAACAAATTGTTGCGAAAGACCTCATCACCAGGATCTTTTTCTGCCTCAGACAAAGCCCCATTCTTTAAAGGGCTACGCCGGTCGGTAACCAAAATCAAAGCCCATTTTTCAGGATTTCGAGGTGTAGGCAATGGGATGATTGGGCTGATGTCTCCAATAGAGGCATTCTTCAAGAAATCTTGGATAGGTCGGTCAAAATAATCTAAAATATGCCATCCGCAATCCCCATTGTTCTGGCTTGTTCGGGACTCGGACGATCGACTGGCCAATTCTGAAAAAGCCTCTCCGCTGCTCAGCAGTGCGGCAAGTTCTGCTATTTTATCCCGGGAAAAACCAGCTTCACCACGGTTGTAAATAATAATTTCACTGATACGGTATTGATCCGCCCCTTGAAGGGCTTTCCACTTTTTTCGGGCCTTGGCAATCGCTGTGCTCACAATATTGCGCATGGCTCTTGGACCGGATTTCACCATTAAAAAGCGCTGAAAAGCCACCATAGATTCTTGTCGCCGATAAAAGCTGTAGTAGTGGGGGCCCAAAAATCCACGAAACTGAGCTATGGTCATGTTGTTGTTTTTTGCCATTGTTTCCATGCGGCTTTCGACTTCTTTTTTGATTTCCGAGGGCAACAGCGCATCTGCAGCATGAGTCTGGTGGATTTTCTTGATCATATTCACCAAGCGTGCAGGTGCCTGCCTTTGGCGGGATTCATTAACCAGCGCATAAGCCGCTTGCCTATAAAGTTTTCCATAACTTTGACGAGAAATGTCGATTTTTGATACAAACGCTTCCATAGCCAATCGATCTAGAACGTCCTTATGGGTGACAACTTCTTTGCCAACCACACCAACAGAAAACCCTTCCAAGGCAACTTTTTGAGACCGATCTAAAGGATGGGTGGAAAACAGGGTTGCCGTGATTGTGCAGAGTAAGGTTATATAGAGAAAAGCTCTTGTCAACTTAAAATTCAATTTTTTCATGACGCAGATCCCAACCTTACACCAACCCTACTTCCGCGGCTTTGCAAGCCTGTTTCAAAGGCGCTTTTTACAATCATTGGTTTTAACAACACTAGGTACTTCTGGAATTTTATCACTTCTGATCTGGTTAGTGCAATCGCTGCGCTATTGCGGCATGATGGCTTATCAGGGCCTGGCCTTATCTGATGTTTTTTACCTATCGTGCCATCTTTTACCCAAAACCATGGTCATTGGGACTTCTTGGGGATTTGTCGTGGCCATCGTATGGGTGTATCGGCGCTGGAGCAATGAAAATGCTTTTGATATCATGCGTTCTTGCGGGATTTCGTCTTGGTTTTTAAACCAACCAACCATGGCGCTGGCCCTTATTTTAATGGGCCTCTTGTACGCCATTACCCTGCATTGGGGGCCCCTGACAGCCCACATATCTAGGGCCCATGGCCAGAGCTTAAAAGGGCGATTCGATCCATCTTTTATCACGCCCGGTGTGTTTTTTTCAATCCAAGGGCGTACCCTATATGTCCATCATCAGCCCAGTCGATACCATTTACAGGGTGTTTTTTTGCACGATCATCGCGATCCTGAGAAAGAATTTATTTTGTGTGGCCAATCCGCTTATATCACGCCCTACAAACAAGGCTTTCACATGCAATTTCAGAATGGCAGCATGCACGTATTTCCCCTCAACTGCCCCCCTTATTTGGCACACTTTAAGAGCTATACGATGGATTGTGCGGCACCCTCAATTCATTCCATGGATGGTGGATTGGATCAAAAGGCAGGTGAGCTCTCGCTGTTCAAGCTGTGGCACCATTGGAATTGGGGCAAAGCCTGGGGTATTTCAAAGGGATCTGTACCAAAAGATTCCGTGCAAAAAGAACCAAGAGCAAATGGCATCAACAGGAATTCTGTGCAAAAAGAACTCAACTATCGACTTTTTTGGCCCACACTTCCTCTTTTGGATGCATTGTGTATTCCTCCGATTGTGTTGCATGGCCGATCTTGGACTTGGCCACTGTTTTGGATTCTGTTGGTTTTGCATGGAGGCATGATGTCGCCCTGGGCCGGTGTTTTACTCGCCTCTACCCTGCTAAGTCGATGTATTTTTTGGATCTACACCCGAAAAACACTGTAAAAATCTTTAAATTCCACAGGGGGGGGAGAGGCATTACCTATGCTGTTTTTTTATTATTTTACCCGGTTATTTTGGGAAAGATGGATCGGATTGCTGCTAAGCTCTGCTCTAATATTAATGGTATTCGAATTTCTATCCCTTCCCCCGTTGTCCAATGCATGGGATATTTTTGCCAAATTGCCCTTTAGTTTGCACAAAATGTTTCCATTTATAACATTTGTGACCATGCTGATGTTCACCTGGAGGCTCATGGCTCCTCATGAGTGGGGCAGTCTGTCCAGTATTGGGCGATCTCCATGGCAAGTCATCCGAACACCCCTGATCTGGGCAGGATTCTTGGGTCTAATCGATTTGTTTGTTATCGTTCCCCTGGGCCAACAATTTTTTAATCCATTTGAGGGCAAACAAACGGATATTGGTCTGCACTCTGGGGGATGGAAAAAGGGCTTTACACCCAATGGCTATTTATTTTTTCGAGAGACGGCGGGCCAAAAGCATATTCTGGAATTTACTGGCTCTTCGTTGCTGGTTCGTCATGTGATTGCACCCACAATGAATTTAAACAATCGCTCTATTGTCTGTTCCCGTGCCTGGGATTTGCAAGCCCATCGTACGCCTGCTCAAAAAGACAAAATCATGGTTGCCCTATCTAAAATCGTAAACCTAAAACAAGACAACACCCATCCTTTGCTGCTGTCTTTGGCCCAAGTCCATTCGGCCATGCAGCAGGACCCCCAGTCCTCATTATTGCTTTTGGGACGACGTCACTATTGGTGGAGTCATTTTTTATGGTCTCTGACTTTGGTTCCATTGGCCCCTGCTCTTCTTTTAGGACAATCAAGTCGACATTGGTCCATGCTCTGGGCTGGTGGTGGTATGGTGGGTTGCTTGACCTTGTATTTGATCAAGGAGTGGCTGTACGCCCTCAGCATTCCATTGGCACACAGTTGGCCCCCTGTTTTGTTGTGGGTTCCGGCACTGTTAACAGCTGTCCTTGCTTGGGGCCTGCTCTTTGAAAAGAAAGAGATCTAGCAAAGTTGTGCCCTCAGGTCCATCCTCTTACATTTCTCAGAAATCTTGACCAACGCCTTGGCTGCATCGGATCTAAATCTTCCTTTGACCTCCTTGGCTGCGGTCTATTTCATCTGCTTCCTGAAGAATTTTTTGCAAAAATCGCCGTGTGGCCAACACAGCGTTCTCTGATATGCTGTGCCCACCCTGCTTGTCGACATGGTGTTGTGCTGCCAATCCTTGCTCTACAAAAATACCACCGCCTTGCTCTGCCCATTGCAATGGAACCACCGTGTCATCTTGGGCGTGGGTCCAAAACAGCATGGGCCTGTTCACTGGACTTTGATTCAAAAAATAGGCCCCAGAAAACCCTATGGCCGCCAAAACCTTGGGGCCAAAAAGTCCCAATTCATAAGCCATCATGGCCCCTTGGGAAAATCCAGCCACCACAATGGGGCCGGAAAAATCATCCCACTGCGCCTTGAATTCTGTATGAAAATTTTTGGCCGCATGGCTCAAAGGACCCTGGATGCCTCTCCAGGCACGCTGCAAATTGGGCGTTTCCCAGTCCATCCCCTTTAAAGAAAACCATTGTCGCCCTTCTGGATATTCTTGGCAAACTTCTGGACCATCGGGACACAAAAATGTTGCTCCCGGCATTGCCAATGTGTGGGCCAAATGATGCATATTGGCCCCACACGATCCATACCCGTGAAATAAAATGACTTTCATCTTGGCCCGCTTTGCCTCTGGTTTTCCGCCAATGATCATGCTTTTATAAATCCTGTTATTTGCATACGCGTATTCATTTCCAACAATATACCACAGTGGATTCCTTTTCAGAGGATAAGATGACCGCTGGCTATAGATTTTATACCGGTGGGTGCCTTACTATTAGAGCAATGTCGCTATAAGTTAGTCTGCATGCCTGTGTCTAGTTTTCATGTTGCATTGATTATGGATGGCAATGGTCGCTGGGCAACAAATCAGGGGAAGCCCAGACTTTGGGGTCACAAACAAGGAGCCAAAGTGCTGAAAGGCATTATTCGATGCTGCCCTAATTACGGAATCACACATTTGACTGCCTATGCTTTTTCTCCTGAAAATTGGAAACGTGGCCCCGGAGAAGTTGGGGGATTGATGAGCCTGTTCCAGATTTACTTGCGGGCATATACTCAGGAACTCAATCAAGAGGGCGTTCGGTTGTGCATTATTGGAGATATTGCGCCCCTGCCACCTGTATTGCGACGATTGATTGCTCGTGCCCAAGACATAACGCAATACAATAACCGTCTAATACTTCAAATTGCTTTGAATTATGGTGGGCGCGATGACTTGATTCAAGCTACCCAGCATTTGGTTGCACGGTATCAGGCTGAAAAATTAGATCCTGCAACCATTACACGGGCTGACATAGAGGAGCTCTTGTGGACAAAATCCTGTCCGGATCCCGATTTGTTGATTCGCACCGGCGGTGAAATGCGCTTGAGTAATTACATGTTGTGGCAACTGTGTTACACAGAACTGCTGTTTCTTCCGGAATATTGGCCTGATTTCACACCGGAACATTTGGAAAAAGCCGTCCATCAGTTTCGCTCTCGCCAACGACGCTTTGGGGGGCTTCCAGATGCCATCCCCAGCCCTATACCACTTATCCCCTTGCAGATACCACATTTTACACAGACCCTATTCTAGGCCCCCTTTATTCAGCACCAACAGCCCCCTAGGCAAAGCATCCCATTTCCTTACGAGATTTTCATGAATTCTTCTTTTTTTGCCCAGCCAAAAAGTTTGACCACACCCATTGAAGTAGCCGTTGTTGGCGCCACGGGTGTTGTTGGGCAAAGATTGCTGGCACTATCCAGCCATGCCCCTTGGATCAAAGTCGTTGAAGTTGCCGCATCTTCTGCACGATCTGGTCAGATTTTTGGCCAAATTTGCTCTTGGAGGGATGTGGCCCAAATGCCCCATCCCATTGGACAACTCATCTGCTCGGATACTGCAAATATTTCTGCGCCCTACATACTCTCTTGTTTGCCCAGCGATGTGGCAGAAGAATGCGAGTTGGGATGGGCCCAAAAGGGGCACCATGTTTTTTCCAATGCATCGGCTTTTCGCATGAACCCCCATGTGCCTTTATTGATCCCAGAGGTCAACGCCGACCATCTGTCCTTGATCCAGAACCAGACCACGACGGGCAAAATCATTACCAACCCCAACTGTTCCGCAACGGGAATTGCTTTGGCGCTGGCCCCCATCGTTCGTCACACAAGAATTCGACACGTCAGCATTGTGACTCTGCAATCCATTAGTGGGGCTGGATACCCTGGTATTTCCAGTATGGATGTTTTGGGCAACACCATCCCAGATATCCCTGGAGAGGCTGAAAAAATCAGCCAAGAGTTGAAAAAAATTCTTGGTAAGCCGGGGCTGGCATGCACCTTGCCCATTACAGCTACGGTCCATCGGGTTCCCGTTCTTTATGGTCACGTGGCCACATTGCATATTCTGTTGGATCGAGAGTGTTCTGAGGCCGAAATAGGCTCCCTGTACCACCAATGGAATCTGGAGATGGGTCAGGAATTGTTCATGGGCTACAAGCCTTCTGATCGCCCTCAAGCTCGGCGCGATTTGTCTGAAAACGATATGCGCATTCACATTGGCCCCATCCTTCAGGGCAGCGGTACACTTATGCTAAGTTTTAATATTTTGTCTCATAACTTGGTGCGTGGTGCAGCCGGGGCTGTATTGGCCAATTTGCGCTGTTTTTTAAATCAATAAAAAACAGTTTTTAATATTCTGGATGCCTTGATTTTAATGTCCAATAGCAATATATTTGTCATTAACAAACTTTAAAAAAAATCAAGTGAAGATAAAAAAGCACATAGGTTTCTCGGTTCTTTTGGGAATCATGCCATTTCAAGCTACTTCTGTCCTAGGCGTGGATGGCAATGGACCGAATGATTTTAAATCTAAAAAATGCCAGGAAGACATTTCAGAAGAAGAAACAAGGGAAATAGTACATCTCTTCATGGAAGAGGATTGCTCAAGAAATACAGAGCTGCGTCATGACAAACTTGACTGTCTCAGTGAGGTGCGTAAGAAGAACAGGATTCTATTTGAGATTATAAAACAATGGTCTTGTTTAAATAATTTAGAGGAAAATTTTCCTTATTTCGATTGTGAAGAATTTATTTTCATGATTCGTTTTAAATTGCAAAACCATAAAGCAGAATTAACTAGAAAAAACGACATGCCATCTGATCCAAACGATCTAAATTTAGGCAAGCGTTCCCCAGGGAAACTTAAGGAATCTTTTGATTTACTCTGTGAAAGACAATCAAATGAAGAGCTACTTGGCGCATATTGTCAAATAAAATATTATGGAATATTAAAAAATTCAAAAGTTGACGATAAACTATTGAAAAAATTCATCGAATTATTACGAGAAGATCCGAGTAAGACCTCTGACCATCAACCCCTGTCTCCAGCGGGATTCGTTGGTAACTACAGCGAAAAAACCAGCAATAAAATTAGGACATTTAAAAAAAATTTATCCGCACCCATAAACCCAATTAGCGATTTTAATTTGGAAGATTCAAAGGGAAGTGTTTCAAATTTAAGAACAAAATTGCTTGAAGGTGGAATTATTGATGGTGGTAAATATGATTCATTTAAAGGCCAATCAAATCCAAACTTAGATCTAAATCTAAATGAGGAAAAATTCGAAAAAGAAGATCCCAGAGAGGAGTCAAAAGAAGAGTCCAAGAAAAAGAGGTGTCGAAAGATGATTGAGAAAAACAATCAATAATTATGGATCTCAGAAAATGGAGCGATAAGTCAGTGGGTGACCAGATGGGCAACCGACTATAGATGAGCGGATGGGTGGTCAGATATCTAGAACTTACTAGATATCTGGTGGCTGGGCAACAGATGGATGGTCCCACAAATAGGCAGACAAACCAGCCCTATTTATGAAAAATGGGGCCGCCCAACCTGTCCTTGGATTAAATCTCCTTGGCAAACAATGCTTTTGGATTAGGCAATGGTGTTGAGCAAGACATGAGTTCTCCCAAACCCAATCCATGGTGCACATTCTTTTCCAAATTCTTTGCCTGGGATACCACCTCGGACACGGTGCCAAGGCCACGCTCTGTTCCATCCAGAGGGCCAAGCAAGCCCAAACCAGGCACGGCGTGGTCAGCAATAGATCCGGGCATACCCACTTGCTTCCACAAGGATTCGGCTGTATCCGGCATAATGGGCCACAACGCCACAGCCATATCTCGCAAAAAAGAAACCAATGCATGCAGTCCCTGATCCATGGTGTACTGGGCGGTTGGATCCCCAGTTTTGGCCAATTTTAACAATGCCCAAGGTGCCAATTCTGCCATATAGGCATTGCCCTTTTGAATACCAGAATAAATGGACTCCAAATAGGCATAAATATTTTGCTGATCCATCCAAGTACGCCACATGGGATACTGGGTGCGCCCCCAGTGCAGCATCCCTTTGGCCGATTTTTGGGCTGGGGCACACCTGACAGAGTGCAAAAAATCTTGCTCAGAACTTTGTGGATATTGGGGCGATTCTTGGGCCAAAATATCCATATTGCCGGGGCAATCAAATCTACTTTCCCTATGTTTTTGGGGATGTTCTTGTTGTGACAGCTCTTGCCATTGCTGTGGATTCCATTTTGGAACCAGACCATCTAGACGACTCTGAATAAAGGACAAAACGCGATGGGCCAAATTACCCAATCCATCGGCCAACTCATGGGCGCATTTCTGCTCAAATAATTCTTTGGAAAAATCCCCATCTTGACCAAATCGCACATGGCGGAAAAGAAAATATCGGACTTTGTCCACCCCATACTGGCCAATCAATGCAAAAGGATCCATGACATTTCCCAGAGATTTCGACATTTTTTGCCCTTCGCTCATCCACCAGCCATGGGCAAACAGGCGTTTTGGTGGCTGCAATCCAGCTGCCATTAACAAAGCTGGCCAATACACCCCATGAAATCGCAGAATATCCTTGCCCATCAAATGGGTGCAGGTGGGCCAATAGCCTTGAAAACAAAAACTTTCCTCATCGGGATAACCCAAAACGGTGAGATAATTGGTCAAAGCATCCACCCACACGTACATCACGTGGCTGGAACCTGGAATGGGAATACCCCACGTTATCTTGGATCGCGACACCGCCAAATCCCGCAAACCACCTTTCAAAAAAGACAATACTTCATTGCGCCGGCTTTCTGGACCTATGGCATCTTGATGCTCTTCGTAATAATCCATCAACGGCTGTTGCCACTGGGAAAGACGAAAAAAGTAACAGGCCTCTTGAACCCACTCCACAGCGGCACCCGTTGGGGCTTTTTTGCCCTCTGGCGTATCCATCAATTCAGAGGCATCGTAATAAGCCTCATCGCGCACCGCATACCAGCCCGCATATTCGCCCAAATAAATGGCTCCACTTTTTTCCAAACGATTCCACAAGGCTGTGGCGGCTTTGTGGTGGCGCTCTTGGGTGGTGCGGACAAAATCATCGGCCTGTATATGGGCTGTATCTATCAGCTGCTGAAAAGCACCTGCCATATCGTCCACGTACGCCAGAGTCTCAACCCCTTTGTCCCGTGCTGCTTGCTCTACTTTGGCCCCATGCTCATCTGTCCCCGTAACAAATTTCACGTGCTCGCCGGATAATCTGTAAAATCGAGCCAAAATATCACCCGCCACGCTGGTGTACAAATGCCCCAAATGGGGCCGATCGTTCACATAATAAATGGGTGTTGTCAGATAATGGAAAGACGGCTGCATCATTAAAAAAACCAAATTGCTGTATCGTTATCGTTGGCGAAATGACAAAAAATGTCAATCAAAGATCAATTTTCATTTTTTTTTCCAAGAAATAACACCATCTTTAAATGGATGTATAGGTTCATTATGCACATTGAACTCAACAAGACACACTTCGTTCTCTATTTCTTTGCTTACGGGAATTTCTGGGCACATGCTTTTAACCCACTTTAAAAAAGTGGCTGATTTAGAAAACGAACAATGAGGCCCATACTTTCTTTTACCTATTGGAAAGCTTGCACTTGTTTGAAAATCTTGAAACATACGGGCAAATTGAGAAAAAACCTTGATGCGATCTGGACAATTGGGTCTGACTCGAATGATAAACTCGCATGACTCTATCAAATCCATCACACCTATTTCTTTTAAGAAAACACCATATGGGACATCTTTTGGTCGATGGGAACGGATTATTTTCCGAATATTTTTATCAAAACGGGATAATTCTTGGGCAAAAAAATTGAAATTAAAATCAGCTTCCCCCTTACCTAGAAGATGACCCCCGTTATCTCGAAAAATACGCAATGCCATGCCTATTTTTTCAGCCTTTAAAAGGGCGCGTGCTTTGTTTAAAGATTTCTGCATTTCTGCATTGAATGACAATGCCTTGGTATCAGTAAGGCCCACTGGATTATCCCCATAGGCCATCAATGCAGGTGCAAAGACCAACAGCATTGCATAAATTTTTCTATAACCTATGGTGGACATTGTTCTAAAAATTTTTTTGAGATGGTTCAAACAAGACTATGGGAAGGCCCTATAAAATGGCAATAGGTTCTCTCCTAAGAATTACATTGTCTTGCGATCTGTTGCCACCGCACTGAATGGATTGGCTTTACCTGAATTGAGGGAAACAGCATGATGTATATCTCTGGCAAAACGGCACCATCTTTAAATAAACCTCGGCTTCCGCCGTTTGGGTGAGTTCCATCGGGTCCTATCAGGCTGTCTTCCGCTTCTTTGGTCACAATGGTATTAAAATTTGGACACATGCTTTTGACCCACTTTAAAAAATCACTTTTTATCCCTCCTATTTGACGACAGGTGTATTTCAATATTTTTGATTCTTCGTTTGTTTGGAAATCTTGAAATCGTTGGGCAAGGCGAGAAAAAACCTTGATGCGATCTGGGTGACCGGGCTTGAATTCAGGAAAAGACTTTGCGATGTATTCACACGATTCTATCAAATCCATCACACCCATTTCTTTTAAAAAAACATCATAACTGACATTTTCCAATGGAACAGATTCCACTATTCTGCAGATTTCTTTGGAAAAAACGGTCAACTCTTGGGCAAAAAAATTAAAATCAGTATCGCCAGAACCTTCTATACGAATATCAGCACCATTGTTGTTAAAAATACGGTGTGCAAAATTTTTCTTTGCCTCTGCAATGAGATTTTTTGCCGTCCCCAGTTCTGTCTCTAATGGCCCTTCCCCTAACGGGGCGTACTTATTGCTTTTAGTGGAGGGCAAAACGGCACCATCTTTAAATTTAAATGGACCTGATCTTTCACGAAATGCCTCAATTCCATGGACTGCTATCGCGCCATCCCCCTCTTCTTTGGTCACAATGGTGTTAAAATTTGAACACATGCTTTTGACCCACTCTAAAAAATCCTCCCCTATCGTTCTGATGCAAGGAAAGGTGTATTCCAATATTCTTGACTCTTCATTTGTTTGAAAATCTTGAAATCGTTGAAATATTTGGGCAAGGCGACCAAAAACCTTGATGCGATCTTGACGATTGGGTCCGACTGGAATGATAAACTCGCATGACTCTATCAAATCCATCACACCCATTTCTTTTAAAAAAACATCATAACTGACATTTTCCAATGGAACAGATTCCACTATTCTACAAATTTCTTTGGAAAAAACAGTCAATTCTTGGGAAAAAAAATTAAAATCAGCATCACCAGAACCCTCTATATAAACATGAGCACCATTGTTATTAAAAATGCGGTGTGCAAAATTTTTCTTTGCCTCTGCAATGAGATTTTTTGCCGCCCCCATACCCATCTTTGTTGGCTTTTCCTTTGAAAGGCCCTTGTTGTTTTTAGTGGAAGGCAAAATGGCACCATCTTTAAATATACCTTGGCTTCCGCCGTTTGGGTGAGTTCCATCGGGTCCTATCAGGCTATCTTCCGCTTCTTTGGTCACAATGAACTTGAATTTTGGACACATGCTTTTGACCCACTTTAAAAAATAATTTTCCATCCTTTCGATGCAAGGAAAGATGTATTCCAAGTCTTTATTTGTTTGAAAATCTTGAAATCGTTGAAATATTTGGGCAAGGCGACCAAAAACCTTGATGCGATCTGGACAATTGGGTCTGACTGGAACGATAAACTCGCATGACTCTATCAAATCCATCACACCTGTTTCTTTTAAAAAAACATCGTATGGCATATCTTTTGGTCGGCAATCATGGATTATTTTCTGAATATTTTTATCAAAACGGGACAATCGTTGTGATAAAAAATTAAAATTAGTATGGTCAGAACCTTCTATAAAAATATCATCACCATTTTTATTAAAAATACTGTATGCTAGAATTCTTTTTTCAGCCTTTACAAGGGCGCGTGCTTTGTTTAAAGATTTCTGCATTTCTGGATTGAATGACAATGCCTTGGTATCAGTAAGGCCCACTGGATTATCCCCATAGGCCATCAATGCAGGTGCAAAGACCAACAGCATTGCATAAATTTTTCCAGAACCTATGGCGGACATTGTTCTAAAAATTTTTTTGAGATGGTTCAAACAAGACTATGGGAAGGCCCTATAAAATACCGTTAATACCCTTGCTGCAAGGACACAGCGCTCTATTAGAAAGGCTCTTTTGATTGAAAATCATGGGCAAAAAAACAGTTTTGTGATTTGGAAAAAGAGAAAAATATCTTAAAACAAATGGAACTCTGAAAAAATACATGGTGGATAATCGACGATAATCAAGGCATAATCCCTTGCTTGACTTGCCATGCACTGGGCAGAGCTTGGTACAACAAGGGATTATGTCCATACACATTCTGCAACGTCTTTTTCACCGATTCTTGCTCATTGGCAGGCTGTGGCAGCTTTTTAAAATCAGAAATGCGGGAAATGGTACCAGGACCTTGAGCCCATAAAAACGACCCCAACTCTGCCAAAATCTTTTCCACTGCATGGGTTGGGGAAACACCACCACCCACAACCTCGTAAGATAATTTTGTGCTATTGGCTAAAAAAATTGAATCAATAACGGCTTTTTGATAGGCCACATAAGGTTGGGAAGACACAAAAACCACACGATCAATATGGGGATTCTGCTTTAAAAAATCCATGAATGCCACCATTGTTGTTTGGGTTGTGGGTCTGGGCAAATCCCCTCGAGGTGTATCAATGATGGTTGTTGGAATATTTTTTTGGGACAATTTTGAGGAATGATACAAATTCCGGATCAAATGGGTTTCAGTCAATTGATTCCAGTGACCCAAGCCTTCTTTTTTGGCCACAGCTTTCAGTTCATCTTCCGATCCATCCAGTGCCAGCTCTGCGTAACGTTCTCCTGCCAATAAAACAATATGCTGTGTTTTCACCCTTGATCCAACCAATTTTCCCCCATACTGGATGCGCTGCAACATGGTGGGGCCACGAGCGCCCAAAATACAAATGACATCCGTTTTTTTCTGGGTAGGTCGGACTTGGTCCACAAAACCAAGGGTTTTTAAGCAAATCAGTACCCTTTTTTCAGCAGATTTCGAAAATTTTTTACCGTCTTTTACATGGGAACGATCTAATCCGGGCAATCTTTTTACCCATTTTTCTTGGGTTTCTTTTACAAGAAGGGCTATGTTGCGCACATCATTTTGCGCCTGGTCTTTTTTGGTAAAAATGCCATGTTCTTGATTTTCAAATGCCATCATAATGCCTGTTTCTTTCAAAAGAGCATTCATGGCTTTGCGTTTTTTAACGTCAGAAAAACCATACAAATCCAAAATTTTTGACGACACAATCCTGGATGCACTGGATTTTTTGATCAAGTGGTCCTTGGCGGCAATCTGGTTTGGGTTGACGTTTCCCGAAAAGCAGAATAAAAATAGGCAAAAAAATGTTTTTAAAACCTGGTACAAGGATAAAATTTTTAAAATATACGATCCTATTTTAAAATAAGCGCACTTAAAATGTCAATAAAGTCATTGAATAGAAAAACAAATCTATGGATTGGTTTGCTGTCGGTTTAGATTTCTTTCAAGGAAATTGATTTGGCATAAAATTCTTGGATCTGCCCCATCGTTGCATCTGTATCTGCACCATTCTGGCAAAAGAAACGCCATTGAAAATCACCATCAGATCCCCAAGTATTGAAAATCACCATCAGAGCCCAGGAGATGGTCTAGAGATGGTCTAGAGACGGGTCTGAAAGGGTTTCTGGGCCCGCGCTTTGTGGCAGGGATTCGGGGGATATGCCCCAGTTCTGTGGCATGGGCGGCAGGCCATAATGGTTGAAAAACCCATGAATTCGAGCACAAATGGTCTGCAGCAATCCAGAAAAATCTGTATGATAGGTGCGATGATCGCCTACCAATGCCCAGGTTGATTCCCAAAAAGCATCCCAATGCCACAAAAATCCCTGGGCATAAGCCCACCCATAGACTTCACGCGCCCAGATGTACATCATTTCCCACACGTGTTCATCCATTGTTAGGGCTGTTTTCAGCCAACTTTCCTCTATGACGCAATGCCCCAGGGCACAGCGATGAAGCAGTGCCCATCCCTGCTCAACCCAATTCATGTGATCTTTCCAATATTGTCCCCTGCCCAAACATCCTTGGGATACCTTAAAAAATAAATAATTTTCATACCGCTCTTTTTCAGATGATGGGGAAATTTCCTTATTTGAATGGCTTAAATGTGGGGCAGTTGGGGATGGAGTTTTGTTTTCTGTGATATTTTTTTCTTCCATCAAGTTTGCACCTACCTTGTCCCCTCTGCAGCCATGGGTTTTCCCAGAAGTTCTTGTGTTTTCTGAAATGGCAGTCATTCCAAGGGACCCAGTGTGTTCAAGGGACCCGGTGTGTTCAAGGGACCCAGTGTGCCCGGCGCTCTGGATTTTTTTAAAAACTTCCTGGGTTAAATTCCATTCGTCCCTCGAAACAGCCTTACCTATAGGCCCATGATCTGGGCCCATATAGGGAAAAGAACAGCCTTGAGAAGGTTTTGCACCTTTTCCCCCAGAACGGACAATGGAAAAATTCTTCTGATTCAGGGGGGGCATAGTATAGGATATGCAACGAGAAGACAACGTTTTGGGTAAGGCGCCAGAAGCCGTCAGTAAAAAAAATGTTTTCGGGGAAGGTGACTCGATCCATTTCAATAGAGCATTTGTGCTGGATGCGCTGAAAGATTGAACCTCTGGCAACAGAACAACGCGCCAGGAATGGGTATGACGGGTATAAGACAGCCTTTGTCGCAACCGACGAATATCCTCTATACCAGAGCCTGGCTGAACCACGATGTATTCTGGATGACCATCCAGCAATTCCTTATCTTTTTTCCACCGTGCATAAACAGGCCTGCCCTTCCTGGAATTTTTTGAATTTTGAATCCATTGATTGGGGCTTTTGTGTACAAGATCTTTTTCAGGGTTTGCAGAATCAAATGGGCCCAATAGTGGATTATTGGGTCCATTCAATAATAAGTCTAAAGATGGGTCAACGGCATTATCCAAGGGTACTTTTTGGGATTTTCCATCTTTGCCTATTTTCAAAGAATAATCTGATAGGGTCCATTGAGAATGTGGTGCACCTGGATCAGAGGGGTGAAGGTTGCTGGAAACCCCAAAGTTCAGAGTTGGGCCAGTACCAAGGGCAAGAGATGTGTCAGAGCCAGACATGTGGGATTGAGATGGACATTCTTGGGATACATCAGCGTGCACTGTGTTTGAATTGCAATCACTTTGTTTCCATGGGATGGAATTTTCATCTTTTTCATGAAAATATGGGGCAAAAATGTCTTGAACCAGAGGTTTTACTGCATGGAGTTTTTCTGAATTCAAAGTAAGGCCCGCATTTGAAAAATGACCAAGTTCAGAACCCATTGGTGTGTCTTCTGATACTGCGTATTCTCCATGAATGGGTTGTGGGGACGTTTGCATAAAGATGCCCACAATATCGCTCAACCAAGGATGTATGTCCAAAACTTGGGCTGCAATAACGCGACATAAAGTTCGTTTTCCAACACCTTTTGGACCACTGATAAGGACAGCCTGGGGAATTTTTTGACTTATTACACTATGGTGCATCTTTTGAATCAATGCACCATACCCCAGACCCAAATAGAGTAACTCTGAAGAATCTAATTCTGTTTCAGATTCCAATCTAGCTCTTCCTTTATTAAAAATAAATGCAGCTGCAAGGATACATAGAAAACAAGGGGAAAAAGGCCCAGATGTATCAATAGCCCTCTTTGAGCATTCTGCGACGCATATTTTTCAGCATTCTGCGCCGTGATTCGGCAATTTTCTGCTGACGTTTTTCACAGGGCTTCATATAAGCGCGACGCTTGCGCAGTTCCTTGTTCAATCCGCTTTTTTGACCCATTCTTTTTAGGGTTTTAAGCGCTTTGTCCACGTTGTTGTCCCGTACAACGACTGGTAGCATGATGATCTGTGTTAGAATTATACGTATTTAGTATTGCTGTTTTTGCGCAACATTTCAAGCCCTCACCCCTGATAACTTTTCCGTTTAAGGATATTTTTCAAGGGTTGGGCACACAATAAACTGAACCATAGGGGCAGAAGGCATTTTTCGAAAAATAAGGTGCCAAGGGTATACCAAGAATTTTGAGTTTTTTAGAGTCCTATGGTCCCTTGCTTTTCTTGATATTTTTTCCGGGCATCATCCAAAATTTCTCGCAAATGACCATCTCGAAAGCCTTCGATCAAAGTTTTAAATCCCAACAAATAACTCGGCAAAAGCTTTTGCAAGTCTCGTAAGGCCTCTTTACCCTGCGTCACCAGCCCCCTTGCTGCACTTTGCAAATAAGATTCCGATAAAAGATATTTCTGAATGCTTAATTCCATCAAGCACAGGGTATAGACATAGGAAAAGGCCAAGGCAACTGCTGGATCCGAATAAATCTGATTGCCCATTAAAAGATCTGTACACCCCATGGTAGGTTTTTTCAGCTCTAATTGGTTCAGAACTTCTTTTTTAATTTTCCCTTTAAATTCAGGATAAACAACAAGTGGGTCGCCTTCTTTGTCCACAGTGCTCTTTCCAGACCCATCTCCAATGGGAAATAGGGAGTCGCCCCCCTTGGACACATCGCTTTGGGAATCGGTTGCAGAAAGACCATCCCCATGGTTTGGATCAATTTTAACCCCATCGGCAGAACCCTCTAGGGCCTTTTCCACATCCTTATCGATTTGGATATTGCCCTGTGGGGCCAGGGCTGCATCGATAGGAACTTTGTCAAAATCTCCCCTTTTTATATTTTCCAGAGATCTGTCTGTCTCGAGGGATTTGTTTTCCGCAGAGAACTCGGGGGGAATTTTTTCAATATCGGCACTTGCACCAGATCCCATCAGAAAAACCGCCATGGCGCTCATTGCTGCAAATCTTGCTTTTTTTTGATTACAGAACATAAGGGAAAGGCGCACTAGAATCTATCGTGATCCTACTTTACAGAAAATAAATCATTGTTGCAAGATTCCAAGTAAAATGACTACAAGCATTGAATTTATCGCCGAAATAGGCTCCAAAATGCACCAACCAGTGTGACGCATTCAAAGCGGCCACACAACATGGCCACCATGGTTACCCATTTGCTGGTTAGAGAAAAGTCCGCTACATGGTCGGACCAATTGCCCAAAGGCAATCCAGAGTTGGTCAGGGTGCTGGATGCCAATGTAAAGGCATTCCATAAATCATGCCCGCAAAGAGTTAAAGCTGTTGTGGCAAGGGCCCAGCCTGCAATGTAAAAAAATGTCACAGCCATGATGCCTTCGGTCTCGCCTGTCTCAAGGCGATGTCCATTATAGGTGGTGGGAAAGAAACCATTGGGATCCAAGGATCGCAGCACATGATTTTTGGCCATGCGATACATAATTTGCAGTCGAAAAATTTTAATACCCCCAGATGCTGATCCGCTGCACCCACCGATCAATGTCGTAATCCAAAAAAAACCTCCAAAATGAAAAGCCGATTCTGGGGAAAATCCTGTTCCAGAGACAGCGGAAAGGCTCATAAAAACCCCATCAATAAAAGAATTTTTCCTGTGCCACAAAGTGACCCCTACAATGGTCAAGCCCCAGATCTTCAGCATCCCAAGGACCTGATCATCTTGCATCAAACTGCGCCAATCACCTCGAAAGACATTCACAAATAGGACCAAGGTAATGCTACCCATCAGCATCGCCATGGACAAGATTGCTTTTACCCCCCATGTCAAATTCAAAACACCATAGCGGGACATGGTAATGCCACCCGTAGATATCGTAGCCATGCTGTAGGCTACGCTGTCCCACCAGGGAAGATGGGTTAGGATTTTCAAGCAGAGCGTTATAAAAATGGTAAAGGCGGTGTAAACACAAGCCAAATAAGCAGCCATTGTTGCGGCCCTGGGTGCTATTTTATCCGACCGATCTGACGACTCTGCACTCATTAGTTGGCTGCCGCACATGCGCAAAATGGGCAATAAAATGACCGCTGTCATCACAATCCCAAATCCTCCCAACCATTGCAAAAATACCCGCCAAAATTTTAAACTTTTGCAAAAATAAGCCTCATCTGAAAACAAGCTTAAACCCGTAGTGGTCAAGGCTGAAACCGATTCAAAGACAGCATCGATAAAAGGCGGACTCATGTCGGAAAAATAAACAGGAAGAGCTGAAAATCCCGCAACCACAACCCAGGATGCCAGGGTTAAAAAAAAGCTCTGCCCCATGGAAAAAGCAACCATGCGCTTTCTGGAAGATGCTACAATGCTGGCGCCGCCAATGACAATGGATAAGAGCGCACTGGCTATAAAGGCCCCCACCGTTGATTCCCCCAAAATCCAAGCATAGAGACCATGTGCCACCATACACACCCCAAGAATCGTTACCAGCCAACCCAAAGCCAAACCGATAGGGGCATTTTTAGGATCCAGAGATAATCGCATTATTTTTGCATATGGGAAAAAGAATCTATCCTTGCTTATACAGATATTGTTTTAAAAAATAACCTCTGTTCATTTATTCCCACACCCCCTTCTTGCGGACATGAGCCGATTCTGTCTATGCTAAGAAGATTCTTTTTTGCATGATTATATAGAATGGCTGCTCTACAATACATCTGGAACCTTCCCTGATGGTGACTGCTTTGCCCCATCGGTGCGTTATTACAGGTGTTGGAGGCTGCCTTCCTGAAATGGTGGTATCCAACGCCGAGCTGTCCTCTCAATTCAATCTGGATACGTCTGACCAATGGATTAGAGATCGAACTGGTATTTTGCAACGCCATGTGGCTGGAGTTTCGGAAAAAACATCTGATCTCGCCCTTTGCGCTGCACAATCGGCTCTGCTGGATGCCCAGTTGGATCCCATGGATATGGATCTGATTATTGTGGCCACTTCGACACCAGATCGCATGTTTCCATCTGTAGCAACCATCGTTCACAATGCCCTGAATGCTAAAAATGCCATAGCTTTTGATATGAATGCAGCGTGCAGCGGATTTTTATTTGCCTTAACCATGGCCCAATCTTACTTGATGCAGTCTGGAAAAATGCATGCCCTGGTCATCGGCAGTGAAACCATGACCCGGTTGCTAGATTGGCAAGATCGAAGTACGGCCATTTTATTTGGTGATGGTGCTGGGGCCGTGGTGGTATCTCGGCTGATATCGCATCGAGGCATTTTAGGGCACAGCCTGTTTTCTGATGGAATGGGGGGCAAGGCCATGGATGCACTTCAGGTGACCCAAGGCTCGCCAGAACATCCTATGGGACTGATTACAATGAAGGGTCAGCCTGTTTTTCGAGAAGCCATTGCGCAGCTGGGAAGCTCTACCAAAATTTTATTGCAGCAAGAAGGCGTATCTTTGGATGAAGTGGATTGGATTATCCCTCATCAAGCCAATAAACGCATATTGGACCACCTATGCAAAGATTTAAATATTCCAGAGGAAAAAATGCTTTATTCCGGAGATTTTCATGCCAATACATCTGCGGCATCCATTCCATTAACCTGGTGGAAAGCACGTCAAGAAGGTAAAATTACGCCTGGACAATTGCTGCTGTTGCAAGCATTTGGCGCAGGATTTACTTGGGGGGGCTGCCTTGTCCGAGCCTAAAAAAATCTGCTGTTCTGGGCAAGTCTCATCGGAATTTCCCATCGGCAGGCGCATCTTGGCATCCAATTTGCTGAAATCAAGCCCACGCACCCTTGCCACATGCCAGGAACAATCTGCAGATTTGATGCCAACCGTTAGGGAATCAAATCACGGAGAGCTTTCGGTGGAAAAAACAAAAGGAATGGCCTTTGCAGAAAAAAGGTCCAATATGGGAAAATGGTTTTACACCATCATTGTATTGGAAAGCTGCATTTTTCCTATTCCACCAGATCCTTTTTTCATTCTCCATGGTTTAAAAAATCCTAAAAAAATTTGGAAATTGGCCCTAATTTGTACAGTTCTGTCCACTTTGGGTGGCTGTATCATGTATGGTGCTGGATTTTTGTGCTACAAGCGCTTTGGCCCATTTTTGGTGATGGTATGCGGTGGGGAAGAGGCTTTTTTAAAGGTTGAAGCCTTTATGCACGAATGGGGTGCGTGGGCCATAATTGCCAAAGGATTCACCCCTGTGCCCTATAAATTAATGGCTTTGGTTTCGGGTATTACTCGTTTTTCCCTACCCATGTTTGCAGCCACATCCTGCATTGCCAGAAGCATGCGATTCCTAACCCTGGCCTTTTTTATCCACCGCTATCAAGATCAAGCCAATCGCATATTGGACAAATACCGCCCATGGATTCGATATATGGGGTGCGCCTTGGTTTGCATTGGGATCATAGTACCTATTGTCGGTTACTATATTGCTCAAAAAACCATGTCCTAGGTTCTTTTGTATCTTTCTTAAAAGACATTCTGCTCCATTAAGAGTTCTCTAATTTTTTACAGCTCATTTTATACCCATTGTTGGGGCAATTAAATCAGAACTGGTGCGATTAAAATGTGGCCACAGATTCTCGATTTTTACCAATGCATCGGTGTCAATATCCCACAATGTACCATTATTTTTCATCAAGTTGGACCATTTTCAATCATTTTGTTGACTCATCCCAATAAACGGTTTTTCAAAGGCAAGGTATTGGCCCTATTTTAAAAAAAAGCCATAAGAATGATTGTATTGGCCGAATAATTTATTTAAAATATTTCTGAATAGGGGTTACAAATTAGATGCATTTCATATGGTACGCAAGCGATATTCCTCGTGGTGCACCACTGCCTCCCCCCTCTTTCTGCATGAGCAGTAACTCAGCAATCAGACTGGAATGGAATACTGATTCTGTAATGGCTGAATGGTATAGAGCCAATGGAATACTGCGGGCACAACGGAATGCTGATTCTGCAATGGCTGAACAGTATGGGTGGTCCTGAAAATGGATCAACCAGACCGCACCATGATGTTACCCTGGACAAACCGCCATCCTCTTCCAGATTGAATCAGCCTGACGCCCTCATCCAATCAAATTCCAGAGGGGCATTGGATGCCCTGAAATCACCATGGGGTCCTAAAATTTTTCAGTAAAGATTGGGCAAAATCCCTGAGGTGGCCCAGGAAAAATCAGGGCGACCCCCCCTATTAATGCCATGAAAAAAGAGGGGGGTCGGTTTCCTTTGGATGAACTATCCTCGACCCATAACTGTACGAACAGCTTCTATGACTTGCTGCACACAGGGTAAGGACATGCGCTCATGATTGGCGGCATAAGACATAGGCACATCCAGACCTGTCACGCGCACGGGGGGTGCATCCAAATCATCGAATCGATGGTCGCTGACGTGGGCCACGATTTCTGAACCGATGCCACAAATGGGCCAACCTTCTTCCAACGTCACCAGGCGATGGGTTTTGTGCACAGATTGTAAAATTGTCATCTGATCCCAGGGCCGCAAGATGCACAAATCCACCACTTCAACATCAATTCCTTCTGACACCAAAGCATCAGCCGCTTGCAATGCCACATCAACCATTAAGGAGAATGCGACTATGGTCACATCCGAACCAAGGCGCCGAACAATGGCTTTGTCCAGGGACATAGGGCCGGCCCCAGGATCTGCGGGAAAAGATTTGCCGTACAGCATTTCATTTTCCAAGAAAATCACGGGATTGGGGTCTAAAATAGACGCCTTCAAAAGACCCTTGGCACTGGCAGAATCGTAGGGTGCCACCACACGCAATCCTGGGCAATGGGCATACCAACTGGCATAACATTGGGAATGTTGAGCGGCTACTCGAGCTGCAGCGCCATTGGGGCCACGAAAAACAATGGGACATGTCAATTTTCCGCCAGACATATACAGGGTTTTTGATGCCGAATTAATAATATGATCAATGGCTTGCATGGCAAAATTAAAGCTCATAAATTCCACAATGGGTCGCAATCCACGAAAAGCTGCCCCCACCCCAATACCTGTAAATCCATACTCTGAAATAGGTGTATCAATGATGCGCTGGGGGCCAAACTCTTCCAAAAGGCCTTGACTAATCTTATAGGCTCCTTGGTATTGTGCGACTTCTTCCCCCATTAAAAAAACATCTGGATTTTCCCGCATTGATTCAGCCATGGCTTCGTACAGGGCCTTGCGCACCGTCAACATAGGCATTTCTGCAGTACCGTTATTATTTGTACTCATCTTAAAATATCCTCCCACAAACTGGCTGTACTGGGTTCTGGTGCGGCATCGGATCTGGAAAAAGCTTCCTCCACCACGGCTTGAGCATCTCGATCAAATGCATCCAAAATATCATTGGGCACGGCATGATTGTTTCGCAGATGATTGGCCAGTAAAATCAAGGGATCCCTTGTGTGTCGAGCATCATCCAATTCTTGCCGCGTGCGGTACTTTCCTGGGTCCGACATAGAGTGCCCCTTAAAGCGATAGGTGTCAATTTCCAATATCTGGGGTTTTTGCGTCTGACGAATGGTTTCCATCAAGTTTTGAAAAACTTCGGATAATTCCAATATATCGTCCCCCTTTACCCAGGATCCGGGAATACCAAAAGCAGCCCCCCGTTGATGCAATGGTCCACCACTGCAGGCCCGTGCAACCGATGTGCCCATGCTGTATCCATTGTTTTCAATGATGTATAGAATCGGCAAATCCCACAGTGCCGCCATATTCATGGATTCAAAAAATTGCCCTTGGTTGGTGGCGCCATCGCCTAAAAATGTCAGGCATACGCCCTGATCTTGGGTGTACTTATGGGCAAAGGCCAACCCGGCCCCCAGTGCTGTTTGAGCACCAACGATACCGTGCCCACCATAAAAAAACCGATCGGTATGAAACAGGTGCATGGAACCGCCCTTACCCTTGGATGATCCGCCTTCCTTGCCCATCAGTTCTGCCATGACTTGAAAAGGTGTCAATCCCCGGGCTAAAGCCTGCCCATGGGATCGGTAGGCCGTTATCATGGTATCCACAGGCCCCATGACGTGGGATGCTGCCACAGCAATGGCTTCTTGACCAATGCACAAATGGCAAAAGCCTGCTATTTTCCCAGCTGTATAAATTTGGGCACACTTTTCCTCGAATCGTCGGATGATCCACATCGTGGCCAACATTTCCTTCATGGTGTCTACAGGCAATGCAAATGGTTTATTGATCCCAGGAAGAGACAATGTTTCTGATTCTGGTCTTGTCATAAAACGGTTTTTTAGTCCCAGAAATAATCACGATCATACCATATTTGGTCTAAAAATCACCACCCTTTTCATCTTTTGGTTCCAATGATGGACTGGTAAAAATACCCTAATAAAATTTTCGTTAAAAAAATATTATTGCATTAAAATCACATTGCAAGTGTTATAAATTTTATGCACAATAAAGAAGTAAACCATTCATCAATTTTTAAAAAATGAGAAGCAAGAAAAATGCATTTGGTGTGTTTCGAAAAATGTTTTTAATGGTCCTGATGGCCCAATCTTTTGGCGCAGTGCAGGTCGAGGCTGTGGAGACCAATCAAGGGTCTAAATTCCCTTATTCAGATGTTAATGAAGGTGAAAATATAAAAGAAACCGAGTTATCAAAATTTATTTCCGCATCTCTGAATAAAACTGATAGAGAACTCCGTGAACTTGTATTCGAGACATGGTATAACTGTAGGAAGGAGGGTAGCAGTGGCGCTCCCCGTGATGAAATCAAAGAGCTGATGGGCCACCTGTTGGTTCACGGAATGGTGGACAAAAGGGATATGGAATTTACCCTTGAAGACCTTAGGGCTACATACTACAACGGAAGTGATTTAACTTCACACCTCATAATAGAGGTAATTGCAGAAAATAAGCATAAGGTTCCAGTTCTTCAAGATGTTATCAATAATTTTATCTCTAGAAAAAAATGGACTGATAAAATTGTATATGCTCTACGGGACTATAAGGATAGTCCTTTTGATTGGGAACGTCGCAAGTACGATGCCATCATGGCTCGCATGACTGAAATTGTCAAACTGGCGGATAAGAATTCGATAGTGAAATTGCTAAGGGCACAAAGCCGACATGGTGCACCACATTTCTCAGTCGAATTACTTCCCTATTTGGATCCATGGATGAAAAATGTTGGAGATGCTTTATTTGAAGAACCGAACCCACATTGCATCCTCCGCATTCTACCCTGGATTGAAGATGGTCTGGCAAGAATAGCAATGGATGACAGCTTAATTAAAAAAGAGAAAAAATCTAGAATAAAATCAATCGTTAAAAATTTTGAATACCCAATTATTGATTTTTTAGAAGATCAGCTTGAAATTATAAAACACAATCCAAATGGCCTTCAAGGCACAGTAAAAGATACCTTGGATGCTTTATTTTTACCATCACTGAGATGTATTCTAACAAGTTTGTCGAAACGAAGCAGACAAATCACCAAACAATGTCGAAATGAGCCCTATTTTCAAATTGAGAATGATAGAGTGAGTTATGGGAACCCCACCGATACCGATCCTGCAACAAATACACATCTACGGATACTGTCCTCCATAACCTACCAGTATCTAGGAGAAAGAGGTCACATTTTGAACACTTTCTGTAATGACGATAATAGTTTCTGTAATGACGATAATAGCCCTCTGTTTAATGAGGTGAGAAAGCAGCTGTACCCAAAAGAGCAAATCAATACGACCACGAAACCAGTTCACCAGGCAATTTCCTCTTCAACACATCGTTATCCAGAAGAAAGTAAGGACGACTGGGCAGAACTTGGTCGGGAAAATAATGGGAAAAAGGATGAACAAAATCGGGCCAAAGCAGCCAGTATCCAGAGCTGGACAATAAAAAACAACCAGGATAACGATGGTTCAATCCTGGGGAAAAGACTCCACGAAACAGATCAAGACCAAGAAGAGCAAATCGATACGTGGCAGAAAGGTGGTTCTAGATCAATCCTGGAGAAAGGATCCAATACAAAACGAGGAGGTAGGGATGAAACATCATGGATAGGTTTTACCAACGGGGACGGACTGGAAGTATTGCAGGCAGGGGTGGC
>JBILXO010000003.1:0-95388 GCA_044378415.1 Holosporales bacterium
TTATTTTAGTATCTTTGACCATCACTCCCGGAATGAACTTATTTATGACTGTATATAATACAGGGTGATGTCGGCTTTGCCCTCCCTTTAGTTGAATACCCGGGTGTCTTGCCGATCCAGCCAATTTCTGGTTGGTAAACCTAGAGTTTACAAAGTCCGCCCTCTGCTTTGGAGTCATCTTACTGTGGACGTTCATTGTATTGCCATAGTCATCTTTAGGTGCTTGTGGCGGAATCAGACGCCTTACCAATTCCTCTGATATGCCATTTTTCTCCTCAAGACGTCTGTTGAGAAGCAACGTTACTACAGCTGGATCCCTTGGCTCGCATTGAAAATGATTCATAAGTTTTACAACACTGTTATCGGGCAAATTATTGTTGTCCAAATAGAACTCAAGGACCTTGCCCACTGCACCCCCCGTTGATTCTATATAATCATTTAATTTTAAAATCACCCATTTATGAAGCTCACCAGTTGTATCTTCAATAAGTGCTTTAATGGTATTGCCAGCTGTTTCAATATCAAATTCATTAGCCATTGCATCAGCCATAATACCTTTCAAATTCTTCCTAACTTCCTCCACTTCCAATTGAATTGGCTTGGCCCAGCACTTACCACTGAGAAGGAAGTTGAATACCTTCCAGTCTATTTCTTTTTTCTTCTTTTGAATTGCAGACAAATGATTACTGAAAAAATTTTGAAAAATGCAGTAACTAGTTCCACGTCCAAGTGGAATGGGGTAATCCTGACCGAGAAGGTGCTCCAATACGTTCAAGTGCCCTTTTCCCATTGCCAATAGTATTGGATGACTCTCAAAACCTGATAAATAATAATTAACTGGAAAATCTTTTTGATTAAAAATTTTAACTATTTCTAAATGCCCACTTCTTTTTGCCCATTCAAGTGCCCTGCTCACCCAATATTTATAATATTTATCGACCCCACTTCTTCTTGGGCATTGATTTATGAACTGCGGCAAATTTTCGCGAGATTCATCGAACGGGCTAGTATTGGGAGGGGAAATCTTAGCTATTTCCTGAACTATTTCTGCATGTCCATTTTTTGCTGCATTTCTAAGTGCATCCCTCACAAATTTTGGATCTAGCTGTATCGGGCCACTGAGAATGTCGTTAACCGCATCCAAGTCCCCTTTCATTGCTGCATATGCAAATGCATCCCCCACCCATTTTGGACCTGGCTTGATGGGGCAATTCTGACCGAGAAGGAATTGACGTACATCCCGGTGCTCTACTGACCAGGCAAACACCAACCCTAAGTCCTCTTCAGACAGCTGGGCCGCGTCCTTATGAATCAGTTCTTTTACCCGTTCCAAGTCCCCTTTCATTGCTGCATCTAAAAGATTCTTAACTATTTCTAAATGCATTGTTGCCCATGCCCCCTCCTCCGTCGGTGTTGCCCATGTCCCATCCTCCGTCGGACTTAGTGTTACCCATTCAAGTGTCTCTCCCGCCCAATATTCATGAAATTTATCGACCGGGCTAGTCTTGGGATTAAAAATCTTAACTACTTCCTGAACTATTTTCTGAACTATTTCTACATGGCCATTTTTTACTGCATTTTTAAGTGCAACCACCACCCATTTTTGAGTTGGCTGTATCGGGCCACTGAGAATGTCGTTAACCGCATCCAAGTCCCCTCTCATTGCTGCACATGCAAATGCATCCCCCACCCATTTTGGAGTTGGCTTGATGGGGCACTCCTGACCGAGAAGGAACTGACGTACATCCCGGTGCTCTACTGACCAGGCAAACGCCAACCCTACGTCCTGTTTAGACAGCTGGGCCGCGTACTTATGAGTCAGTTCTTTTACCGCATCCAAGTCTCCTCTCTTTGCTGCATCTTTAAGCCTTTTATTGGCCTCTTCTGTACTCAGGGGCTCTTGCACAGGGATTCGAGGTACATTGGATGCCGTTGTATCCATTACAGTTGTTTCCATTACCCTGTTCCTATCGGTGGCCATAGAACGGGTTATCATTCCGTTGGGGGTACTTTCCACACCACGAACATTCATGGTGGTGCCCACCAGTAACACAGCCCAAAAGAGTTTTTCAAACGATCTGATTCTTGATTTCATTGTTTTAAAAATTAATAAACTATAATTAATGATATATTAAATTTAATATCATTGCGATAAATATCGCAATTAACACCATTCATTTAGAAAAAATGGTATGCAAAAAATGATACGCAATTAATAACCCAGGTGCTGGCGGACATGCCACTGTACATGCCACTGTATTTGGCAGCAAAAGTGACTCAGCATTGCAAAAGGCGCCCGCCAGCGTTTACCAGCATAAGAGGATGGCCATGGGCCCATGCTCTGGGGCTGGATGGTAGGAGTTGATGCATCAAATGGGGGGTGCCCTGTTTTAGAGGGCGGGGATAAGACAGGGTGTTTCAGAGGGTGCAACAAACAGTCCTCTGTTCTAGATGGTTTGGACGGGAAAAGTCATCACGAGATCGCATTTAAAAAAAATTCCTCAGACACAATGCCTAATCCATACCCTCCAGAAGGGGCATTCCTGCCCTTGATGAATAGGGCCTATTGTGTAATGGCAAACTTACCCATTTGAAAACGCTGATTGAAACGCGCCAAGCGGCCTTTTTCGACAAAGTGCTGTTCTTTTGTCCATGCAATATGGCATGTTGGGTCAACTTCCAGCTGCAAACGATCGCCAGGTTTGCCCCAAGTCGAACGTGTCTGAAATTCTGTTCCGTTGGTCATGACCACTGTAATGGCATGATAGTTGGGATGAATACCTTTTTTCATAAAAAATACCTATAATTAGAATACAAAACGGATTCTTGTAGGATACCATACTACCAGGGAGAAAGCTATAGGATGAACCATTCTGCGCGAATTCATCGAGATGATTTGACCCATTATGCCAGCATTGTGGCAAAATTAATGCGGCCTGGTGTGCCTATTTTATTATCTGGCCCTATGGGTGTTGGGAAAAGCACTTTTGCTCGAGGTGTTTTGCGTGCCATTATTCCAGGTTTGTCCCATGTGCCCAGCCCCTCATTTCCAATCATGATTCCCTATGACAGTCCCGTTGGTAAAATATGGCATATGGATTTGTACCGCATCCACCATGAAAACGATATTGCACCACTGGGTTTGGATGAGGTCATGTCTGCAGACCGATGTTTGATCGAGTGGCCAGATCGCCTGGGTAGACACATGCCGCCCCATTATGGAGCCATTTCATTGGCCTTCACAAACCCTGTTTCCTTGGAAAATAAGAGGGAAGATTTTGGACAGACACCAGGCCAGAAAGAGGATTTGAAATTTGAAGAGACTGGGGGGTTATGGCGAGATTTGTCCATTGTTTGGACCTCTGATTCTGCAGAACCTACCTAGGCCCAGTTCCCCATGGCATGGCCTTTTTCCAGTTCCCGTGGTTTTTACAAGTCTTATTGATGGAATTCAAGGGCAGGGGAGGGCATTGCTGCAGGAATATATAGGATATAGAGTGGGAAAAAAACTTTACAACAGGCTTGTGGTCAGATAATCTGTGAAAAAAGCCAAGGAGCTTTATGCGCGTTTTTCTATTGGTTTTTCACTTACTACTGACTTTAGTCATGATTGGAGTTATTCTAATTCAGCGTGGCGAAGATGCCAGTGCAGGATCGGGATCTGGCGGCGGTTTGCCTGGCTCTCGCAGCAGCAAAAGCATCCTAACGCGCGTTACAGGAATTTTAGCCGCAATTTTCTTTTTTAATTGCGTGTGGATGGCTATTTTGGTGCGACGAGATTCAAAATTGGGAACTGCCCAAACAGCACAGCCTAAAAAAAGAGAGTCATTGGATAACAAATTAGATCAAAAACCGGGCAAATTCGGTTCTGTTATGGCGCCACATAAGATTTTGCCCCTTGATGGGTCTTCTGAAAATGCTTCTGAAAAAATTGAAAAGCCCGTACCCCTGGCTGCACCAAGCTTGATGGATTCTCCCCATCCAGCACCTGTTTTGGAAACAGAAGCACCGACCAATAAATTGGAACGCGAAAAAGCCATTGCCCAGAAGTTAGAGCGGGAAAAATCAAAGAAGAGGCGCAGTAAAAAAGCAAAGTTGCAAAAATCTAAACAATCCAAGGCGAATGCTGTCAAAAAAAGCCCTTGATGGCACCCATATTTTGCCCTGTATGGGTGTCGGTGTCACCGGCACCTCTGCCATGGCATCAGACCCATTGGTCCAAGCTATGGATTAGATGCATCCACATCAGCACCGGATGATCATCACTATTCAAGACAGTTTGCCCGCTTTTCTTCTGGCGGTGCTGGACTTGAATTTTCGCGCCTTTTCACATGGGTGCTGCACATCGACTGCCTTTGTCCAGCATCATGTCGTCCAGCATCATAGGCAACCTTAAATTTCAGATAAAATGCCTCAATAGAGGGTGCTTTGTCCTGGTTGCATTGCGAATATTTGACAAGAAATTCTTGGCATTCGCCTTACAGTTATTTATCGAAATAATATGTCTTCCAGATTACTCCCCATGATTTTTGCAGGAAAAGCAGGGATTGTTTTTCAGAAGATCAAGGGGCAAATCTGACGCCCTAGTCACCATGATTTATGCTTCTGACCATAGACATGGAATCTGGCCATTTAAGCCCCCTCATCAGAACGCCTTAGCAAGACATTGGGTGTATTTCCAGCATTTCAGACCAGTAAAATTGGAAATTTCAGATAGAGCTCTGTCATCCTTTCCTAAATAGATAAAACGTCCTTAGCCCATGTGCCACCAACGATCTAGGGGAAATCTAGAAGCCAATGCTAGCATTTGCATACGGTGACCTATAATATATAAGAAAGCAGTCAATCTTAAGACTATGTGCTACAAAAAATCTAGGAAAAATCTAGAGGCCAATGGTGCCACTGTCATGGGATCATTGTAATTTTCAAAAATCAAGAGGATGTTCGAGATGTCAAGGGAAATGAGTGGGAAAAAAGTTGTGCACTCTATAGAGGTTACGCCATCCGTTGCATTCAGCAACACCAAGCCCCTGGGTTTGATTGCTGGTCCGTGCTCTATTGAGAGTCGCGAGATCGCCCTGGAAGTGGCGGATGATTTGGTGAAGATATGTCGAGAATTGGGCATGGGCTATGTATTCAAAGCATCCTTTGACAAGGCCAATCGAACAAGCATACACGGGGCACGTGGGATGGGATGGGATGCTGCCAAAGAGATTTTCTTGGAAATCAAAGGGCGCTATGGGTGCCCGATTTTGACGGATGTACACAGCCCAGAGCAGTGCTTGCAGGTGGCCCAAGTGGCGGATATTCTTCAGATTCCAGCATTTTTGTGTCGTCAAACCGATTTGATTGTGGCAGCTGCACAAACGGGCAAGACGCTGAATATTAAAAAAGGGCAATTTTTATCCCCAACAGAAATGCATGCGGTGGTGGAAAAAGCCGTGGCAGGGGGCAATACCAAAGTGATGATGTGCGAGCGTGGAACCACTTTTGGGTACAACCTATTGGTCAATGATATGCGGGGATTGGCAGTCATGGGCCGTACGGGGTACCCTGTTATTTTTGACGCAACCCACTCGGTTCAAAGACCTGGTGGTCAGGGCAATAAGAGTGGTGGCGATCGAGAATGCATAGAATTGCTGGCTCGCGCAGCCACAGCTGTTGGAATTGCTGGATTGTTTCTGGAAACCCACCCCAATCCAGATGCCGCACCCAGTGATGGTCCGAATATGATTCCCTTGCATGCCATGAAAGGTCTGCTGAGCAGTATGGTCCAATTGGATCGGGTTGCAAAATCTTTGCCCTATCAGCCCTTCTCTTTGTCTGCGATGATGGACTGAATCAATGAGGAGGGGCATAACTTTGTTGCAATGAATCAGCAGAGCTGTCTTGTGAAGATTTTAGGACTTTGAGTACCTCGGCAAGCAAAGATATGGGGCAAATCCTATACACCAATGGCCTTAGAGAATTTTGGCCTTGCACCAGAACATTGTCATTGGGGCAATGGGTGGGCAAAAAAGTCATCTGGATTTTTAAGGAAAAATTTATACAAGGAGAGCTTTTCTATGACAGTTTTTAATCCAATCCCGGCTGTATTTTCTACACCGGCCCATACACAGGATGCCATAGCATCAGAAAACCTAACCCCCATCATCATCATTCCATCGCGAATGGGGTCAGTGCGATTGCCCAACAAGCCTATGGCTATGATTCATGGAGAACCCATGATTGTTCATGTGTGGCGACAAGCTTGTGAGACAAAAATAGCCCCCGTAGTGGTTGCCTGCGATCATCCCGAAATTGCCTCGGCGATTAGGGATGCAGGTGGACAAGCTGTGATCACCGACACCCATGCTACGGGATCAGACCGATTGGCCCAAGCCATGGATTTGGTGGATCCAGATGAGCATCACAACATTATCATCAATATTCAAGGCGACTTACCGCTTTTTCCTCCGGCAGTGGTGGCCTCAATTTTAGGTCCTTTTCAGATGAATGGCATCGATATGACCACTTTTATCCAGCCCCATGATCCCAGAGCCCTAGGCAGCGTTAAGGTTCGGGTACAACCTGTCCCAGTGGATGGGAATTTGCCTTGGTTGCATTGCCAAGATTTTACAAGGAATTCCTGGGATTCGCCTTACAGTCATTTGGGGATTTATGCTTTTCGTCGAGGGACCTTAAAGCAGTTTGCTCAATGGCCTCAAACGGATCGGGAACGTGCAGAGTCCCTAGAGCAGCTGCGCGTATTGGATCGTGGCGTAACCATTGCGGGGGTTTTGCTGGAAAACGAGACATTCTTGTGCGTGGATACATTGGACGATTTGATTGCAGCTCGGGCACAAATTGCACCATAGTTTTCATGCCAGGAGGGGGGCTTCTACAGGGTGTAATATTCGGTGTATCCCCAGCAGCATGTTGCCCTGAATCCTTAAAAAGCCTTCATTTGGGATTCGATCAAGCAGTTTTCCGAAAAAAAATCGCCCCTTCCATTGGCACGATAGGCTGCAAATCCATGGCGATGGCAATCTTGCAACATGCTGCATTTTTTATCAAAGGGCATTTTTTGATAACTTTCCCACAGAGATGGGTTCTCGTTGCACCATTCTGACTCTAGCTCTTTGACCCAATTTCTGGCGCGATGAACCTCAATGGATCTGCGGCTGGGAATTTTACCAGATTTTGTGCTGCTTGAATTCGTTGCTCTGCTTATCATGGGGGTGTTAAAATATGCAAAATTTATTAGAAAAAAGAGCCCTATGGATGGGATATTTTTCAACCCTCGCAAAAAGGTGGCGCAAATTGAGTCTGTTTTTATGTTTTTCATGAAAAATACACCTGCAAATCTCCTTTCTGAATTATTGCAATAAAATAGTAAAAAACAATTGAAGATAGAAAAATTTTTTATATATCTGTTTAATAAGGATTTCTAATGACAATCTTTTATGAAATCAAATTTTTATTGAATTTAAAGGTGATGATGCATTAGAACAATTCGAATATTCTTCAGTGCTACCAATGATTTTTAAACTATTGAAGCTAAATATTGAAGCAAATTGGGGCACATCAGCCAAGGGGGCGATTCCAAGAAACCACTGGAAAAACCAAGGTTTTGAGTCCACTCAAAAAGAGGCCGAGATTAAGTTCTGGAACAAGGGACTTCAATCCAATACCCGGGATAAATCTGTAAAGTGGAGGGTCGAAAAAATAGGAAAAAGCAGGTGGAAATTTCACGGTTTACGGTCTTTTATACCATTGATCCCCTGTACCCTGACACCCCCTGTCCCTGTACAAAAATTTAGGAGACATTCAATCAAAGGCGGCTTTTTCAATATTTTTTTTCTGCCTAAACATTGAGGGATTTCCTGGAAAATTTTTTGCAATTTTCCCATCCTTTTAAAGTAAAAAGAGGGTGCAGTTGCCTTTTTTCCATAATCATGGTTTGATTGATTTGTTGGGGTGATGTGTCCAATTTCAGGTTCGCAAGTGTCTTGACCTAAATTTTATAGTGGCGTGAAATGTCACAGACCCCCACCAATTTTTTCCCAAAGTCCCACCACCAAGCAGTTAAAAATATTTGATCCATTGCAAGATCGGATGTACACTGCAAAATATAAAATATCGGATCAAATCGCACTATTATCGGATATTCACTGGTTTCAATTATTCTTGCCTGGACATTATGAAGTTTTCTGAATCATTTATTGCCACATTGCGCCAGCGTGTTTCTCTAGCGGTGTATGTGGCCAAACATATGCGTTTGTTGCGCAAAGGACGTATGTTGATGGGGCTGTGTCCATTTCACGCAGAAAAGACACCGTCTTTCAGTGTGAACGAATCTCGAGGAACCTATCATTGCTTTGGATGTGGGGCACGTGGCGATATCATCGATTTTGTGCGTCAGCATACCCGCACTTCTTTTGCGGAAGCCGTTATGATTTTAGCCGGTCAGGCCGGGATGGAATTGCCCAAGGAAACTTCGGAAAGTGCTGTGGCTATGCATGCGCTGAAAGATTTACAGCGGGCAATGGAGGCGGCATGCCAGTGGTTTCAGGGCAACTTACAGGATAATGATGCAGCGCGATCCTATATTCAAAAACGGGGCATTACAGCAGAAGAGGTTCGTCTATTTCGCATAGGATGGGCGCCAGCTCAGGGCTGGATGGCCAAGGGGCATCACTTGGGATTTTCTGCAGAATGTATGGAGCGGGCAGGGCTGATCATGATGCGCTCTGGAACGGGGGATTATTTTGATCGATTTCGAAATAGATTGATGTTTCCCATTGTGACACTGCAGGGTCGTGTCATTGCCTTTGGTGGTCGATCTTTGGGGGACGAGCAGCCTAAATATATGAATTCACCAGAAACACCCCTATTTACCAAGGGGCAATGCCTATATCGCTCTCTAAGCATTCCGCCTGGACGCCCTGTTCTTGTGGTTGAAGGTTATCTGGATGTTCTTTCGACCAGTCGCTTTTATGGATCTGTGGCCCCATTGGGCACGGCCCTAACCTGTGAGCAATTGGCATTGGTATGGAAGCAGTGTCCAGAACCCGTTGTGTGCTTTGATCCAGATGTGGCAGGACAAAAAGCTGGTCTGAAAATGGCGATTATGGCATTGCCTTTTTTAAAACCTGGATACAGTTTGAAATTTGCCACCATGCCACCAGGTCACGATCCCCATGCAGTGGTTCAAACCTATGGCCAGGCCGGTTTGGAAAAAATCATTGGACAAGCTGTCCCATTGAGTGAATTTTTATGGAATCATTTGTTCGCACCCTCACTAACCCCAGAGCGCAAAGCCGAAGCCATAGAGCAGTGGGAAGTTTGGGTCAACAGCATCGAGCATTTGCAAATTCGACGATTGTACAAGGATTTCTTTTATCAAAATCGGAAAAGAACGCCAACGCAGAATATACCTGTTGCACCAGGTGTGGTATTGCATCAAAAAATTTTGATGGGGATCTTGATTTTACACCCTCATTTGATCGACCGCGTACGAGAATCTTTGAGCGCCATGGTATTCAAAAGAGAAAATTCTTGGTTGCATGTGCGCAATTATTTGTTATCATGGAAAGAGGGGGATCCTTTTTCCGAATTACATCAATTTTTAGGACAGGATTGGCAAGGGCAGGTTTCTGCAGTCTCGTGCCACATTCCATCTGATACAGCCTGTTTTGAGACGTATTGGAACGATCTTTTTAACCGTTACCAAACGCAATTGTATCAGGATTCAGAATTGCTTGCCTTAAAAAAAGACTTGATGCAAGTGCCCGGGACATGGGAACGTTTAAAAAATCTCACAGCATTTTAGGAGGTCACATGGCAAAAGGATCGGATTTTACAGAGCGCGAAGAGGACGAGAATCTATCGGATTCGGGATCGCGCAAAAATTGGGCCGACGATGATGATTTTCAAAATCATAAATTTGTTAAAAAGGCCATGGCTCGATTGATTGAAAAAGGCAAAGAGCAGGGATTTGTAACCCACAACAATGTTTGCAGGGCCTTTGCTGTCCGGCACATCAATCAAGACGTTTTGGATTTTGTGACCGACTCTTTGTCAGATGCAGGGATATCTCTGGTCGAAGACGATATTCCGGATTCAGAAGCCCAAGGATTTTTTGCCATGGACCCCGATGCCCAAGAAGAGGCGCCCGAGGAAGAATGGTCCCGCATTGATGATCCTGTGCGCTTGTATTTAAAAGAAATTGGAACCATTTCATTGCTGTCACGCAATGGCGAGATTCAAATTGCCCAACGCATTGAAAAGGGTCGTGAGAAAATCATCGTAGCCCTGTGCTGCTGTCCCCTGACTTTTAAAAAATTGGGTCAATGGCGAGACGAAGTGGTGGCTGGCACCATGCCGTTAAAAAACTTATTCGATTTGGAAGAGGACAAGGGATTCTCAGAAAAAGAAGACGATGTTGGGGTTGGTGAAGTGGGGGCAGATATCGACGTTGGTGCAAGCGATTTGCCAATCCTACAGGCAGATTCTTCAGAGGAGGACCCATCGGAAGAGGTCGTTGTCAACGCCGATGTATTTATAGAAAGATTGGACACTTTTCAAAAACTTGCCACAGAGTTCAATGATGAAAACCGTCAAGAATTATTTCACCTGTTCAAAGATTTGCGATTGCAACCACAGCGTGGCAAAGAATTGATTGCACGCGTATGTTCTTTTCAGCAAGATCTGCTGAAGCTGGATTCCCAAATGTTGAAATTGGCAGAATCCTGCGGGGTTCGACGCAAGGATTTTTTGGATCGATATACACCAAGCAATCCTGAGAAGTGGGTTCAAACCTTCAGCAAAGACAAGACATTGCCAGCTGCATGGAAAACTTTTTTTGAGCGCCATCACACCACATTGCAGGGTATTTCTGAGGAAATTCAGAAGATTTCAGATGCGGTTTCCATGCCTTTGGACCAATTGCGCAAGGTGATTCGCGATGTCCAAATCGGGGAAGAAGAGGCTGAGCATGCTAAAAAAGAAATGATCGGGGCCAATTTGCGTCTGGTTATTTCCATTGCAAAAAAATACACCAATCGAGGTTTGCAATTTTTAGATTTGATTCAGGAAGGTAATATTGGATTAATGAAGGCTGTGGATAAATTTGAATATCAACGTGGGTATAAATTTTCGACTTATGCAACTTGGTGGATTCGTCAGGCCATTACCAGGTCCATTGCGGATCAAGGCAGGACCATTCGCATTCCGGTGCATATGATTGAAACCATCAATAAATTGGTGCGCGTTTCTCGACAACTGGTTCACGAAACGGGTCAAGAGCCCACACCAGAGGAATTGTCCATTAAAATGGGTTTGCCTGCTGAAAAGATTAAAAAAATTCTGAAAATTGCCAAAGAGCCCATCAGTTTGGCTACGCCTGTTGGCGACGAGGATGACAGCCATATTGTGGACTTTTTAAAAGACGAAAATGCGGTATCCCCCATTAATGCCGCCATTCTCAGTGATTTGAAAGGTGTTGTTACTGAGGTGCTCTCGTCCCTGACTGCCCGTGAAGAGCGTGTATTGCGCATGCGATTTGGCATTGGAACACGCAGCGAAAATACCTTGGAAGAAGTTGGAAAAAGTTTTCAGGTCACCCGCGAGCGCATTCGTCAGATCGAATCCAAGGCATTGCGCAAGTTAAAGCATCCTGTGCGATCCAAAAAATTACGCAGCTTTTTAGATGTCGAGTAAAGGGGGGGGGCGGAATGCCAGTCTCTTTAGGATGAGGGAATGGGTGGCATACCTCCAGTCTCTTTGAGGGGAGCGAATTAGGTGGCCATTTGGGTTGCACCTAGAGAAAAGTTTTGGGGGTCGCGATACACATGGCACTGAGGGGTCGTTTTTGGTAGAAATGGTATTCGCCAATGGCGCATGGTTCTGTATGGGGTGCTTGCACCCTGTGCTTGTTTGTTAGGATTTGGGAGGGGCGTCTTTTTGCAGAACCCTTTTTCTCTGTGCAAGTTTTGCTTGTGGGCCATTTTTATTCCTTGTGGGGAAAAACTTGCAGAAAGACCTGTGTTTTTTTGCAAGCAGCCTCCCCCCTTTTTTCCAATATTTTCCAACGCAATGGGAATTTCTGAACCCACTGTACTCATTTGAGCAAGGCATTTGAGCAAGGCCCATCAGTTGACGGATGAATGGGTTTTCTGTCATTCTGGGTGCACTTAATCTAGTGCATAATGGCGCTGATTGTGACCAGAAAAATCTTTTTGGGCATAAGCTTGAAATCTGCATTCTGTTGTCATCAATTGACACTATTGGGCTTGAAGGGAAGAATATTCGATGACAGAAAGAATAGACGGTGCAGAGCGAGACACAGCCTCACAACATTCCTCTGACCTAGGCATATCTACAAATGCATCTTCAGATGAGCTTGGTTTTCCCAAAGTGACCTATCAGACAGGCTACCGAACCCACCAATGCGGCCAATTGCGCCTAGAGGACCTAACACAAAATATCACGATCTGTGGCTGGATTCATCGAAAGCGCGATCATGGTGGTTTGGTTTTTCTTGATATTCGAGACCATTATGGGATGGTGCAATGCGTGTTGGAAGAGCACCAAGCCCAATGTCTAGAGGCCAGCACGACATCGGTTGAAACCGTGGTTCAGATTCAAGGCACCGTTACGGCTCGATCTGAAAACACCCGAAATCCTGCAATGGCCACGGGGGACATTGAAATCACAGTCGAAACCTTTAAGGTTTTGTCGAGGGCCCAGCCTTTGCCCCTGCCTGTCAATACAGATACAGAATATCCAGAAGACATTCGTTTGACCTATCGATTTTTAGATTTGCGCCGTCCCGTAATGCACCAAGCCATGATTTTGCGCAGCCACATCATTGCATTTATGCGGGAACAGATGGCGAACCAGGGATTTTTAGAGATTCAAACCCCAATTTTAACAGCTCCAAGTCCCGAGGGTGCTCGAGATTACGTGGTGCCCAGTCGAATTTATCCTGGCGAATTTTACGCCCTTCCTCAGGCGCCGCAACAGTTCAAGCAATTGTTGATGGCATCGGGTTTTGATAAATATTTTCAAATCGCACCATGTTTCCGAGACGAGTCCTCTCGGGCTGACCGATCGCCTGGGGAATTTTACCAGTTGGATTTGGAGATGGCCTTTGTTACCCAAGAAGATGTATGGAATGCCCTAGAGCCCGTATTGCAAAAAACATTCGAGAAATTTGCACCCACTGCCAAAGTAACCCAAGGTCCCTTTCCCAGAATCACCTATGCTGAATCTATGGTGACTTATGGTACGGATAAGCCCGATTTGCGCAATCCTTTGAAAATTCAAGACGTGACCAAAAAGGTACAGATCAGCATCTTTCAATCCACGGTGGAAAAGGGCGGGGTGATTCGAGCATTGGTTGTACCAGGAGCCATGGCACAATCGCGGAAGTTTTTCAAAGATCTTGAAGGCTGGGTGGTGGAAAAGGGGGCCAAGGGGTTGGGATACATCAGTCATGGTGCTGATGGTTTGCAGGGGCCATTGGTCAAGTTTTGCGATGAGCCCACGTGGGATTATCTGAAGTCATTGGTTCCAATGGATGGGGTTGTCTTTTTTGTATGCGATCACATCGAGCCTGCGACGGCATTGTCCGGTCAATTGCGCACCCATTTGGGCCAGCTTCTGGGTCTTATAGAAACCTCTGCCTTTGCATTGTGCTGGATTGTTGATTTCCCAATGTACGAAAGAGACCTGCACACAGGTCAAATTGTTTTTTCTCACAATCCGTTTTCCATGCCACAAGGCGAGATGAGGGCCCTGATGAATGAGGATCCTTTGGATATCAAGGCGTACCAATACGATATCGTGTGCAATGGTGTGGAATTGTCCAGTGGGGCCATTCGCAATCATCGGCCAGATGTGATGTACAAGGCCTTTGAAATTGCGGGATACACCAAGGCCCATGTGGATCAGCAATTTGGTGCCATGATTAAGGCCTTTCAATACGGCGTTCCCCCTCATGGCGGCAGCGCCCCTGGTATTGATCGGATTGTGATGTTGTTGGCTGGAACTCCCAACATTCGAGAGGTTATTCCCTTTCCATTGAATCAGCAAGCCCGGGATTTGATGATGGGGGCGCCATCGCCATTGACACCCCAAAGGCTAGAGGAATTGCATTTGCGCATTGCCAAAGAATCAAGTTCCAGGGAATCAAATGCAGCAGGGGGGTCGACTAAGGGATAGAGTGTGAGGTGATGAAGTATGGGGTGGGGTCGAGGGCCAAGGCATGGGATGCAAGGGGATAATTGGACAAGAAAGAGTATTGTCCTATATGGTAAACCCCCACAGAAAATCGGTTCCCACCCCCCCCCATTACCATTGGAACCGGTGGTGCGTCTTGGGAAAAGGATCTCTAGCATGGGCTTGGTTCTAGCATTCCAAGGGACCATTTTCATAGCATAAATTTTTACAATACGATCTTGAAAAAAGATCAAACATCTGGTCCAACATTTAAAAATTTCAATGATAATCAAGGAGCACCCATGACGAAGGATACTATGTTTACAAAGTACGACAAAGATAACATTTTTGCCCGTATTTTGCGCAAGGAAATACAGTGTAAAGAGGTTTTGGAGACGGCCCATACCTTGGCTTTTCACGATGCCTTCCCTTTGGCCCCGGTGCATGTTCTGATTATCCCCAAAAAAGCCTATATTACAGCAGATGATTTTTTTGATCATGCCACAGCCGATGAAATCCTGGACTGGTCGCGCGCCATTGCACAAGTTGTTCGCATCGTGGATGTGATGGAATCGGGATATCGACTGGTGACGAATGCCCGAAAAGAAGGTGGTCAGGTTGTGCCGCATTTTCATCTTCATGTATTGGGCAAAGCCAATTTTGATGCCTTTAACCCCCAGAAATAAGTTGATACAAGGAGAAACTTGATGCTAGTAAGCCACTTGCACCAGGTCAGCCGCAACCAAGGTCCCCCGGAGTCCCTCTAATGGGGCTAGGAAATCCTCTTTCCATTGATTGGCCAGTGATGAGTTTGGAAGGGGTTTTCCCATCAGTGATGAATTTGGAAGGCGCTCTCGCACTTATTCCACCCTGTAGGCCTGGATTGGCCACTTGCACCAGGTCAGCCGCAACCAAGGTCCCCCGGAGTCCCTCTAATGGAGTTATGAAATCTTCTTTCCATTGATTGGCCAGTGATGAATTTGGAAGGGGTTTTCCCATCAGTGATGAGTTTGGAAGGCGCTCTTGCACTTATTCCACCCTGTAGGCCTGGATTGGCCACTTGCACCAGGTCAGCCGCAACCAAGGTCCCCCGGAGTCCCTCTAATGGAGTTATGAAATCTTCTCTTTGCCCCCCCACCATGTTTGAATCACACCTGAATCTGATTCCAAATAGGCAAAATATTGGGCACCCGTTGTTTTTTAAAAAATACAACTTACATTGTTCCGTGATTATTCCTGCAGAAATAGCCTACCATATGGCGAAAACGTATGACGAAGCATTATTTTTTTCCGCATAGATTCCAATTTTCTTCCTATTTTTTTCAAACGTATTGAATCTTGGTCATTTTGAAATGCCTTCTCCACAGATTCCCTATGTTCAGCCGCCGTGGCTATGATTTTAGGCAAAAGATTCGAATTAAGAGAAGAAGAACGATCCATTGCCCTAAGTTTGTCCATACATTCCGAATCGTTATGGTCATAAAATGAATAAAGATTTTCAATTATCAAACTTTGTTGTTTCAAAAGTTGCTCTATTTTGATCAGTTTTTTTTTATTTATTTTGCTTATTTTAATCAAATGCTCATCTTCATTTTTTCGAATATGTTTTGAAGAATTTTGATTGCTTGGGATGATGCTGATTCTTTTTTTGGCTATCAGGGCATCCCGGTGCTTGGCTGTATGGACCTTCGTAGCGCACACCAAAGAGCAGGTCGCGCACACTGTCAGGGCTGCCAACTTATAGGCATGATTCATAATGGCATCCACTCGTTACCCTATATCTGCGGCAACCATACCGGTGCTGTGGAAATAGACAATATTTGATTTGTTTATAGAACAAATGAATATTTTGTTCGTAATTTTTGACATTGGGAATTGTACAGACATGCATCGCAGAGACGGTCTAGAATTTTATCAAGCAAGTTCATAAATATTATTGGGATTAATCTAAAATTGCAAGTTTTGCAATAAATTTTACCTAAATTTTCCCCACATAAAAATTTTAAAAAATTTCGCTATGTTCATCCATTTCCAGGATCTCAAATGCTCCAACCATGTGAAGCATGGCCATTCTTTCTAAAATCACCCTCTTGTTCAGCCCTGCTCTGTTTAAAAGCCCCCCCCCTGTGTCCAAAGTCAATGCCCTATGGGCACCAACCTATCCAATTGCGCCCTGCCAAATGCCTCTGTGTAGCAATCCTGTTGCCATAATCTATGATGGCTTTGCAACAGATGGACATTGAAACAAACTGCATTCTTGATGGAACGATGGCGATTTATTTTGAAGGGAATAAAATAAAATACCCCATGCCACATAAAGACACTCTGGAAGCATAAGATTTTGATGGCATATTCCCATGTATTTTGCCCAAGAAAATGGAATGCGAAAAGGTTGTAGGAACAGCACATACCCTTGGGTTCTGTCATATTTTTCCTGTTGCGTCACTGGATGCATTGATTATTCCAAAGGGGTGGTATGCCGCAGCTGATGATTTTTTCCATCCATGCTGTGGGGGCTGCAATTTTAGACTGGGCCGATTCCATTGCGCGCCTCATTCAATTGATGGATGTTCATAATCTGGATATCGCCCTGTGACCAATGCTGAGAAGGATGCAGGCAGTTTGCACCTCATTTTTATAGACATCTGTTGATCAAATGGGCATTGGGCACTTTGGGATAGTGGACTTTGGGTTCCGGCACATCGGTGTCAAAAAGTTCAGAGCTCAACAGGGGTTTGAAAAACCCGCTGTACAAACCTAGTTTGAGGACCTGTTTTGGAATAAAGTTCTACTGGTCAAACAACCCTAGACTCGCCTATAATTCAAAATCAGAGATGTAAAAAATTTACTCATGGCCAAGCTGTATTTTTATTATTCTGCAATGAATGCAGGCAAAACAACGACCTTGCTGCAATCTGACTTTAATTATCGTGAACGCGGCATGAATACATTGTGTTTTTTGCCAGCCGTTGTGGCCAAGCAGTGGAATCCACTCATCACGTCGCGCATTGGATTGTCTCGAATTCCCATTATTTTAGAAGAAGACATGGACCTCGTGAACTATGTGGGGGAATCCAAGGAAAAGCAGGGGGTGTCCTGTATTTTTGTGGACGAGGCTCAATTTTTATCCAAACGCCATGTGCGACAATTGTGTCGGGTGGTGGATATCCTGAATATACCTGTTCTAACCTATGGCTTGCGGACGGATTTCCAAGGGGAATTGTTTAATGGCAGTCGGCATTTATTGGCCTGGGCAGATCATCTGCAAGAAATCAAGACCATTTGTTTTTGCGGAAAAAAAGCCATTATGACAGCTCGTTTTGATGGGTTTGGCACCAAAGTCATTGATGGCGATCAGGTTGATTGTGGAGGAAATGATCGGTACATGGCTCTGTGCCGATACCATCATGACACTCTGGAAAACAATCGAGAATTGGGCTTGCCACCACAGGATGGCGTTGTGTCAGAAGGATAAGGCATTTTTGACAAAAGAGTATCCATATTTCAGCTTGACAGGGGAGGGCATCTAAATTTCAGCTCAATGCCTTTCAATAGGGGTGTGGTGCCATTCAATGCCCCATGTGTGACAGTGTGGCTCGGTTCCAATGCAGCGTTGTGTCAGAAGGATAAGGCATTTTTGACAAAAGAGTATCCATATTTCAGCTTGACAGGGGAGGGCATCTAAATTTCAGCTCAATGCCTTTCAATAGGGGTGTGGTGCCATTCAATGCCCCATGTGTGACAGTGTGGCTCGGTTCCAATGCAGCGTTGTGTCAGAAGGATAAGGCATTTTTGACAAAAAGAGTATCCATATTTCAGCTTGACAGGGGAGGGCATCTAAATTTCAGCTCAATGCCTTTCAATAGGGGTGTGGCGCCATTCAATGCCCCATGTGTGACAGTGTGGCTCGGTTCCAATGCAGGCGTGGTGACTTATGGCTTTTCGTAATTTTTAATCTGCCAAAGAGACCCCAGTCATGGGTATGTACTGCCTTTTCTGACCGGCACTTTAATGCAAGGTGAGGGGTTGCCAAGCCCCACACCTTTTTTGCTTTGAGTTTGCCTCACCCTGTATTTTTCATCAGCTGCGGCTGCTTTTCCAGCTCTTTTGCCTCAATGCTTTTTTCTTCACCCTGCCATCATTCTTACCCCCTTGTTCCTATTTTTCTGGCAGAAACTTTTCTTTTTGCAACAGGCTTTTTACGGGCAACGAGCTTTCTTTTTGCAACAAGCTTGGTTCTCACAATTGCACCGCTGGCACTACTTACAAGACCCTTTACCATGATATTTCTTGTTTTTTTCAATAATTCTTCCAAGGCTTTTTCCGTGGTTTTTTTCCAAATCGCCAGCTTTTCTTGATCCATAGGTTTTTCTTGCATCCCTTTGTTCAAAGTGATTAAAAGATGAGGATTTCTCTGAAATTTTTGAATTTCCCGAATTGTTTTTCTTTTTTGTGCACTACTTGCAAAACCAGATAGGCTCTTTTCTTCAACAGCGTTGCTCAATTGTTGCATTCGAGCTTTTTGCTCGACTGGTGTTTGTTCGACTGGTGTTTGTTCGACTGGTTTGTTGTAAATTTTTTCCAGTGTGGCCAAAAGTCCTATTTTTCTTTCGGGATTGGTCTCGGATTGCCTTATAATTTCTGGCAGCATCTTTTCTGACAGCTCTATTGTTCTATTCTGGTATCTTATTTCGTTGATATACTGCAGAAAATCTTGCTTTTCTTGGGCAGGAAGATCTGTAAAAGTTTTTTCACTTTCCAATTCTTTTGTCGACAAAGACACCATTGGGGCAGCGCTGTAATGGTATTGAGGGGCAGGTGGAGTCTCTCCTTTCAGTTTTCCCAGTGTGGCGAGAAACTCTTCTTTTTCTTTGGGATCCATGGTAGATGACTTTTCTATACTGTTCTCCACTTCTTCTGGGTCATTTTTAACCGGATTGTTCTTTTCAATTTCGTCTTTGAATACTTTTGAATAAATCATAAGTGTTTTGATAATATTAATGTATTGTCCATATTTTGGATCGCCTTGAGATTCTAGTGAGACATTATTTCTAATCACATCTTTATCTTTTGTGAAAAATTCTATGTCGCCCGCATCCTTTGCCAGGCTCTCGAATGTGGGGTATTGATTTTTAAACTTGACCAAATATTCAAAATTACTTATTTGTTCTTTTGCAATTTCTGTAAGATGAGGATCATTTTCTTGTTTTTCTATATTTTTATTTGATGCAATTTTAATTATTTTATCTAGAATTACTTGACGAATACCGTACTTTGTATTAACTGCATCTTCTAGAGCTATGCGCGAATCTATATCTGATTTGTTTGAATTCAAATGCGCCTGCATATCCTTAAAGATTTTTGATTCAGAAATAGTATCGCCGTTTGCTTTTTCTTCGAGGAGATCAAGAATTAGAAATTGTATTGTTAGGAAAAGTTTTTCAGCAGATTTAACGAATTTTGGACGATCTGTATTGTTTTTTTCTCTATTAAAGTTCTTGACAAAAGTTTCCAGATTGCTATTGATTAAATTAATAAGATCAATATTAAATTTTTTATTTTTAGATTTAAAAAATGTGTTAAAATTATTTAAAAGATTACTCGATTTATCTTTTATTTTTTCCAATGGTTCAACTGAGTGCAATCGCGCTAATTCAGCTCTCACTAGAGAAGAAAATCCAATGAATTTTTTCCAAGTTTCATCATTATCTGTACCTTTTTCATTATATTTAAAAAATAATTTTTTTAAAAAATTATTTTTTAAATTATTTTTTGTTAAAATATCATCTTTTTTATCTTTAATTATACTTTCAAATAATTCGCATCCACGAAAGGTCAGCCCATAATCTCTATCATCTGATAGCCGTTCGTTATGTTTTTTTTCTATGTCATCTTGCGTGGTTTTAGAAAAATAAAATTGAGGGAGCTCCTTAGCCCGGTAATTCTTCATAAAATCCTCGAAGAATTTAGGAAAGTAGTTACGATCACCTTCATAATAAAGAGCCTGGGCAAATTGTCCTAAACAATTCCAGAAAACGTCATTTGCACCTTTTTCTTGTAAAAATCTTTCAAAACGTTCTGCAATGTTTGTTAAAGAAGTTTTGAACTTTTGATCTTCATTCCAGGCTTTAAAAGATTTTGTGAGAAGTTCTGAATTTTTACCATCATCACAAATTCTTTTTAAATCTTTTTTAAGATCAGCGGTAATTGTCAATATATTTTTTTGAATATTTTCTTTGTCATATTCTTTGTCATTTCCCACCCTATTATTACTCTCACGTTTATTCGCATTTATACCCAGGCCATTCTCATCCATACCCCAAACAGAGGATAAGGTCATATCAACGCTGGTACTCAGTAACGCCAAGGCCAAAACCAAGCGCAGGGTGGATTTATTGGATGCTTTAGAATTTTTCATAATGATTGGATGCTGTGTTATTTATTCTAAACACACTATCACAATTTTTATAAAAGTAAACACAATATGTTGCAAATATCAAGAATTTAAATAAAATACAATTAAAAATTTTAGTTAAATTTCGAATATCATCAAGTGGGACTTGGATCCATTCCCTATTATTAGCTTTTTGTTAATATTTATTGATTTTTTATTTACGCCAATCAAGACACCCCTGTTTTGATGGATTTATAGCAGAGAATTGATGGCATTGCATTGCCCGCAACCCAGATCAACCCAGACGACCCAACCCATGTGATGCAATCCACGTAACCCAAACCCAGGCGACCCAATGAATCCAGCTGAACCCAAGCAACGCAACCCAGATCAACCCAGACGACCCAACCCATGTGATGCAATCCACGTAACCCAAACCCGGGCGATCGAAACCCAAGCGACCCAATGAATCCAGCTGAACCCAAGCCACTCGCCCTAGACGCAGCGCACAACAGCATCCCCAGGACAGCGTTCAATTTCGCCGTTGAGCTCCATTTCAATCAGGGCAATGCGAATCATTACACCCGAAAGGCCTAATTTTTCCGATAAATCTGATACAGAGGTTGGTACCACCCCTAATAGAGCATAGATGTCCCTGCTTAACGTCGAGGATTCGGGCAATAAAGCTGGCATGGCACAATACCCATCAGAGGCTTCTTCTTGGGCAACATGAGGCATATAAGTATGAGAGGAGGCGTATTCGAAGAAAATATCCTCCGCTGTTTCCACCAAACAGGCCCCTTGTTTCAGCAACTTGTTGGCGCCACGTGCCCTGAAATCCAGGGGATGACCTGGTATGGCCAATACCGTGCGCCCCTGATCGGCTGCATATTTGGCCGTTAGCAAGGACCCGGATCTTAAACTGGCTTCTACAATCAAAGATCCCCAGGATAATCCAGAAATAATGCGATTGCGTTTGGGAAATAATCCGGCATGGGGTCCTGTAAACAAGGAATCCTCGCTGATGATGGCACCTTTTTCAGCTATTTCAGTATAGAGCTTTTTATGCTCGGGCGGGTAAATATGGCCAATGCCTCCTGCAATGACTGCAATGGTGCCACCAGAATCCACACTGGCAGCATGCACGCAAGCATCAATGCCGCGGGCAAGACCTGAAACCAAAACCCAAGATTTGGCTGAGATTTGTTCGGAAATTTGGGTGGCAATACGTTCTCCTGCCTGGGAAGCATGCCGGGCACCAACAATGGAGAAAAGAGTTTTTTGCAACACATCCAATCGACCAGCCACAGAAATAAAGGGCGGAGCATCTTTCATACTGCGCAATCCTGCAGGGTAGGCCGCATCATGCTGACACAATAAATGTAGACCTTGCTTGGTATGTGCATCCACCTCACGCCTGATGTCATCCATGGATGGGATTTTGGCTCCAGAGCGTCGGGCAATATCGGGCAAACGGTTCAGAGCTTCTTCAGCTGTGCCATACCGTTGCAACAAGTGGGCAAATGAAATGGGTCCTACATTTTCCGTGCGCGCCAAACGCAATAAATGCAAACGTTCTGTGTCAGAGACAACCTTTGGGGAATAGGGCAACATCATTCAATCTGGAAAAAGCAACAATAGGCACAATCTTACCCTACTTTTCGAAGGGTGAAAAATTAGATTTGAGTTAATTTGATTTCATTGTGGGTGGGCCCCACACCATATCTTGTATGTTCCATGGCTGGGCACAGATGTACCTCTGGGCAGTGATGTTATGGTGGGCCCTTTGGCTGGTTGCAGCCAAAGAGAGTCGTGATTGAGAAAAGGTTGGGCGTTGCCGAAAAAAACCATCTTCCCCATGATGCTGGCTGCATGAATGTTGGGGGTGTCAAGGGCCTTGATCTGGATCCAAGAAGAGCCTCTAGACCCAGGATCTTTTTTCATTTTAATCAAGAAAATAAAACACTGCCAATTCTCAATTCCATAAAAATTATGGAATTGAGCCGCCTTGATTGAACAGATATTCAAAGTTTACGATTTTTTTCCTGATACAAGGGTGGCACTTCAAAGCTCTCTCAATGACAGTCAGATGGAATCTAGGGACAAGTGTGTGGGGGGATATAGTTTGTTTTTCAAGGACTTCTGGGATTCTGCCATAAAGGCAGAGTCAGGTTATTTCACCAATTCGCCCGGGGAAAATAGAGGCCTAACAAATTATAGGGGCTTCTAAAATATATGCAATGGTTCATTTAAAATTGTAAAAAAATAATAAAAAAATGGAAAAAAAAGTAATAAAAAAATAAATTAAAAACATTGATTTAATTGAGTAAATGTTTGCACTCCAAATGCTTTTTTCAAATTGATCAAAGGAAATGCCCCTGGATTCAAATTTATTTTTAATAAATTGTGTACTTAGGGTGCATCTTATTATCTTATAGTCGATGTAAAAAATTTTAAAAAAAATCATTACAGAAATCATTCCAAACAATAACAAGATGGCGTCCGGTGACAGCGTATTTGCTAAAGTCCCTTTGGTTACTGACTTTAGCATCCATCCAAAGAGAGGGAGTTGTACAGTGGTGCAAAAATTTCCCCAAAATACAGGCCACCATAATTCTTTTTTAGGTAAACTAGGTAGCAAAGAGTTGATTTTTTGGCACACCAAGTATGCAGGGACAACGAATTGCAAAGTGATGGTGGCAAGTAAAAAAAATACACACGCCAATATTATCATTAGGAATTCGCTTTTAAAAGAAGTGACCCCACCACCGTAAGTCATTGTTGCCCAAGCTGTCAGCCCTATAAGATATTTGGACCAGGATGAAGGTGGCAATAGCGCAAGAAAACAAGCCTGTATTTTTTGAAAAAATATAGATCTACCCATTATTCTCATTTTGAAAATATACGTTAGGAATCATCTTGTATATCTTGTAACATATAATTATAAAAAATTTACTATACCTCTAAAAATCCCAAGGCACTTTGAAAAATACCGTCCTTAAGAAAAATTTTTTTGGAAAAACATGGCAAGGCATGATGGTCCATGGTGAAGGCAGGGGGGGCTTAAGGCCGCAACTCTGTTTCCAAGGCCGCAGGATTGCTAGGCGGACCCCTATTCCAATGAAGGACTCAACCCAATGGCCCCCTCTTCAATAGCCCCCCCCCTCTTACATAGACCATGACAAAGTCATGGAGACACTCTGATCCAGTCTACCCATGCGATCCTGTTTGACAGCCCTGTCCTTATTTCAGAGCCAGTTCTGGGGCAGGGCATCATCTGCCCCTTTGAACAATGGGCTTTTGGGGTTTTTTAGGCCGAACGATGGGGGTAAATGGCACCATTGGCAGATGATATGCGTTCTAGATGGTGCCAGGATCGGGACCAAATCCGGATTATTTTTTCCATTTTATCCCATTTTCATTGCCTTGAATCAAGCGCATGACATTGCTGCGATGGGTATACAGGATTAGGGCCCCGATTAGGGTCATGCCAACGGTATGCTGAAAATCAGAAAACCACACCGTTAAAATCCAAGCGCACAACACACCAACCAAAGAAGCCAAAGACACATATCCCGTAATTTTTAAGCACAGCCACCAAACTGCAATGGCGGCCAAAAAATGGAATGGCATCAGGGCACCTAGGACGCCGCAGGCTGTGGCTACCCCTTTACCCCCTTTGAATTTTAAAAAAATCGAAAAAATGTGCCCAATGACGCAGGCAACACCTGTAGGCATTTTGCATTGATCTGGAACAAGCAAAACGGGCAGGGCGCTCTTTAAAAAATCAGAGATATAAACCAGAGCCGCCACCTTGAACCCTGCCAGGCGATACACATTGGTGGCACCAATATTGCCTGAACCCATGGTACGGGGATCACCTTTTTTAAATATCTTTGCCCAAACAAGACCAAATGGAATGCTTCCACAAAGATATCCTGCCGTCAGGCAAAGTGCCTGGATTTCAAAATTCTGCATGATAGGGGGGGGTTGCTTTGACAGTACTTTGATCCATGGTAATTGATTTTTGATGACCGTGCCACTTGGTCCTTGTTAGGAAGCCTTTAATGGAAAGATGTGCCTGCCAGATGGTCTAAAAGAAAAATATCTATGACAGGCGGTGTTGAAAAGGTGTAAAAAGATGCAAAAAAAGATGTTGATGCAAAGTGATGTTGCACAGGTTTGTGCCTATAGAGTCCCCATGACGTATGCACCAGGGGCTGCAAAAAGGTATACTAAAAAAATGGGTCGGTCTTTATTTTAGAAATGGAGCAATTGATATGTCTGTACATGCCTTGGGAAGCCTGGTTCAATCCTTGCTGCGCCCTATTTTTGAGAAAACCCCCCACATGTCTTTGATGATGGATTGGCCTGCCATTGTGGGATCGGAAATTGCAGCCTACACATGGCCCCTCAAGATTGTGTCACCTAAAAACAGCCCAGGTATTGCCTATATTCAAAGCCCCCCCGCTTTTGCCATTCAAGCTTGGGCCATGTCATCCACCATCATCGAGCGCATCAATCAATATTTGGGCTATGCCGCCGTCAATCGCATTCGATTGATCAAAGAAGATAAGGCTGACAATGTTCTGTAGACCCATCAAAGAGGTATCGAATTTTTTAACACCATTTTTAAAACCATGTGTTACCTAGGATAAAATAAAAAATAAAATATATCAAAAAATAATCGATACTATGAATAATAAACGCACAACTTTACTGAATTATTCGCAATCCTTGATGGATGGCATCATAGAGCAATTGGGTCTCCAGCATTGGGACTGTGTCATTTTGCCATCTCTTTTTGGGCTGCAGCGTGTTCGAAAGAGATGGATAAAATTGTATGGTCAGGGTATTTTACCCAAAATGGTTACCTATATCCATCCCATGGGGTACACAACCCCCTCTGTTTTAAATGAACTGCCGGTTTCTTTGGGCCAGGGCATAGCCTGGACTTTGGACTTTTTGGCCCATTTTTCCAAAAATACAGGTGAAATGCCCACCAGTGGAATGCCGGCAGATTTGGCTGGGTTTGCCCGTTCCTTGCTGCATCTTTGGGAACATATGGATAGATGCATTCTGTACGACAATCCTGATCCCCAGTCCCATATTCTGTGGGGTAGTGAAGGGGTGTGTCTGCCGGCTGGGTTGCTAGAGGGAGCCTGTGGATCTGGAACGCCCCGTGTGGTACAAGCGTGGTTGAAATGGTGGCCCCAATGGTTGGCTCGTCACAAGCTGTGCAGTCAGACCAGGGCAACTTTTTTGGCCCAAGAATACGCTCTGGAATGGTGGCAAAAAACACCTCAAATCCAGATTTTACTCAGCATTCAAAGGGGCGAAAAAACACCATGGCGCTGGCTGAAACATGTGGCATCTTTACCCAATGTGCGGATACTGGTGTCGGATGAACTCAGTTGGGATGAACCAGGCCGACTGAAAACAGTGGAGAGTTCCAATACAGAGGTTTTTGTCAATGAAAAATTATCCGTCCAGGTTGGTGCTCAGAATTCTTTACAATCTTCTGTCCTGCCACTGCATACTTCTGCCGATTCTGTCCTGCCACCGCATGCACAAGTCCCTGTGCAGAATTCTACCAAGGCGTCGGTACAAGATGCCACTGAATCCTATTTTTCTGGCCTTGAAATTAAGGTAAATTCTGAAGAAATCACCCAGCCTGTACCCCAGTCCATTGTCTGTGACAATACGGCTGAACAAGCCAGAGTTATAGCCCTTTTGGTGCGCGAATCTCTTGAAAATCCAGAATTTCAAGTGGGATTAATCGTGCCATGTGAGACCTTGTTAGGGCAAATAACCTATGCCTTGAAGCCCCATGGTATCAAGTTGTTTGTTCCCAATATGCCCCTTGTGACAACCCTGTTGCACACGATTTGGAGGGGTTCCATGGCATCTTGGGGTCGGGGAGAGGTTTTGGCTTTGTTGCATCATCCGTTAATTTTAAGAACGCACCCTATTGTCACAGCCTTTGCTCAATGGATAGAGCTCTATCCATCCATGTGGCCAAAAAAAACAATAAAAAAAGAAGGGATTCCCAGTGATAATCTTTGGGAAGGTATGGAGGAAGGTGGTGCAACGGGCCCAAGATGGTTGAGGCGCCTGCATCGCACAATAAAAAATGCCACAGGGGAATTGACCCAAGCCATAGAAACAGCCACGACCACAGGCATTCCACAATCCATGATTTTTTGGATTGATCACCATCTGAAATCTCTGCAGGCCCTTGTTCCACCTGCACAATGGGACAGTGATGTGGTAATTGAAAAAATGTTGCAAGAACAATTGGGTGCGTTGCCCCATATGGGGCCAAGGCTGTATGGCCACTGGCTGACCTCTTGGGCGGCTTCTTTGACCAAACTGGATCGGTCTGGACATGGGCGGGTTATAGTGGGAACAGCAGAAGATTTGGAGTTTATTCGACCCAACCGCTGCATCGCCTCTGCTTTTATTGAGGCACCCCTTTTTCCCTGGATGCCCAAATCCTGGAGCGATCATTTTCATGTGCCAGAAGCCAAATCAGGTGTTCATTGGCCGTCGGTTCATCGAGATGGGGATGTATGGCTGGTATCGCAACAGCCAACGCCGACAGCATCTGTCTATCGAAAATGGGCAGGTGCGGGGTTGAATAATCCGTCAGTACAGAGGGGATCATCGATTGATCAGATGCAGGTATGGGCAAAAGACAGAGCTTTAACCCGGCCATACCCACCATTAACAATGGTATCCATCAGCGACCTGCAGCGTTGGAATACCGACCCAGAGGCCTTTTATCAAGAGCGCGTTTTGCGCATTCGGTCTCTTGGGGTTTCATCTCAACAAGCTTGGGGTTTGGCCATCCATGCCTTGTTGGATCATTTTGTTCGAGATTTCCCCCCACAAAGAACTTTTTCAATGGCCGAGCTGTACGAAGGTCTGCAAGCACTGGCGCAACTGTTCTTACCGCCCATGCCCTGGTGGCAAGAGGCCTCACGAGATCATTTGCTGCATAATATAGCCACATGCGAGTACCTTCATCGTCAAACAGGACTGGTTCAATCTGTAACAGAAAAAAGTGGCAAGGCCATTTTTTCATTAGAAAAGGGAACGGTTGCCCTAGTTGGTCGAGCCGATCGCATTGATTATTTAGAGGATGGTACGGCCCATATCATTGATTACAAAACGGGTCTTGTTCCGTCTTTTGTGTCTCTGGATCGCATGGAATCCATTCAGTTGCCTTTGGAGGGACTGATGGTTCAATCCGGAGCCATGGGTTTGCCTCGACCAGTTTCAAAATTATCCTGGTGGTCCCTGCATTTAACCAAGGGATGTCAGGTCAAAACTTACCCCCGCTGTGTGCAAAAGCTGCTGGATCCTTATGAGCTGATGCTGCCAAAATGGTTGAATCAATTGGCCTCTGGTGGGTATGGAAAATGTCCTGAAAAATATCCGTAAGATTCCGTAAGATTCCATAAGATTTTTATGATATGGAAATTTCTTGTACTATTTTTTTTCAAAATCAACTAAAAACCATTCAAAAACCCAGGCACAAAATCACCAGGAAACCAGGTTATTTTTGACCAATATCTCTATTTTGGTCCATATTTCTTTTTCAGACATCTCTTTTCCAAAAATATAAGCAGTGGTGGCCGTCTAGGGGCCTTGGCTTTGCCCACTGATTGCAAGATTTTTTACCAAGAAGCCTGCCCCCATTGCTGAATATCTCCTTATTCAAAGGAATCCCTCTTTGAATTTTTTTCTAGCCCTCCCTTATGATCCCAGAATCCTTTACATCATGTGTGGACCAACAACATATTCCCGTTCTTGGGAAGGTTCAGGGGGCAGCTTTTCCGCCATTGAGTCACTTTTGCTGCCAAATACAGTGGCATGTACAGTGGCATGTCCGCCAGCACCTGGGTTACTAATTGCGCATCATTTTTTGGGTGCCATTTTTTCTAAATGAATGATTTTAATTGCGATATTTATTGCAATGATATTAAATTTCATATATCATTAAATATGGTTTATCAATTTTTAAAACAATGAAATCAAGAATCAGATCGGTTCAAAAACTCTTTTGGGCTGTGTTACTGGTGGGCACCAGCGTGGATGTTCGTGGTGTGGGAAGTGCCCCCAACGGAATGATAACCCGTTCTATGGCCACCGATAGGAACAGGGTAATGGAAACAACTGTAATGGATGCAACGTGCGATATGAATCCGATCCCGATGCAAGAGCCCCTCAGTACACTAGAGGCCGGTAGCAAGCTTTTAGATGCAGCAAAGAGAGGAGACTTGGACGAGGTAAAATTTTTAACTGGTAACGGCAGGGAGCACAAGCCAGATCCAAAATATGTGGGGGATGCACTTCAACATGCAGCACAAGAGGGGCATGCGGATGTGTGCACGGCCCTTATCAGTGGCCCGGTCAAGCCAAGTGCAGAATGGGTGGGAAGAGCACTTCGATGTGCAGTAGTAGAAAGGCACGTGGATGCGTGCAAGGTCCTTAGCAGCAGGGATTGCCCGATACAGCCAAGTGCAGAATATGTGGGGTTTTCACTTGAATTTGCAGCAAGAATGGGATATGTGGAGGAGTGCGAGATCCTTATCAGTAGCGGGATACTGATAAGTTCAGAATGGGTGGGAAGAGCACTTAAATCTGCAGCAGGAGGGGGGCACGTGAATGTGTGCAAGGCCCTTATCAGTGGCCGGGTCAGGCTAACTGCAGAGCAGGTGGGGGATGCACTTCAACATGCAGTAGTAGAAAGGCACGTGGGTACGTGCAAGTACCTTATCAGTGGCCGGGTCAGGCCAAGTGCAGAATATGTGGGGTTTTCACTTGAATTTGCAGCAAGAATGGGATATGTGGAGGAGTGCAAGATCCTTCTCAGTAGCAGGATACTGAGAAGTTCAGAATGGGTGGGAAGAGCACTTAAATCTGCAGCAGGAGGGGGGCACGTGAATGTGTGCGAGTACCTTCTTAGTCTCGGTCTCGGTCGTCGCTTGGTCAAGCCAAGTCTGCAGGACGTGGTGAGGGCACTTGAATCTGCAGCACGGGTAGGGAACGTGAATGTGTGCGACTACTTTCTCAGTGATAATTGCCCGTTCAGGCTAACTGCAGAGCACGTGGGGAGGGCACTTGAAACTGCGGACGTGAATGTGTGCGAGTACTTTCTCAGTGATAATTGTCCTGTCAAGCCAAGTCCGCAGCACATGGCGAGGGCACTTGAATCTGCAGTAATGGGAAACCGCCCGGATGTGTGCAAGGTCCTTGTCAAATCTGATCGCTGGGGCCAGCTAAGTAAAAAGAACTGGAAGGATACTATGAAGAAGGTCGAAGATGCCATGATTTCTGCAATGCGCCGTGTATATGGTATTGAAACAGCTGGCAATACCATTAAAGCACTTATTGAAAATACAACCGGTGAGCTTCATAAATGGGTGATTTTAAAATTAAATGATCATATAGAATCAACGGGGGGTGCAGTGGGCAAGGTCCTTGAGTCCTATTTGGACAACAATAATTTGCCCGATAATAGTGTTGTAAAACTTATGAATCATTTTCAATGCGAGCAAAGGGATCCGGCTGTAGTAACGTTGCTTCTCAACAGACGTCTTGATGAGAAAAATGGCATATCAGAGGAATTGGTAAGGCGTCTGATTCCGCCACAAGCGCCTAAAAATGACGATGGCAGTACAATGAACGTTCACAGTACGATGACTCCAAAGCAGAGGGCGGACTTTGTAAACTCTAGGTTTACCAACCAGAAATTGGCTGGATCGGCAAGACACCCGGGTATTCAACTAAAGGGAGGGCAAAGCCGAGATCACCCTGTATTATATACAATCATAAATAAGTTGGTTCCGGGAGTGATGGTCAAAGATACTGAAATAATAGATAATTGTAAAAAAAGAGAAGAAAAGCAGAATTCTAAAAAAAAGAAATTAGATGGTAAAATATTTCACATGGATACCATGACTGGGAACCTTCAGATCAGAGAAAATACAGATATGGACACCATTCACATGGATACCATGACTGGGAACCCTCAGATCAGAGAAAATACAGATATGGACACCATTCACATGGATACCATGACTGGGAACCTTCAAAAAAGACAGAAAACAGACCATGAAGGCAACTGATTGATTCCGTGATCTAAAAAATAGAGTCTGGTTTCTGGAACGCTGCCCAGGCGATACTGAACCAGACTTGATAGGGGGTGACTGCACCATCTGTGATGGCTGCTTTTCAAGGCCCACCAAAAAAAGGCTGAAGGCGACTCCCCCCACTTAATGTCTCCTTATTTGAAAAAGGTGCTTCCAGCTTCAGAACTTCTGAAAAGTGCACCCAGTTTCAGAAAGATATTTCAATCTTTTTTAAAAAGGCCTGAATGCGCAGCAATTGCTGCCAAGCAACCTTTTTCTGCCCTGGCGCACGCATCAAATAGGCGGGATGATACAGGGTCCATGCAGGAATATGCACCGACTGAAATTGGGAATAATAGGTCAACAATTGGCCTTGGGTTTCCGTCAAAGTTTGAGTAAGGTTCAGCAATGCTTTGGCCGCCACACCACCGACACAAATGATGACGCGCGGTTGGATGATGGCAATATGCTGGTGCAAAAAAGGCAAAAAGGCACGAATTTCCTCCCCAGAAGGCTGGCGATTAAAGGGTGGCCTCCACGGAACAACATTGGTAATATAAACCCGTGTGCGATCCAAATTAATGCTGGCCAACATGGCATCAAGCAATTTTCCGCTGGGGCCCACAAATGGCTTGCCCTGACGATCTTCTTCGGCCCCTGGGGCTTCTCCGACTAACATGATGGGGCTGTGGGGGTTTCCATCAGAAAAAACCATATTCTCCGCAGTTTGCGAAATGGGCAAATCCTTGAATTGACGTAATTTTTCGGCCAATTGAATCAAGGCGCCTTCTTTTTCAGCAGGTGTTTTCAGGCCTGTGGTTGCGCCTGGTGGGAACTCTGGTGTCCAAACTGCAGTTGAGGTTGCGGTCAGAGACGCCCCTGGAATCTGTGACTGCCGAGACCCCGATACCGGTGCGAGTCCGTCTTTTTGCAAATCTTCCTGTGGCACTTCTGGCCCTGATGCTGGTGCGCCCAGTGGCGCCTGACGTTGGGACAGTATCCCTTGGCCCCCGGTCTGGCTTTTTGATTGGACTCTTTTTTGGGTTGTGGCAGAGCTCCCAGCCGCATCCATTCCTTGTGACTGTTGGGGTCCTGATTCTGATAGGCCTGGTCTTTTTTGCAAATCTGCCCGTGCCAATTCTGGCCCCGATACCCGTGCGAGGGGGTCTTTTTGCAAATCTTCCTGTGGCAAAAATGCACGGAACCCAACCTCAGAAAGAGGGGCCGTTGTAGGATTTGGATCAATCTTTGCATCAATCTGGACGGTACGACACACTGAATCGCCAGGATTCAGCATCTGGTCCGTGGGGCTGCAAGATACATCTTGTGAAATGGGGGGCTGTTGCCCAGTGGGTTCTTTAGAGGTTGGCACGGGGTTAAAATCTGGTGTCAACCCATGGCTTATACCCAAGGTGTGATAGTGCCACAATGCCCATGCAGCAGCGGTTTTTTCCGAATAGTCTGCAAGGCAGGGTTTGGATTTCTTGGCATCATCAGACATCTGTTGGAACCTATCTTGCACCTGGTCTATTATTTAATGTAATCTATTTTTCAGAGGGGTCAAGTTGTCGCTGTGTTGTTTTAATACAGAGGAAAGTCCGGGCTCTACAAAAACACGATGCCGGGTAACGCCCGGCCAGAGCAATCTGAGGGAAAGTGCCACAGAAAATAAACCGCCTGAAAATGTGAATTTTTGGGTAAGGGTGAAAAGGTGCGGTAAGAGCGCACCGCTTGTCCAAGCAATTGCCCAAGGCACGGTAAACCCCATCGAGAGCAAGGTCAAGTAAGGATACAATCAATTGATACAATTGACGCCATGTTTTTGAGGCGCTTTGTGTTCGGGTCGACTGCACAAAGAAATCAGTAATGGTTTTTTCAGAGAAATGACAACATAAACAGAACCCGGCTTATGCCCCCTCTTGGTTTTTTTATTAAAATTTTTGCTATTTTTTAACTTTTTTTGAAATCTTTTTTAAATACTTTTGCGATAAGATTGAAAATGACTGTAAAGTCAATCAACGAAAAAATAAAACAAGGAATTTGAAAATGACAAAAAAATATTGTGCATGATGGCGTTATTGGCCATGAGTGTTTCCATGGTTTCAGCTAAGCCAACTTCTGTTGCTCCAGCAGCAGCACAGAGCAACCACAGCGACGATACTCACGATTCGTTAAACACAGATGCTCCCATCGGAAAAAACTAGAATATAATAACGAGAGGATAATGCAGTAATGTTGTTGCATTAATTCATGGCATTCAGCCTGGAAACATGATTTCAGCAGAGACAGAATCGTGCCCCAAAAATCGGGGACGAGGACTGGCTGCAACGAAAACCAGGCTGCAGCCAATACCGGGTTACGGGGCCTGCAGGCCCTGAATAAACGCCTTTTCATCACCAGCAATCAGCACATCCATGGCATCCCTCAATCGATCCAGGCTGATCAAGATTTTTTCCCGCTCTGCCGGGTGAAAGGAATGCAAAACATACTCACTGACATGGGCTTTTTCAGATGGCCGATCGATGCCGATGCGAATGCGCCAATAATCTGGCCCCAAAACCTGATGAATGCTTTTCAGGCCATTGTGTCCGCCAGCACTGCCCCCTTTTTTAAAGCGCAATTGCCCACAAGGTAAATCCAATTCATCGTGAATGATTAAAAATTGAGCCCTTGGATAATGTCGAAACAACGGCGCCACGGCTGCTCCTGACAGATTCATGAAGGTTTGAGGGCAACACAGGATGATTTTGTCATCACCCACCATGCCTTGGGTCAAGAGAGCTTCTTTTTTCAAAATCCAGGGCGCGCAAGACCAATGTTTCTGCAACATATCGGCCGCCCAAAATCCCACATTGTGTCGATGATTGGCATACGCTTTTCCTGGGTTGCCCAAACCCACAATAATCCATTGCATGCTGTTGATGCTTTTTGGTACGGATTTTTCATTATAAACTGGAACAAGCCCGCGGTGCAAAGGAAACCCAGTGCAGACCATTGTTAATAATAATTATTATTGGGTGGATAATCTTGAATAATTTTTTAAGGACTGTTGATTTTTTGTGAAAAAATATGGGATATTCTTATTGATGAAATTTGCGCTGTCGTTATTTTTGATAAATTAGGCAGCGATGGCCATTAAAAGGATTAAAATGAGAAAAACAACACTTGGCTTGATCGCGTTCATGACTTTTGCCCTATGCAAACCCGTAATGGGTGTAGAGAGCACCATGGAAGAGAGTAAGGTGCCAGAGATGCCTGGGGATAAAGAGGGGAAAGAGACCCTAGAGAATGTGCTCCAATATGTTATAAAGGAAAATGACGCATTGTACGGTGAAAAACTCCAATCTAGAAAGGCTCTAGAATTCCTGAAACCAGAATTCAATCCTCAAGATTATTGTGGGAGAAGTACCGACACTGACAGCGACAGCGACAGAGACGTTTACACTGACGCTGAAGGATACAAACACAGATTATTTAACAAATTATGCCATATAAGACCTGGCGTATATCTTGAGGCTTGTATGAATATGGAGAGTGATAAAGAAATAGAAAAAGACCGAGAAAACTATGATAAACAAAGGCACAACATAGATCCTTACTGGACTAAGAATGAAAAGATTTTTACCATTATTTCCTTGTACCAGAAACAATTCATGATAGATGTATGGATGGGGGGGATTGCGGGGCGCGTTCTCAAAAATAACTACAATAAAATCTGGAATGATATCCACGGTCATCGTAAATTTAAAGGTTTTGGATCTTGGAAAAGAATCTTGGAATCCTTGACCATGCAAGATATATCAAAAAGACTTGATGCATCAGAAGGAATGGATCAACCCCAGGATATAGGATTTTACTTTAATGAAATTAAGAAAATCGTTGAGTATTTTGAAGACAGTCCCCATCTTTCACATCAGGAGAAGATGTCTGGTTTGAAAAAACTGGAAGAGTTGAAGGATAAAATGCACGAAATTATAATCAAAAGAAAAAATACCATCGAGGATATTTTAAAAAATTCGAATAAAAAAATAGATCATTCAGAAAAGTCCATGTCTGGAAAGTCTATGATGGAGCAGCTGTATAATGAGGTGCTGCACAACCACCTTGATTATACGATCATGAAATATTTGCAAGATAAATTCCAACAATTGGAAAAAAATAGGCGTTATATTCCAAAAAAAATAGACTTCGTTTGCACAGGTGGTGGTTACCCTAAGGAAATAAAAATAACTAGAGGGGAACCTAGTGGCAATATGGATCCAGTCCATACTATTGAACTGGATAAAATGACGCCAGAATATCATTACTACTCTACCCTAGATGACCCTATTTACGAAAATAAAAGAGATGGTTATGTGGCCTATTCTTCTTTTAATTATATCGCTGGCGTGCCTGATGAGGATTCATATGGTGAATTTCTAGACCTTAGATTGAAAAATGACAGAAACACCATGCGAAGACTCTATGGAATCTATGTGCAGGCCTGCCTTCAGCTGCCCGATTGGATTGATTTCTCGGTCCAGAACATATGTTCCAAAGACTCAAATGTCCCCCCCTCACATCTCAGCGAAGAAGAGAAAGTAGAATGGTACATCACCAAAAACAGAATGGTTCTGGAAACAGATGAGAATTGTCGTCGCACTGATCGTAAACATGGTAAAGAGGATGTAGAAATTTGGAAGAAGTATTCAGGAGATGCATTGAATTTAAATCTAATACACCTACAATCCAAATTAGATCACTTAAAAGAGTTGTACCATGCGGCATCCGAGGCTATGGATGCATATTCAAAAAAAATATATGATTTTGTTGATAATAAAAGTCCTCTTGTCACTCAATTGAAAATTGAATTAAATAGGGTGTCGACTAGAGCATCTGGTACATTCGAGAAATTCGACCGACTGCACAACAAGCTTCTTGGTTTGCAGAATTTTCTGAAAGACAAGGCTGAGGAAAAAGGCCTAACTGATCCTGTGACAGTGAATCTATCTATGGTGTCATCGGCTTTTGAAGGCAATACAAGGGCCAAGAAAGATTTAGATAATCGCCTGGATGAACTGAAAAATACATCCCATTCCCAAAAGCGTCAAAAAACTGACGACTTTCGGCCATGAGAGGGTATTCCCTTGATAGGGCGCTTTCTTTAATCACTGGCGCCCAGAACAGGGGATTGCAACTCCATCTGAGTCAGAAATCCATTATTGAGGCCCAGAACAGGGATTCAGTTGCAGTAAGCTCGGCCATAAGATGCACGGGATGGACACCAAGTTTCACATGGGTCATAGGGTTGGGTAACAGGGTTTTAACTGCTGCGCCACCATGTATGTACCGTTGATTCTGTGATTATGGGCATGGGTGGGGGGGGGCGTACCCCCCCTTCAAGAGACCTCGGGACAAATGCCCGCCTCTGACCCCTTGATTCGCGTCAAACATGCTTTACAACAAATACCACTTTTGACTGGTTGAATCAGGCCAAACATGGTATTTTTAATCAATAGCTTTGGATTTTCAGGGTGGCAAAATATGTGCGGTATAGTCGGAATGATTCATGAAAAGTCAATGATCCAACTGCTGACTTCTTCTTTAAGGCGCCTGGAATACAGGGGGTATGATTCGGCAGGCATTGCCGTTTTTGAAAAGGCCGAATTGATAAGGTATCGAGCTTTGGGGGTATTGGACAACTTGCAGGAAGTGCTGCCATGGATTCAGGCCAATGTAGGCATGGGTCACACACGTTGGGCCACCCATGGTGAGCCCTCTGCAACCAACGCGCATCCACACTTCAGCCATCGTGTGGCCATTGTGCATAACGGAATTGTTGAAAATTTCACAGACTTAAAAGTTGAATTACAGAAAAAAAGTTATGTTTTTTCCAGCGATACCGATACGGAAGTCATCGCACATTTAATGGATTCGCTTTACACAGATCCATCCGATATTGTCACACCATTTATAAACACCATCAATCAATTGGAAGGAAATTTTGCCATCGCTTGCATGGTTTCTGGTTGGGAAAATCATATGTTGGTAGCACGCCGCGGGACGCCACCCCTGTTGGTGGGACGAGGGGATCTTGGGCACAGCATCAGCTCAGATGCCCTTGGTCTGGCGGATGTTGCCCATACCGTCGGGTATTTGGAAAGCGAAACATGCGCTCTGGTCAGTGTTGATTCTGTCCAAGCCTATACGTTTTTGGGTCAAGCTGTGGATATCCAGTGGCAAGCACAACCCCTTCGTGGCCAAGACTATCACCAGGGAAACTATGCTCATTTTATGCGCAAGGAAATCGATGAGCAGCCCGATGTCATTGCAGGTTTATTGGAACGCACCATTCCGGCTTTGCCTGATTTGTGCTCTTTGGACAAGGATGCCCATGTGTCTTTATTGGGTTGTGGAACCTCTTTTTATGCGGCGTGGATCGGTAAATATGTTTTAGAGCATCGCCATTCCGTTACTTTGGAGCTGGCATCTGAATTTTCTTACCGATGTCCAAAAATGATACCAGGTGTGACCTTGGCGCTGTCTCAATCCGGGGAAACAGCCGACACTTTAAAGGCCGTGGCTTATGCTCAAAATCAAGGGCAATGTATCGTCAGTTTACTCAACGCGCCCCACAGCTCTTTGGCGCGATGCTCTCACCATGTATTGGATATGCAGGCTGGCCCAGAGATCGGAGTAGCCTCCACCAAAGCCTTTACCGCCCAGTTGTGGTTGCTCTTTGCTCTGGCTGGAATAGAATCTCGCCGCGCAGTGGACTTGCCCCAACGCATGGGTGAAACATTGGCCCTGTCGCCAGAAATGCAGCGCTGGGCCCAGAAACTTCAATCCAAATCCAGTATTTTGTACATGGGTCGTGGTGTCAGCTATCCGGTAGCACTAGAGGGTGCTTTGAAAATGAAGGAACTGTCCTATATTCATGCAGAAGGTTTGGCTGCCGGAGAATTAAAGCACGGATCCTTGGCTTTGGTGGATGAGCATATGCCCATTGTATTTTTAGCACCTTCTGATGGTGTTTTTGAAAAAAGCCTCAGCAATATTCATGAGATTATTGCGCGCAAGGGCCTGCTCTATGTCATTACAGATGCTGCTGGTGCTGGGAAAATGCCCATTGGTGGTATTTCAGAAATCCTTGTTTTGCCCGATGCGCCAGAGCCCATATTCAACCCCTTTTTACAAACATTGGTCTTGCAATTGTTGGCCTATTACACAGCCCTTGCTCTGGGATGCTCTATTGATAAGCCCAGGAATCTGGCCAAATCCGTTACAGTGGAATAGGGAAAAGGAGGAGCAGGGTGATGGGGGTGCAAGAATACCTGTGTGAGATTCTGAATGCATGGTTTCCCAATCCGCCGCAAAAAATCGCAGTGGCTGTTTCAGGGGGGGTGGACAGCTTGGCCTTGACTTGGGGATTGCATCATTGGGCCATGAAAACCGGGGTAACAGAGGTTGTGCCACTCATCGTCAATCATGGTTTGCGCCATCATGCTGGCGCAGAGGCCCAGCATGCATCTGACCTGCTAAAAAATTGGGGCCTTGATGCCAAAATTTTGTGCTGGGGTCATCAAGCTCTGACCACTGGATTAATGGAAAAGGCACGATATGGCCGATATGCCATACTGGCCATGGCTTGCCACCAAGGTGCAATACGGCATTTATTCTTGGGTCACCATCAAGATGATATGTTGGAAACCGTATGGATGCGTCAACAAATGAAGGGGCCAGAGCATGGCTTTTCTGGCATGTCGGCCGTCACCATGCGCTATGGCATCATGCTGTTGCGCCCCCTTTTAGAAATTCCCAAAGCCGCATTAGAGGATTGGATGCGGGCCTGCAGCGTATCGTGGGTGACGGATCCAACCAATCAAGATCCCCGATTTTATCGCACCCAAGCTCGTCACATGGTGCAGCAATGGAGTCCTCAAGGGCGACAAGATGCCTGGAAGCAGGTTCAGGATTTTGGCTCTTTGCGTTGTGGGCACGAAAAAAAATTGCGCAGTTTAACCCACGTTGCACACCATCCGGGATATATTTTGGTGGATGACTTTATGGCACTTCGAAACCTGTCTCTTGCCGATGGGTGTTTATGGATCCAGGCCTGGGTGCACAGTTTTTCCTTTCGGCCCATTGCTGGAATTGCAAGGCAAAATCGATTATGGCGCGCTTTGCAACAGGCTTTTAGAGACCACCCCAGTGCGTCCGAATCGTCAATTCCATCTGTTTTGCCTGTTGTATCGAGAGCTTCAGAATTGTATTTCAAACCCCTGCTTCCCTGTGATTCTCTGGTTCCGCCTGAATCTCTGGCCATGTCTGAATCTCTGGCCATGTCTGAAGTTACCCAGATTCCTAGAGAGGGGCCATTTGGGCGAGTCATTTCATCCAAATTTTTCTCCACCTCTGATTCCCAAAGCCATCCATTTCTGCAGACATCTTGCCCGACTTTGGCCGAGGGGTTTGGGGCCATTGGATCTGCCAGATCGCGGGTTTCATCAGGATCCGTTGTGGGTACTTTTGGGGGATGTATTTTTGTTCGTCACCACAATCAATTGTGGATCTTTCGAGAACAAGCCCGCATTGCCACCCATGCTGTGTGCGGTCGGACTGATTTATGGGATGATCGGGTTTTTTCATCAGAACTCCTGATGTTGCACCCTTCGAAATCGTCTAAAAAGGGGTCCTGGAAAGAACGGTTTATAAGGGCTGGGCTGCCCCATGATTGGGACCCGGTGAAGATGAGTTATCGGCCTTGCAGCTGGCCTTACCCTCATTTTTATACGATTTTACGAAAACCATTGCCAGAATAATGTCTGTATAATGTCTGTATAATGTCTGAATTCAACCAGGTGTTTGCTTTTAAAGGCCTGTAGAATTAGGCCGCTCTTCCAGACCTGTACTGGCATTGAATCACAATTAACGTTTTTTTTTACTATTTTATTTACAGTAAACAGTGAAACACAGCTTAATATGGAACTTTAAAAATGAAAAATATAATAATGGCAGTTGGAGTTTTTTTCACCGTAATTACCGTTAATGTAAGTGGAGATCGCATCTTGGATTGCGTACATCATTGTAAGAAAGAGTGCAATGTTATAATGCCTATGGGTGCGTGTTTTGATGAATGCGTAGACAAATGTAGAAGCGATAGAAAAGAAAGAAGGCAATAATATCCGATCCTCCATAGATGGGGCTTCTGCTGATCAGAACTCCATCGCTTTTAAAATTGGCACTTTTTAATTAAAACATGGGGTGGGACATCAAACGATCCTTTTTAGACTGATTGCCCTATTCACCATTCAGGGATCCTTTTTGCAACTTTATCGCTTGCAACTTTATCAAAAAATTAAGATCGCATAGGAAAATTAGGCCGCTCTTCCAGACCTGTACTGGCATTGAATCACAATTAACGTTTTTTTTTACTGTTCTATTTATAGTAAATAGTGAAACACAGCTTAATATGGAACTTTAAAAATGAAAAAGCTAATAATGGCGCTAATTGTTATGGCCGCCGCACCAGATTTAAATATATATGGCCAATTTTCTAAATCCACCGTCAAGAATGCAGCAGCAGCTAAAGACATAACTATTGGGACAGATGAATTTTTGAGACCAGTCTCCAGCAATATAGGCCCACGTAAAAAAAGTAATGGTAGTCATGCAACCCAAAAGGGCTACAAAGTTCGATGGCATCGCGGGCATGGCAAGAGTGAAGCAGTAGTTAAAACCCCAAATGGCAAGGTGGATGGGGGTGTATTTTTGAGAGAAGGCGGCGGGAGTTACGCAGATGTTAGAACGCAAAATGGTGACAACGCTGAATTGGTGCAAGAGTCTGGCGATACTGTAATTGATGTTACACAAAAAAATGGCAATACAACTGATGTTACCACCCAAGGTGCTACAGCTGATTTGTCCAAACAGAACGGCTATGATCAGGCTGAGGTTACTGCCACCGGTACTACAATTGATGTTACACAAAAAAATGGCAATACAACTGATGTTACCACCCAAGGTGCTACAGCTGATTTGTCCAAACAGAACGGCTATGATCAGGTTAAAGTTAATACCACCGGTACTACAACTGATGTTACACAAATTGGTGGCAATACAATTGATGTTATTGCCACCGGTACTAAAGTTAATTTGTCAAAAAAGCCCGGATATGATCAGGCTAAGGTTGTTACCACCAGTACTACAATTGATGTTACGCAAAATAATGGCAATACAAATGATGTTACCACCACCAGCACTAAAGATTATTTTTCGAAAGGTGAGGCTGAGGTTACTGTCACCGGTACTACAACTGATGTTACAGAAATTAATGGCACTACAAATGATGTTACCACCACCAGCACTGTAAATGATGTAAATGGCAATACAACTGTTGTCCCCACCAGTACTACAACTTAATTTTAGAAAGGTCGAAAAAACCCATAAAATGAAAAACTAGTTGTAATCAATTAAACTGGTGCAGTAACTACAACATACAATTAAAACCGTAAAATTACACCCGAAGGTACTGCACCTTGTATCAATTGACATGTCCCTAGCCGGATGGTTCCCCTGAATGCCCTGTCTGGGAATGATGAGGTACTCCATGGCCTCACAGTATGGTTAAACAGTACCAGGCGGGGTGGGCCATCAGACCACTGGGCACTGACTGGCTCATCCAACCAGGGCAATCCTACCCGCGCACATCATCCTGACTAAAACTAGATGGCCAGTGACAGCTGTGCATCCCACCTCTGCACACCCGCCGTCACCAATGCCACATAATCAATGGCATTCATGGGCCCAACCCACACTTTACCCTGACTAAAGCTAGACCATCAATGACACCAGAGCGCTGGATAAGGCGCCTGCCAACAATCCTGCCATCAAAGACAATGGCGCCAATTGCACGATTTCCGCCATGCGAGAAGGGGCCAGCGCACCCATGCATGCAATGACAATGCCTATGCTGCTGAGATTTGAAAAGGCGCACAAACTGTACAAAACAATAGACAGGGTGCGTGGTGACAATACGCCATAGGTTCCACCAACAAGATTCGTAATGGCGACCCATTCGTTGATCACTGTTTTTTCTGCTAAAATCGATCCCACACTGACGCATTCTGACCAAGAAATACCCATGCACCAAGCAAATGGGGCAAAAACATATCCCAGAACCTGTTGAACAGTCAGGGTAACCCCACTGATGAGATGGGTTAAATAGCCAAACATACCGTTGGCAATATCAACCAAGGCAATGGATGCAATCATCATGGCCGCAATCATCATCATGATGGTCCACCCATCTGTGGCACCCCGGGCAATGGCTTGCATGATGCTGTGAAAGACATAAGGATTTTCGCAAGCACCACTGGTAAAGGTGCCCTTTTGAGGACGCATGAACTCTGCAATAACCAGCGATGCCATGATATTAATGAATGCCGCAGTGGCCAAATGCACCAAAACACTGTCTTGGTCCATTATGGGGGACAGGGCCCGACTGAACAAAACAAAAATGGTTGAAGCGCTGGTGGCCATACCGGCTGTCATCAGTGTCAACAATTCGTTGGTTGAAAAATGCTCTAAATAGGGACGCACCAGCAAGGGCGTATCGGTTTGACCTAGGAATATTTTTCCAGCCAATGCTGTGGCCAGCCCTCCCCCAATCATTTTTGTTTTTTCCATCACACGGGAAATACCTCGTATCATTGTGGGCAATATTCCAGTATGAAAAAGTATCATGGAAATGGCGCCCATCACAACGACCATGGGCAATGCTTGGAAAAGCAAAATAAAAAAGCTGCCTTTACCAGAGGCCACAACAAAAGGAGGTTCGCCCCCGCCAACATACCCAAAGACAAAGCTGGTGCCCTTGGCCACAGATTCCTGAAGGCCTTCTAACCCATGGCCAAAACTTCTCAACAGGTTTGATGCCCCTGGTGCCTTTAAAAAAATCCAAGTCAGTAGGATTTGAACTCCTAGCAAAATGGTAATTTTTCGCACATCCAAGCGATGAAATCGCCCAATGCCCCAGGCCAAAGCCATAATACCGCACGCACCGAATAGTCCTTGCATCAGCATAATAGATCATTTTGTATGGGAATGATTTCAGCATACGCCCACATAGGACATTAAAACAAGGATCTTTTAATCTTTAAAAGCGGGTCGGTGGCCAGATATGGGTTTGGCACCGACAGATCATCCCATGGATGCCCACTGGATCTGAACCCCCACATTGGGTCAAAAATTGGGACCTGGAATTAAAATCAGCCCGAGAAATTCTGGGCAAAACCAAGCAAGGCCACAGATCTGTTGGTATGGTTTTCCCGCCTTAATCCACGGATTCGCAGGACAGCTTTGTAAAAAATAGATCTGATCAATGGGTAGAACGCGCTGTGTAACCCAGACTTTTTTCATCAATGGCACGGTGGGCCCAAAGATGTGGAATGCAATCATTGAGTCAATAATCCCGTTATTTTTTTGGATATTTTTTTAAGCAATTGATTTTTTTTAATTCACCTGTGTTATTTTTTCTAACCCAGCCTATGAGGGACCTAAAAATACAGGCTTCTCAAGGGCTGCAGACAATGGGGGGCAAAGCCACCAAGGTGAAGAATGTTGGAAAGGTTGTGGGTGAAACCATTGGTCAAGCCGTCAGTCAAGCCATTGGACAAGCATGGGTACCCTTCATAGCCCCCGCAATTGAAACTCTCATCGATATCCTTTTTTAAATAAAAAAGGAACCCCCTAATCACAGAGTTGGAAGGCCTATAGGCATTAAAACATTGGCCTATGGAAAATTTCCTGCTGACATAAAAGAAAAGGTGGGCCGAATGACCTATGAGGCTCTTCCTAGTTTTGTAAAATAAAAAATAGAGCAAAAAAAAGTGCCAAAATGAAACAACATTGATCTGATACGTTATATTCAAAAAAAAATCATGGAAATCAAAGAAACATAATGGAAAAATCATCAAAAATGTGATGTATTTTCGATTTTGGTCACAATTCAGTGGAATGGTGGGTGCAATAGGGATTGAACCTATGACCTCTACGATGTCAACGTAGTGCTCTTCCGCTGAGCTATGCACCCCATCACCCTAAAGATACATTATCCCCATACCCAATGCAATATCTGAAAATAGGCGCTTTTTTTATGGAATCCTTGCGTTTGGGTGAGATCATGGCCCTCAAGATAAACTGAGGAAGACCTCTAGAGTGACGTGGTTGGGGGTCCAGATTCCGTGGGGTGGCTAGACCGAGGGAATGTCCAAACTGCCGAAGGGTAAAACCATTTCATACAATGACCCCAATATAGGATCATTGTGCCAACATACCGAACATATTCCACCAGTATTTTCACCATGGGATGCTGCAAACGAGAGTTTTGGACGCGTATAGGATGGGGAACGATCTTGATGCCTTTCCAAAAATAGTTGGCCAACAGCATGCACCGCGGCATATGGTAATCGGATGTAACCAAGCGCACTGAATGGATGTGGTTTTTTAGAATCCACTGATGGGTCATCTCGACGTTTTTTTCTGTTGTTGCCGCAAAATCAATGGTAATATTCGGTGAATAATACGGTCGATTAAATCCACGATAACGTCCTGAAATATGAAATTTTGGGGCAAGTCCAAGACGGAATAGGTCCCATGCTGTTTTTTCTCGGTCTATCTCCCCAGTGAATAGGACTATGCCATCTGTTTTTTCAGATATATTGGGATTGTGCAAGCGCTCTATCATGATGGGAAAAGCTATGAATCCAAATCCCACTGTGATTAACACCAGTGCAAGAATCCATCGGGATATTTTTTCCATCCATTTCCAAAAAAAGGGACAGGTCCAAGATTTATGCTTCATAAAAGAGGGGCATTCTTTGCAACCACCAGAACCAATGGCCATGGGAGGCTGATTTTTGAGAAGAATCTGGGATTAAGGCGTTTAAAAAGGCTGGGGCCAAGGCATGTGCAAAGATTTTTCCAAAAGATACCGGGTCCTTGAAGGAGATTTTTTCCAGGAAGATTGTGGTGCAGTGCATGGTATGCAATGGTACGAAGCAGACATGCATCCAGAATACATTATTTACCTAAAAAACTCCTAAAAGCGAGGCGCCATAGTTTCGGTCCATAGTGTCGGTATTTGACAGAACAATATGGGCGGTGACAAGGGGATGACAGGGAGGCGAAATGGAGGCAGAAAAGATCGGGAGCAAGCTGTGCCAGACAAGGGGATTCCGACCAAAAAAAGGAATGGAGGTTGGAAAGGGATGGGCATGAGGTTGGAAAAAGTTGGCCGAAAAAGGTGTAAAAAGAGGGTATGGAAAACTGGAAAGCATGAAGGGCATCCAGAGGACACGGCGCGCGGGGGATGTGGGGCGGGGTTACTGAGAAAATCATGGGAATACCAGAAAAAAAATCGAGAGGTACCCCAAGAAAAAAGAGGGGGGCTTGAATGGGTCTGTTCTTTCGAGTATAGTGATGAATGAGGGTTCATAGCTCAGCTGGGAGAGCGCTACAATGGCATTGTAGAGGTCGGCGGTTCGATCCCGCCTGGATCCACATGCTAGAAAAAATTCCATATTCATTTATTTCCATTTCAATTCCATATTCTAGAAACAAATCAATATTCTAGACACAAGTCCCCATACTAGATTGATGTGGCACATTCAGCCATGAGAATTGCAATGGGGCTCTTGCTGGAAAAATCTGAAAACTGAAAAGCTCCCTTGCAAAAAATATACCTCATTTTCCATGGCATTGGTCATGGGCTCCACAGTATTCGTGGTAGATCTCTCCACTTTGAACCTCATGGGCATGCCCCGTGATTCCTCCTTCATTGTGTAGGCACACCCATTCTCTGAGAAAGAAAGCGAATATTCACCTCTCTAGAGGATAATAATCTATTCGTGGCAGATCTCTCCACTTTGAACCTCATGGGCATGCCCCGTGATTCCTCCTTCATTGTGTAGGCACACCCATTCTCTGAGAAAGAAAGCGAATGTTCACTTTTAGAAGATAGTAATCTATGCCATAGTGCATGGATACACCACTGCAAAATATTAAAACAGATAGAACTTTCTTCAATATTGGCGCGGTCGAAAGGCGGTGAAACCCATTTTTTATTGGCCAGGGCAAAAATAACGCTGTAGATAGTAATACAATCATTTTAAGATTTTGGTCTAGTAATTTCAGTAATGCAAGATTATTTGGAAAAAATTTGATATAGCAGACTGTTGTCCAAAGAAAAAGAATGCTGGAAAAGCGCAGCTTGTTTAACCAAGACGAATGTGGCTTATCGCCATTTCTTTGAATTAAAAAAAATGGTCGTGCAATGAGCAACAAAATCAAGAAAAATGCAAAAAATATGAAATCTAGTTTTAATAAATATGCCCAAGTCATCAAATTGATGCATCCCAAAATGCCCAATGCAATAACCACTTGTCCACTCTTTCTAGCAGCCAGATAGAGCATAGCGGCTGGAAATAAACTGAAAAAAGAAACTGTTGGTGAAAAAATGACTGGTATGCGCATGCTTTCACCAGAAGGAAAGTACATCAGAGTCCAGCCGTATGTGCCACTATATACGCTCAGCACAAACCAACTCAGAGCAACGATGCTAAAGCTGGCCACAGACCAGAATAAGACGCGGCGAGAATACAAAAGGTTTGTCTTGCCCAAGAAGTTGCCCAAGAGAGCGCAAAACCACCCAATCCATGGAATAATTGCCCAGGGTAGAAGAAATGGGAAGCTTATGTCGTTCAGGAGGCGCATAAATAAAATTCAACAAATATTTGTAATTCGAACGATACAATATTTTTTTTAATTAAAGGTAAAAGACATTAAAAAATTTTGACTAATTATGAGAAAAACGATTTAATCATTTGAAAATGTTAACCGGGAGAGGGGGGGCGGGCTTGGCACCAATCCAACTGGTTTCTTTGCCCTACAAAAATCCGCCAGAAAGTGCGCGACTGTGTGCAAAAATGATGCTTATGGGAAGTTGCATCGAGGTGGGCTGCCTTGTGATGATGTTGAAATAGACCGGTCTGGGATAATGTTAAAATTGCAAACGGTTGTTGCCATGTTTGCCCTCGTTGCCCATCCATAATGCAGCTTTTCACCAGCCAGAGCATTGTTTAGAGATGTGATGGCACCCATGTGTCGCGACCTCTGTCACGACTCGATTCTGCTAAATGGCCCTATTCCAGCCCTGTAAATGGCACTACTGCATCACTGTACTTTGTGAGCAAGCCTCCTCCCCCCTACATCCCACCCGAAAATCCCCCAGCCACTTCTGGTGACCTCAGTGGGTGCTTGAAGATCCTAGTCTTACTGTGGTTGAATGCTCAAATGTGATGTACATCCAAATTCTGTGGGTCAATTCTGTGGGTCACTGTGGGGGTCCAATTGCTGTGCCAACCTCTAGACAACCATCTGTCCCCCCCGACGAGCCCAATTGCTGCACATTCAGTTGCGGACCATCCAATGGTTTAAATCTTTAAGATTTTTAAATTCAATCGCGGCAATACTCTCGGACCCAGTCTTGATCTGAATGGGGTAAAACGTGGTCGCCTATGGCTTGGGTTCTTTCATGCCCCTTTCCGGCGATTAATAAGGAGTCCCCGGGTTTGAGAGATTTCAGGGCCTGCTCCAAGGCAGATGATCGTGGGCCAATGGATAGGGCATCGGGACATCCCACCAAAATATGTTGGCGAATATCCACAGGATCTTCGGTACGGGGATTGTCATCCGTAACAATGGCCCAGTCGCTGTAAAGGGCTGCAACTTGCCCCATCAGGGGTCTTTTCAAGGCATCGCGGGCACCACCACACCCAAAAACAATCCCCAATTGCCCCGATGTGCAGGGACGCAAAGACTGAAGTGCTAGGCTCAATCCCTGTGGGGTATGGGCATAATCAACGTAAATATTGGCCCCATTGTGCATGCAGATGTGCTCCATACGACCCAAAACAGGTTTCAGCTGGGAAAGAGCCGGTATGGCATGGGTCACATTGCCGCCAGCACAAATAAAAGCCGTTAAGGCACCTAAAACATTGCTGATTTGAAATCCCCCAATCAATGGGACGTGACTTTCCCACTCCTCATCCATTGCTTGAAAAACAACTCTCTGCCCCTGGGGTGTCGTTTCTATAATGCGATAGGTGGTATTCCTAACCCCTGGAACGACTTGGGCATGATGACCGTACCGGATCATAGAAATGGTTGGAGACAGTCGCTCGCGGTCACTGAGGGACAGGGGGATGCTGTTGTGAATGAGGGCATAGGATTCTGAGTTTTCCACCATGCAGTGGGTAAAAAGACGCCATTTGGCCTGCCAATACCCATACAAATTTGAATGGTAATCCAAATGATCTTGGGCAAAATTCGTCATCATGCCAACGCTGACACGCAATGGCTCTAGGCGCGATTGGGCCAATGCGTGGCTGCTGGCTTCAAATGCCACATGGTCCATTCCATGTGCCTTGCACCAGGACAAAAGGGTGTAAAGCAAAGGTTTAGGAGGGGTGGTCATCCCATCTGGAAAAGAAAGGGGTGGCGCCATAGAAGGGTTGCAAAAAAAGCCCATGGTACCCATTGCAGCATTGGAAATGCCAGTCAATGTCCATAATTGGTGTAAAAAATGAGCCGTAGACGTCTTGCCATCTGTGCCCGTAATGGCCACCCTGTGTGTGGGTAAATGGGGATAAAATAAAGGGTACAGCACAGCCAACGCCTGGTGAAAATCTGGAACAATGAACAGTGTATCCCGAGGCACATCAGGAAGGTTCTGGGCCATTGATTCATTTACAATGATGGCCTTGCAGCCCCGTTTTATAGCTTGATGGATGAAATGGGTAACGGATTCTTGGGAATGCTGCAGTGGAGCAAACACATGGGATTGGGTAGCCAGACGACCATCGTGGGCAATGTTCTCCAAAACGATGTTTTGCAAAGGTTCTGCAGAAGGTGCGGACTCTGTGATGCCTAACATTTTCCGACAAGAGGCCCAAGTTACCATCGACATTATCTCCGGGCTAGAATGACTGTATGGTTCGAATGATTCATTGTACCGTCTTTTTTGCTTGTGCTGTATATTTTTTTCAGAACTTCTTTAAAATGCCTGGATCTAAAAATGATTGGCTTGAGCATCCCACAGTGACTTGTACACACTGCCAGGCTCTTGAACCAGTTGACTGTGGGGGCCGTCTTGAACGATGCGCCCTTTGTCAAAAACTAAAATGCGCTCCATGTCAACAAATGTAGACATCCTGTGTGAAATGATTAATGTTGTGGCCTGGGTTTCTTCCATCATGACATCCAATGCAGATTGGATCAAGCGTTCTGTTGGGGCATCCAATGCCGAAGTGGCTTCGTCTAAAATCATAATGGGGGCATTTTTCAACATGGCCCTGGCAATGGACAAACGTTGGCGCTGCCCACCCGATAGTTTGATGCCGCGTTCGCCCAAAATGGTATGATACTGATCCTTCATAGCCATAATATCACCATGGATGTGGGCTTTTTTACAAACAGCTTCAATGTCTTCGGTGCTGGCTGTGGGTTGGATCATGCGTAAATTTTGCAATACGCTGCGATGAAATATGGGAACTTCTTGGGGAATTAGGGTAATTTGACTGCACAAGGACTCTTGGGTCACCCCAGCAATATCCATATCGTCCAAAAGGATTGTGCCTTCTGCAATGGGGAAATATTTTAACAAACACTTGATAAACGTGGACTTTCCTGCACCAGATCCCCCCACAATACCAATTTTTTGACCGGGTAAAATGGTGACATTTAAGTTTTTTAAAACCAGATCCTGGGGGCCGTATCCAAAAGAAACATTTTTGTATTGGATTTTTCCATGGATCACGGGCAAGGTGCAGCTGATGGCTGGCTCTTGTTCACTGGGCAGCAACGTCATAAAGCTGTAAGACGCCTTAAGGGCAGCTATTTTTGGATTGCACGAAAGAACAATTTTTTCAACCAATTCAGACAAATCTTTGTGTACTTGCAAAGTAGCAATGGTTGTAAAGGCAAACTGTCCAGCTGTTAACAGACCGTGACGGTACAAATAGGCAATCAGAGTAATTTGAACTGTTCCCATGATCATGACCAACACAGTATCCGTAGTATCGACATAATAGGCATGGTACCAGCGGCTTTTGGCCTCGTCATTGCGCCATTTTTTCAAAGCAGGCAACAATTTTAATGAAAATTCCCAAGACAGACGCCCCATGGTTTTGATGCCAAAGACAGAGCTGATGGAATCATTGATCACACCAAAGGCTTCTTGGCGTACAATGGCGCAGTCTTCCTCTAAAGCCATTTGTCGCTTTAAAAAAAAGAACATAAGTGGTGTATAAATTGCAATGAACACCACTAAAACCAATGTGGCCTGCCAGCTGAACATACTCAAAAAAATCAAAGAAACCAGGATAAGGCATAGATGGGATGCCACATGAAATGAGGTGGTTAAAAGGGTCAAGAGACCGTCTTGAAAATCATTAATTTTGCTGGAAACTTCCCCAGACAGATGGGAATCAAACCACTGCAGAGAATGTCGCATGACTTGGACATACAATGCCTCTGAAATATCCTGTAAAATTCTTGGATTGTAAAAAGCACTCAATAGTTTTTGTAAAAAATGCACCACATGATGCATTGTTTTGTGCACAATGAAATAGACCGTCAAACTGGCCATGGATGCATTGAGATCCGATGTTAACGAGTCTATAAGTTCCTGTAATTCAAAATCAACACGGACTTTAAAAATAGCAGATGCGATGGAAAAAAACAGCAATCCAATCAAATACCATCTGTACCGTCGTGCAAAAACTTTGAAATATTCCAACAGTGTCTGGGGCAACGGACCCGGGATGCTCTTGATTGGGTGCATGGGACTGACTCCTTAAAAAGGTCGGCCACCATAGATCGACCTAAAGATAGGGTGAATAAAGCCATTATATGCTGAAAAATAATGGATTTCATTAATATGCATAAGATTTGTCTGGTTTTTACAAATATAGGTTCAACGTCAACAGAATGGCATTTTTTAGAAAAAAAGAGCTGCCCCCATGTTGCATTTCCAGAGATGCATTCTACACATAAAGCCCGTTATTCTTCCCCATCGCTTTCTCGCCTCAACAATTCCAGATCCTGATCTGCATTGGTCCAAACCGTCTGAACATCATCCAAATCTTCCAATGCATGGATCAGCTTCATCACAGATGATTTCTGGTCATCGGCCAATATGTGGGGGATCAGGGCTTGCCAAGATAAAATGGCTTGCTTTGGAGATCCAAATTGCTTTTCCAATACTTCGCACAGGTTCACAAAATCATCGCGCTCACAGGTAATGCGCTGACCCCAAGGATAATCTTGGATATCCAGAGCATTGTGCTCGATGGCGAGGTCCATAAGCAGGTTCTGATCCTGGTGGACATAATCGATGATTCCCCTGTGTTTGAATAAAAATTCTACAGAATCCAATCCGCCACCATGTTTGGATAGGGCTGTTCGGACTTCGCAGGCACTGCGATTTTTATTGTCAGTCAAGACGTAGACGATAAAGGCACTGTTGCAAGGCCCGCGCCCTTCGTAATACATGGAATCATAATTTTCAGACGTTTCTGTGGCCTTAGAAATGGCTCGATCGATGGTATCTTTAGGGACATTGGCCTGCCTGGATTGGAAAAGAGCATTGCGCAATCGTGGATTGGTGTCTGGATCTGATCCAAATGCCCGGGCTGCAACGGTGACTTCGCGTAACAATTTTGTAAAACGCTTGGCCCGTTTGGCGTCCTGGGCACCTTTGCGATGCATGATATTTTTAAATTGTGAGTGTCCGGCCATTGTATTTTTTTATCCTATAGTGAGCAGTGTCCATCTGTGCTCTATGGTATCGACAAGTTTACCCCCGTGTCAAAAGTGTGCAAAGGATGAAACAGATTGTTTCTCCAAGATAAACAGGTTTACACTGAGGGCAACCTGTCTTTACCCTACTGATTATGAAACATTACGCCTGGATTTTGCCTGCTCCGTCCGCCTTTGCCCTGTATGATGCTTTGCCCGAATCCTCGATTTTTGAGGGCGAGAATGGCCTGTGGCATGTGGACTATTATTGTCAACCTGACCAGGGGCTGGATAACACCTTTCTAAACCATCACCCTGGATTCAAACTTGTCCTATTGCCTGATCAAGATTGGGTGGCCCATTCAGCAGTGGCAACGCCCCCAGTTGTGGTGGGTGATTTTTATATCCATACATCCCATTATCCACCATCCTGGGACCATCCATTTCAATTGTGCGTTCAAGCAACAACGGCATTTGGTTCAGGGCATCATGCCACGACACAAGGGTGCCTGCAATTGATTCAAGACGTTTGGGCAAAAACAGGATGGAAAAAAGCCCTGGATTTTGGTTCGGGATCGGGTATTCTGGCAATGGCCATGAACCGCATTTCTCCTGGATCGGCTGTCGGCATTGACAATGATGGCGAAGCTGTTCGGGTTGCCCAAGAAAATGCTGAATCAAACCACTGTCCAACTCTGTTTATGGTGGGGGACTGCCTTCCTGATGGCGGACCTTTTGATTGCATCGTCGCCAATGTGTATGGCCCCATTCTAGTGGATGCAGCGCCTATGTTTTTGGATGCAAAAAATGTGATTTTGTCCGGTATTTTGCAAATCCAATCTGGTGGTGTCATCAAGGCTTATGAATCTTTAGGATGGGCATTGGAAAAAACCATTGAATCTGAAGAATGGGCATCTCTGTGGTTGCGAAAATAATCCCATGCATTCCAGGTCAGGGCTCTCAAATCAGCCGTCACATCAGTTCGATATTGTCATTGTTGGGGCAGGCCCCGTTGGCCTGGCTGTGGCTGTGGCGTTGCATCAAGCCGGCTTTTCTGTGGCCATTATTGATAAAAACAGGGTAACTGCACCCGAATTGCATCCAACAATAGATTCGTTTTTCCCATCTGGGTGCAAACCCCCTGCATCTGAATGTGGTCCAAGGGGGGTGGTTGAGGGTAAGTCCCATGCTGTTCCTGCAGCGCCCACGTCGCCTTCATCCCCCTCAGCCCCCATGTCGTCGCCTGCATCCAAGTGGTTTGCCTTGGGTGCAGATGTTTTGGCTTGGTTTCAGGATTTGGGATTTGATTTGCCTTATCAGCCCATCAGGCACCTGATTTTATCGTGCCAAGGGCAAAGTCCAAATATCACCCTAGACAGCCAAGAAGCGGGGGAGGTTTTTTTAACCGGAGTGATCCACAGTCATCACCTGCATAGTCAGGGCCAGTTGCTTGCTGCAGGAATGCCTTATTTTTGCCCGGACTCCATAAAACATTGGGAAGAGCATCCAACAGGATGGTTCCTGAATCTGGAATCTGGCCAGAACATACGAACGCCTTTGGTGATTGGGGCAGATGGCGGTCATTCTGGGGTTCGGGCGTTTTTTGATCCAACCATTCTGCGCTGTGATTTTCGACAAAAAGCGGTTGTTTTTCGACTGGATTGCGTGGCAATGGGCTGGTCTTATGAACATTTCTTTCCCCATGGATCTTTGGCGGTACTGTCCTTGTTGGATGGCAAGGGTGCTGGCATTTGGATTGGTCCTGCTTTGGACGTGGCTCACTTGAATATGCAACAGGTCATTTATGATAGGCTGGGTATCCACAGCGCCATTGTGGGCCCCATATCTATTTTCGATGTCCATGGACACTGGGTGGGGCAAAAGATTTTTCATCGCTGCGTGTTAATTGGGGATGCGGCCCATGCCATTCATCCCATTGCGGGTCAAGGTTTGAATTTGGGATTGCGCAATGGACGTCTTTTGGTCAATCACATTACAGAGCGACGGCGCTTGGGTCTGGACTGGGGGTTGGGGTTGGGCAATTTGAGTCATCGTTGGGGCATTCAAACAACGGCCATGCAACTGGGAACCACGGGGCTGGTTCATACACTGTGTGGGGCTGACCCCAGGATGTGGTGGTCGATCGGTGGCAATTTGATGCGTCTGGGGTGGGCTAGAAAATGGCTGATTCGAACTGCAGCGGGGAAAATGTTGCCAGATGATCTTTTGGGGTATATTTTTAGAAGATTTCAATGAAATTAATATCAATTTTGTTGAATTAAAAATAATTATGTGTTAATATTTTTTTGAATTACAAAAGAGTAGACAATTATGGGTAAAAAAATAACAGCTAGAAAGAGTACCATCTGGAAATTATCCCAAACCGCAATGCTGTTTTGTGCATTATTGGGTGGAAAAATGCAAGCGGTGGAAAAATCACAAGGGCTGGAAGCAAGCCAAGCAAGCCCTTTTTCTAAAAAAGCTTCAGATGCTGCAAAAATAGTGCATCAGATAATAGATCGCGCCATTAGCCCATTGTGCGATTCAGGTTTCTTAGCTGCGAATGGTCGTTTTTACAACTCTTTTGAAAACCTGCGCAAACTCGCATCCCATACCAATACCAGTGAGGCATTCAAATCTTTTCTTATTGAAAAAATGGTCTAAATGAATCTGAATATAATGCTGAGGGAGTATGCGTATTAGACGACTTCTTAGAACCTTTTCAAGATATGGAGAAATATTTTGCCAGAACCATTACTCAAAATTTAACTAAAGATTTTAATGAACAAAATTATCTTAGTAAATTTTTAAAAGACTGCACTAACAGTGATGGCACATTTAATCAATATTTTACATTTGAATTGGCAAAAGAATTAAAAATTTTATTTGACGATAAACATTCGAAGATTAAGTCCAGTAAGTCAGAAATTTTACTTAACGATAAATATTTGCCCGATGGGGGCTGTATGTTAAAAATTTTATTTGACGATAAATATTTGTCCAGTGAGAATTTTAAAGAAGATAAAAAAATTCAAGAATATTTCGACAAATCTGTCTCCTCTTTTGCAAGAAGATCTAAAAAGTATTTAGGGAAAATTAAAGAAGCGCGCGCCCTGATGTCTGATTCCATAGATTCCGTTTTTGATTCTTTGAAAACAGAATCAGCCTACAAGGAAATTTTTAGCTCTGTATTTGTTGATGGTGCAGAGTCGAATCTAAAGGAGTCTATAAAAGGAAGTTTAGGGAAAAACTACAGAACACTTTTGGATGAGGTTGAATATCTAGCTGATCTCTTTTAATAAGAAACCTTCCAGGATTCCGATGTTTGACAAAAGGCGATAAGGGCAATTCAGGCAAAGGAACAGAAAATCCAGTAAGGGCAATTTGGGGGACAAGACAAAGAAAAATATCATGCAAATGGATGGGAACAATCATGATAAATATGAATAAATTATCCCTATGATTCCAGCATCAGATCTGATGTAAAAAAAACCGGGGGACAGAGGACATCTATCCTGGCTTTTTTTATGATTTCATCATCAGGTCCGATGCAACGGCTTCAACCTCGGACGAGGTTAAGCTGCGACCCAATTGCTCGTCAGACAAAGTTATGCCGTTCTGTAAAAATGCAGCTTTCAAGGTGTTCCACATCAATGTTACGACGGTCATGGGCCCAACCCCTCCAGGCACAGGACTGTAAGATCGCACACACCCATAGACATCGGGGTGCACATCCCCTGTCAATCCTTTTTCCGTACGATGAATGCCTATGTCCAATACGATGCTGTTGGGCTGGACATATTCTGGAGTAATAAGATGTCTGGCCCCTGTAGCCACAAAGAGAATGTCGGCTTTGCGCGTAACGCAGGCTAAATCAGGGGTATGGCTGTGGGCAACGGTGACAGTGGCATGATGATCCAGTAGAATTTTGGCCAAAGGCCGCCCGACCAAATGGGATCGCCCTACAATAACACATGTTTTTCCAGCCACCGGTATGCCGTAATGCTGGAGCAAAAACCAGCAGCCCAAAGGGGTGCAAGGTGCCATGGGTCCTGTGATGCGGGGATTCAGTCCATCGACATCTTTGTCCCACGGAATGGATGTTAGGTACAATGTCGCATCCGATATGGGAACAATGGGCAATTGCACAATCATGCCATGGACTTTGGGCAGAACTTGTTTCAGGCCCACCATTACCACGTCGTTGGGTGTATCTTGAGGAAAAGAAACCTGGAAAAATTCAAAACCCAGTGCCAATGCCATTTCTTTTTTGTGGCGAATATAAACGCGACTGGCAGGATTGTCCCCAATGGACAAAACACCCAAACGCACAGAATCACCGAATGTTTTTTGGTAATATTGGTGCAGTACCAGACAGCGCTGCCGGATGGCTGCAGCAGCAATGGTGCCATGGAGTATTTTTGGCGGATGGGTTTCAGACGGATGGGAGATCATAGAAGGGTTCCTGTGAACACGTTTATTGTAAGGACTTGGTGTGTTTTTTGCAATAAAAACCTGACGTAAGTCAAAAGACAAAGTGCTGTATTTTCAAAAAAGTGCTATATTTTTAAAGGGCTTGGCATAAGGCTGAGTGTATCAAATTTTAATTAAATTTTCTTAAAATAAATGCTGTTATTGTTTGAAAATAGGGGCTAAAATAATAAATGTCTGTAAAATTTCAGGAGACTCATGATGTTGAAATATATTTTTGTAGACGATGATGTTATTTTTTTGCAAATGCTGCAGGTTTTTTTTGGCCAGAATGTCCACCAATATGCTTCGGATGCGCGTCAAGTGGCGAAAATATTGAGAGCACATGGCCCATTTGATGTCATGATTAGTGACTACGATATGCCTTATCAAGATGGTATGATTTTGGCTCAATGGGCCCATGAATTGTACCCGCACATGACCATTGCAATGCTCTCTGGGCACACCAAGCCAGACTTGTTGCCTTATTATATAGGAGGCTGGATTTTAAAACCCGTAGATTTGGATGTCTTGAATTGGGAAATTCAAGACATGGTCTCGGGGCAGCAATCTTCGAAACATTCTCATGTGTTTGATTCAGATTGGCCTAGCAAAGAAACATTCTGATGGGTGTGATTGGGATTGGTTTGATGAATCTTTGCAACCGGTCAAAGCCTAGGCACTTTGCGTGGGTAAGGCACTATGAAACATTTAGATTTTATATAAATTATAAAATGTAAGCAATATTACAATCCAATCAATAGAAAAAAATTAAATAAACTTTAGATTAAACGAATAATTTGTTATTTTGGATTGAAATGGTGCGGTCGAGAAGACTTGAACTTCCACGGGGTTGCCCCCACAGCGACCTCAACGCTGCGCGTCTACCGTTCCGCCACGACCGCATCTTTCAAATCCTAGCAGATATTTATTGCAATAGCAAAGCCTTTTCTTATTTTGCACTTTCAGATAGGCTGAGATCAACAGATCGTTAACGCGCAATGACAGAATGATCGCGGCAGTTTTTCCAGGCCAGGGCTCGCAATATGTGGGTATGGGGCATGATTTTTATACGCAATTTAAATCCGTAAGACGTTTGTTTCAAGAGGTTGAGGATACGCTGCATCTCGATTTGCATAAAGTAATGTTCGATGGGTGCGAGTCTGATTTGAGAGAGACCAGCTATGCCCAGCCAGCTTTATTTGTCACCAGTGTGGCCATTATTCATGTATTAGAGCAAGAACTTGGCATAACAGCGGAACAATGGCGCATGGTGTCAGGTCATTCCCTGGGGGAATATACGGCATTGCATACAGCTGGCGTAATCACATTGGCCCAATCTCTGGAATTAATCAAAGCCCGAGGCCTGGCAATGGCAACCATTAAAAATGGTGGAATGCTGGCCGTCATTGGTCTTTCCCACGATGTGATCAGCGCCATGACGGCGCATTTGAATCAAGAGGGGATAGAGTGCACCTTGGCCAACGACAACAGCCCACAGCAAAGTGTCCTCAGTGCTGCATCTGTTCATTTGCCTTTACTGGCAGAGCGAGCCCGTGCATTGGGCGCCATAAAAAGTGTGATTTTAAACGTCAGCGGACCTTTTCACAGCCCCATGATGCGCAGTGCCCAAGATGCCTTTAGCCCACTGCTGGATATTACGCCTTTTTGTCCACCACAATGCCCCATTGTAACAAACATATCTGGAAAAGAGCAAACCAACCCCATGATAATAAAGGATCACGCGCGACAACAAATGACGAATTCTGTGCTGTGGAGAAGTACCCAATTGACCATGGCGGCTGCATCTGTGACCTATATGGTAGAAATTGGTGCGGGTAAAGTTTTGTCGGGTTTGGCGAAAAAAACCATACCACATGTAAAGATTCATGCCCTGAATTCCATAGAGGCAATGAATCAATGGCAAGAAATATGGAACATCCATCAAAGACATCCTTGCGAGGCCTTGTCCGCTGTTGGAGGTGGATAAGATCCTGGTAGAATTGGGATTCTGGCCATCGCCCTTGGGACTGCTGCCTAGGTCATTTTTAGAAGATATGGACCTAGAGAGATTCAGGATTTTTAAGAAGTTTGAAGTGTTTTTAAAAAACAGTTTTTGACTTGTACCGGGGGTCCATTGTTGTCTTTTTTCTCTAAAATGGACTCTCTGAGTTTTTTAATTTTAGGGACTTTTCTTTCAGAATTTTAAATCTTTCCAATCATTGGTTTTTGCTTTACATACCTTGTATGGCGATGTGCATGCATTTATCGGGATACGGCATTGTCTTTTATTCCGAACATTAGTGTAAAAACTGCAATCTGTATTAAATTGTTGGACCATTGTTTAAAATGAATCGCCAAACCACTTCTCGCACTTCTGCCCAATGGTTTTACAGGCGAAAAGTCCATGAACTTCACCCTTGGGCAAGTGTCTTTTTATCAAATTGTGGAAACAAAGACTGTGTGTAAAGTGGCCACGATTCTGGTTTAAAAAGCTGGGCTATTGGCAAACGAATCTTGGCGCAGAGATGGGTGTGCCTGAACCCATGGGCAAAACTTTTCAACCTAATTTGGACCACATCGTTGAGGGGGGGTGTTTTTTACAATCTGTTTTACAGTTTGTTTTTTTTGTAAAAATGATACCTCTATGGGCTAGGCGGCGGCACCTCGTTTCCATTTTCAGAACAATGTTTTTGTGGGCACCTTACTTTGGCCCACATTTCATTGTCTCGACTTACGCCCCCCCCTCTCTTGTCTGACCCCCATGGCAGCATCAAACCACAAAAGAGTCTTTTAAAGGTTTTCCATAGAGCCTATTCCAGATTGACTGTACGGTAACTGGCCCTAGAGTCAATTCAAGAGGATCAGGTTTTTTCATAAGGATTTTGAGTATCGTTTAACACAATGCGCAAAGATGCAAAACCAAAATCCACGGTCATACGATTGGTCAAATACCGCTGATAGGGGGCGGGTAAGTCCTTGACCCGATATCCAAAAAGGGCAAATGTAGGGGGACGAGATTTGATCTGTGTCATATATTTAATTTTAATGCGGTGGCCATTGATCATGGGGGGCGGATTGGCTGTCAATTGGCGTGTCAGCCAGCGATTCAAAGGACCTGTCGGCAAACGTTCGTTCCATTGGCCATAACTAACCAAAACTTGATCCCACAAAGCAGAAAAGCCCTGTCCAGTAAGGCATGACACTCTGCACACAGGGTGCCGGGCAATGGAAGGTGGCAGATCTTTGATGAACTGCTTTTGGTCCATTACCGCATCCCATTTATTCAGCACAACAATAACCGCACGCCCTTCTTCCCAAGCATTATCCACCAGCATAAGATCTTGTTTTTGTATGCCTTGAGAAGCATCCAGCATGACCAGTGCCACATGAGAAAAGACCAATGCGCGATAGGTTTCCTTGCACGACAATTTTTCCACCATATCGCCTGTGTGTTGCCGCTTGCGCAATCCAGCCGTATCCACAATTTGAATGGTGTGATCGTTCCAAACGCCAGAGGTTACCACTGCATCTGTTGTAATGCCAGCCACAGGGCCGGTTTTCATGCGCTCAAACCCTAAAAACCGATTCACTAAGGTGGATTTTCCAACATTAGGTCGACCCAAGATGACAACGGAAAGGCTCTTCATTCCATCGGATTCTTTTTCTGCTTCATATGCATCTGGCACAGCATCAGCCATGGCTTGGGCCAAATTTCCACAACCCAACCCATGCTTGGCAGAAATGAGGACAGGCTCTCCCCATCCCAAACGAGTGCACTCAGATAGGGCAAAATCGTGGGTACGCTGGGATTCACATTTGTTGGCCACCACAATAACAGGCACATTTTGACGTCGAATCCAGTGGGCCAACTCGATATCTCGAGATGTCAGTCCTTGCTGACCATCCGTCACCCAAATGAGTCCTTGCACATGAATATCTTCCAGCCGACCGTGCTGGTTTTCAATGCCAGGTGTGTCGTAAAGGCGCAAGCTGAGTCCTTCGAATGTACATGTATACTCTTGCCAATCCCGGGTTACACCAGCGGTATCGTGCACAATGGCTCGATAGCGCCCCAAAATACGGTTGAATAGTGTTGATTTGCCCACATTTGGGCGCCCGATAATGGCAAAAGAACGCATTAATTAAATATGAATAAAACATCTTTTTCAGCATGATCGACCCGAGCAACAAAAACAAGGGGCCCTGGGACGGACGGCGCCTTGTTTCAGGAAGACTTTATTCTCCCCGACAGATTTTGTTCAGCCCTATTTCACCAGGCTTTCTCTATGCTGCCCAGGTGTTGAATTTAGGTTGAATTGCTTTGTACTGAATTTCTTTCTACCTTGTAGCAGATTTTACCAAAATTTTCCAGCTGGGTTTGAGCCATGGTGCACCCAGAGCAACAAAAACAAGGGGTCCTATCTGGTGCGACCCTTTTTATATGGGGGTCATCCTTGGAAAATTTCAGAAAAGGGGGACATGAGTGGTGACTTGGTGCAGATGTGGCATTGCGGGCCTTTAAAGGGTCAAAAAATAATTTTTAAGGTCCAAAAAAAACACCCTTTTGTGCAAAAAAATGTCAGATTTTTCAGGGAAAAAGACCTCAAAAAAACCCACTCAATGGTTGACGCATTCTTAAAATATCCTTTAAAAAACCTCTATATTGCCAAAAATGGGGTTGGAAAATGTCCACCAAGTCGGCTATAGTTTAGAGATTATTTTAGATTTTTTAGGGCATGTCCTTCTCTGATACTCAGCCCACCTCTGGTCAAAAAATCCCTTGTGATGCTGTAAAAATCGACCATTCGCGCGATGAAAAACTGACGGGTTTTGGAAAAAAAACTCTCGAAAATCAATATCTCCAAAAGGGGGAGACCTACCAAGGTCTGTTTGCCAGAGCAGCCATAGCATTTGGTGATGATGTAGCACACAGCCAAAGATTGTACGACTATATGTCTCAACTGTGGTTTATGCCTGCCACACCCATTCTAGCCAATGGCGGAACAAATCGGGGATTGCCCATTTCGTGCTTTTTGAACGAGACCCAGGACAGTCTAGCCAGCATCGTAGATTTATGGACAGAAAATGCCTGGCTGTCATCCAAGGGCGGGGGGATTGGGAGTTTTTGGGGGCATTTGCGATCTATTGGAGACACCATAAGCAGTTGTGGAACTTCGGTGGGCATCATCCCCTTTATCAAAGTCATGGAAAGTCTCAGCTTGGCCATCGACCAGGGATCTTTGCGCAGGGGCGCTGCTGCGGCTTATTTGCCCATATCTCACCCTGAAATTGAAGAATTTATCGATATGCGCAAGCCAACAGGGGGGGATTACAATCGCAAGGCCCTGTATTTGCACCATGGCGTAACCATTTCCAATGATTTTATGGCATGCGTGGAAAAAGATTTGCCCTGGAATTTGATCAGTCCCAAAGACGGTCGGGTTGTCCACACCTTGTCCGCGCGATCCCTGTGGATTCGCTTGCTAACCATGCGCATGGACACAGGTGAACCCTATGTCTTGTTCGTAGATCACATTAATGCAGCCGTCCCAGAGCACCACAAGCAAAAGAATATGTGGGTCAAAATGTCGAATTTGTGCACAGAGATCACTCTGCCCACAGGTCCAGATTTTCATGGCAAAGAGCGCACAGCCGTATGCTGTTTGTCGTCTTTGAATGTGGAAAAATTTATGGAATGGGAAAATCACCCAACTTTTATTCCTGATATTATGGGATTTTTGGACAATGTTTTAACCCATTTCATTGATCATGCGCCCCCAGAAATGCACCGGGCTGTGTATGCAGCCTCTCAAGAGCGTTCTGTTGGGTTGGGGGTCATGGGGTTGCATGCTTTTTTCCAATCCCAAAAAGTGCCGTGGGAGAGCGCCCTGGCCCAATCCTGGAATAGTCGGATTTTTCGCCATATTCACGCCCAAGCCGAACTGTCCTCTGTGCATTTGGCCCAAGAGCGTGGGGCCTGCCCAGATGCAGCAGCCTGCGGTATTGAACAACGCTTTTCCAACAAAATCGCCATTGCCCCTACGGCATCCATTTCCATTATTTGTGGAGGAACTTCGCCCGGTATAGAACCCTATGTCAGCAATGCCTACACCCACAAAACACTCAGCGGATCTTTTTTTATACGCAATCCCTTTTTGGAAAAGTGCCTTGGGGAAAAAAATCAAAATACGGATGAAACGTGGTCATCCATTGTTCAAAACGAAGGTTCCGTTCAGCATTTGGATATTTTGTCCGATTATGAAAAATCCATTTTTAAAACAGCTTTTGAAATCGATCAGCGCTGGTTGATTGATTTGGCAGCGGATCGTCAGCCCTATATTTGCCAATCCCAATCTTTGAACATTTTTTTGCCCAGCACCATTCAAAAATCCGTGTTGCACGATATTCATTATCGGGCATGGAAGAAAAAAATTAAGGGGCTGTATTACCTGCGATCCCGATCCATTCAGAGGGCAGAAAGCACGACCTCGGCCAAAACCGTTCATGCGGCCCAACCCGGAATGCCAGAAAATTTGCCTTTGAATTACGAGGAATGTTTAACCTGTCAATAGGGCGATTGCATGCATTGGGACTTGGCGCATTACTGGAGCACTTTTTTTTGATCTGGAATGTGCAACCCCTTAATTGTTTTTTTCCATTTTTTGTTTTATAGTTTAAATTGAACGATTAAAAAGATATAAAGATGAATAAAAGAAAGGAATATACCATTATTCTGGCCATAGCCGCCATGAATATGGGGCTAAGCAGCGGTGTTTTGGCCCTTGATAGGGTGGCCGATATTAATAAAAAGCGATACAGTCAAGCTGAGCCCAGCATCGTCGATAAAATCTACCCGTACCTCGAAGGTTGGGCTTCAGAAATAGATAATGCAGACTATGCAGATTTAAAAAACATCGAAAAAAGGGTGATCGCAATACTGAAAAGCAACGGTGCCGGGGATTTTAATGGACTTTCTGGGAGAAAAGATTATCTCAAGCTGTCTCGTATGTTTCATCCAGATAAGAATGATGGCAGCCTTAAGAGTACAAAGTTATTTCAGTTCTTTGGTCAGATCAAATCAAAATTAGAAGATGAAAAATCTTCTTACTCAAAATCTTCAAATTATTCGCACAAAAGCGATGGCAAGCCAGAAGAAAAAAAAGAAAATGATTTTAGGGACTTTATTCGCAATCATGGCACTGAATTCTATGGATTATGGGATAAAGATAATGTTGCAAAAAAGGCAAAAGTATACCTGAATACCCTGGGCTGCGAAGATTTGGCAAAAATTCGCGATGATGGAACCCATGCTGCTTGGTACCGTAATATGACCAACGGTGTGCTTAATTCCAAAAAACCTCAGCATCTAGACGACTTGCGCACAAAGGCAAGGGGCATGAGTCGAGAAGAGATAGAGCAAGGTTTGGCGGAGATCGAAACCAAGAAATATTCGGCTGGCTTGCTTTTAAGGGGCTTACTTTCTGACGAACAGGACATCTTTACAGTGGCTTTGAGGGGGAAGCCAGCAGAAAAAAAAGAAAATGATTTCAGGGACTTTATTCGCAATCATGGCACTAAATTCTATGGATTATGGGATAAAGATAATGTTACAAAAAAGGCAAAAGTATACCTGAATACCCTGGGCTGTGAAGATTTGGCAAAAATTAAAGATGATAGAACCCATGCTGATTGGTACTCTGATATGGCCAACGATGTGCTTAATTCCAAAAAACCTCAGCATCTAGACGACTTGCGCGCAAAAGCAAGGGGCATGAGTCGAGAAGAGATAGAGCAAGGTTTGGCGGAAATCAAAATCAAGCAATCTTCAGCTGGCTTGATTTTATGGAGCTTACTTTCTGAGGAACAGGACATCTTTACAGTGGCTTTGAGGAAAAACCCAGCAGAAAAAGCAGCACCCTCGCCAAAAGCAGAGACAGAATGGCCAGCATGGAAAGCACAAGAACCAAAGAAATCAAAATCTAAAACCCAAAAAGATGGCGGGGATTCGGATCGGCAAGATAAGGATCCACTGATTTCAGAGGATTTGCTGAAAATAATGACGGGTAAAATGAAGAGTAATGCCAATAAAAAGGTACTTGCTGCACTGGATACCATGAACAGGGGTTCATTGGATGAGGACAGTGCCAAATTGTTGGTTAAGTTTTTTGAAAAAAAGAATTTGAAAAACTTTTTTGGAACCAAAAAAGGTTTGATGGGAAAGTACAAATTTCTCAAAGGTTTGATGGACGTTGGATCGGATAATGATATTGACGTCAAAAAATTGTCAGAAAGGATCCTTGATTTGCTTGCGTTTGATGGAAATCATAGAGAATTGAGGTCGATATCGCGGGCAATTGGTAAAAAATCAAATGATTTATCATATCACATGATAACAGAATTAGAAGATATTAATTTAGATGATTTTACAAAAGCTAATAATGAAATAATTGTAACTTATATTTCTTATATAAACACAATTATAGAAGAAAGTGATGATAAGCAAACAAAAAAATTAATTAGTCAATCAATTCCAAAGATTATTAGAATCATTGAAAAATTAATAATAAATAAAGATGCCAATAAAAGCCCACATATCCAAGAAATGATATATAATCTCAATAGAATTATAGAAAGAAAAGAATCTGCACAAAATAAAATGATGGGATAGAGATATATAGACATTAGGAAAAAAAAGACTTAGAACATGGTGCGGGGGGCAGTGACTTTTGCCTCCCCATACTTTGCATTCCAATGATGCTGCGGAAGAGCGATTGTATCCATTGGGTCTAGATGCATTGTCAAATAATGTAGAGGGCTTTTTCCCCACATCCAGTCTAAAGAGCAACAGTTTTTGGGCTACACACCTTAATACAATTTTTAATGCAGCAAGACACACATTTGATAAAACAGCTCTTGATTGCCTTTTTGCGCCACTCTACTTGATTTCCCCGCCGGTGCAACCATTTCAAATGCCAATTTCCCCGCCAATTCAACTTACTTACACCAATGCCTGTACAGGGATGAACTGCTCCTACCAACTTGCTTTGGTTTTTCCCAACTTCTTTAGGATTGTGATAATTCCTGGATTTTTTCCACGATATCACCTCTCTGGGTGTCAAGAACGGTCAATTTCCAGTCAGATTCTTTGGATTGGGTCGAACCAGATTCAATCCGAGAACCAGCAATGGCCTTCTCTGCAGCCATGTTTTTGGTCATGACAATGGCCCATGGCACTTGGGTGATGGCAAGGGCATTTTTATCTTGATTGCGAGTCTCGAATAATTTTTGATGAAGAGCTTTGTCTGTTTTAGCCCATCGAATGGCGGCACGATCTTGTTCAGAGTGGGCTGTTTGAAGGGCCAGAATTTCCAGGGCATCAAGTGCTTTTTCAGGGAAATGCATCCAATCATGCTGGGTATGCAGACTGTTTAGCAGCCTACGAGCGGTGGGTTCTCCCCTGGACCACACCATGGCAGATCCAACGAGACTGATGGGATCTGCAGGGTAATCCCGCAAAATAAGGGAAAATTTAGGGTTTTTGAGTGCCAGTTTTTTCAATTGCACAATGGCGCCTTGATGCAAAATACTGCACAGGGGGCATGTCAATCCTGTCCAAAGAATTAAGACAACATCCGCCTGATGGGGCCGTCCGTACACATTTTGATACAGAGTGGCCGATACTTGTGGGATGGGCGCCCCAACAGGGTCTTTTTTAGATGTTTTATCTGCTGTTTTTTTTGCCATTTTTTCAGAAAGCCCATGCGTTTCTTCAGAACTCTTGTTCTTTTTTTCTGTAGCCATTAGGGGAACAAACTCTGGGTTTTTGGCAGATTTCAAGACAGGTTTTTCAATGTATGTCTTGAAAATATAGCGCAAAGCACCACTTGGAACCTGAAGTGAAGGGGGCTGGTCGCCTGGCATTTCAGGTGAAGCACGCATGGGGAAAATACAAGTGACACCTAAGATAAAGGATAAGAGCGCCTTGCGGTGATTTTTTGGCATTTCGATTAAATTCCCAGTATTTGGTTGAAGCAGATTCATTGATCCTTGTATATTAGGGCGACGAAATAGACTCGTATCGGTTTATTTATTATCGAGATCTATTTTTTTGAACAGATGTGTTGTGGGGAGGGGCCCCAGGGGGAAGGCTGATAGGAATGAAAAAAGCGGCCATAAATTGAGGTGTAAAAATTATGTGCATCCCACTGTATCATAAGGTTACTCTTAGGAAAAATGGTCACAAAAGGATGCTGTCCATCAGTATATCAGGCATCTCGTTAATTTTTTCACAACAAGTGTTTCCCATCGGCCTGGGTCATTTTGTATTTTTATTGCCATGCCACAGAAGGTATTAAAAAAATCGTCCAAAAAATAAGACAGGGCATGGGGACAGATTTTTTGCAAGAATCCAGGCTGCACCCAAGGATCTCTGCGGCATCCCTTGAATCAGACACATCCTTTGCATCAGACTCATTCTTAAACTAGGCTTTGCCCCCCCCACCAATGTCGTAAAAGACCCTGGTGATGGCAAATAAAACAGTCTTATCCCCTTGAATCTTGCAACGAGCAGCATAATTGTGACGGCAGGTTAAAAGCAAATTATTTCAAATTTTTGGAAAGTCGGTGCAGATGGGTGCAGGTTTTCTTTGCAACAGGCCCATTCATAAAAAATAAGGCAATCTGCACAATCTAGAAATAAGGCCCCCCTAAAATCTGAAGGAACCAAGAAACAAATCCAGGGTCTGTATCCAGGTTGATTTCAAGGGGGGGTGACCCCTCAGGATGCAGCAGATACTTGGTCTTGAAGGCTGTCCGTAATGTCATGAGAGCCAACACGATGAATAATGGCTCCACAATTTTGCAACTTGCGCTCTAGTTCCTCATAGCCACGATCAAGGTGATAAATGCGATGAATGGTGGTTTCTCCCTGGGCTACCAAACCAGCCAAAACCAACCCCACAGAAGCGCGCAAATCTGTCGCCATCACATGGGCTGCTGTCAAATGGGATCGACCCTGAACAAAGGCACAATGATTGTCCAAACGAATAGAGGCCCCCATGCGGGACAATTCAGCCACATGCATGAATCGATTTTCCCAAATATTTTCCACAATGGTAGAGTCGCCATCTGCGAGTGCCGCCAAAGTCATAAATTGTGCTTGCAAATCCGTTGGAAATCCTGGAAATGGCGCGGTGGATATGTGGAAAGGTTTGGGGCGATTTTTGGCATAAATCCGAATGCGCTGATGCCCCAAGTCTATAATTGTTGCACCCGCATACTGCAAACATTCTACAACATGGGGCAACAGAGACAGATCTGCGCCCTCAAGGATAATATCACCCTGGGTCAAAGCTGCTGCGATCATATACGTCCCCATTTCAATGCGATCGGGCAAAACCGAATGCTGTGCTCCTGAGAGACGATCTACGCCTTGTATGTGCAAGGTCGATGTACCTTTGCCTTCAATTTTCGCGCCCATGCTTTGTAAGCACTTGATCACATCCGTGACTTCTGGTTCGATGGCAACGTTCTCTAAGCAACTTGCACCCGAAGCCAATACGGCAGCAAACAATACGTTCTGAGTGCCCGTAACCGTTGGCTTTGGAAAGGAATACTTGCCACCAGGCAAGCGGCCTGTGGGTGCCTTGGCAACAATATCACCGTTGGATGTATCGATTGTGGCACCAAGAGCCTGAAAACCTTCCAGATGATAATTGATTGGGCGCACACCGATGACACATCCCCCAGGTAAAGAGACTTGCCCAGATCCAAAGCGCCCCAGCATGCCACCCAAAGCCAAAAAAGAGGCCCTCATCTTGCGCACATCTTCGTAAGAAGCGTGGAGGGATGCAGCCCGATGGGTTTGCAGTACGAAACGTTTGGAAAAATGCTGAATCGAGGTCCCAATGCCTTCCAGGATGCGCCGCATACTCTGAGTGTCGGTTACAGTTGGGATGCCTTCTAGCACCAATGGCTCATCTGTTAGCAGGCCCAAAACCATTAGGGGCAGAGCCGCATTCTTTGCGCCACTAATGGAAATTTTGCCGTTTAAAGATGGTCCACCCAATATTTTTATACTTTCCATGACTGTTGTGCGTTATTTAGATCCTGTTCTCTATCCTGACATAGTCACATATCTGTTGTAAATATCTATTTAGATTTTCTTAGAACAATTTTTTTTATTATAATGATAGGGGTGCTTAAGATTAGTGTTTTTTTAATATCTTACTTGCATTATTTGGGCGCCAAAAGATTTTTAGGCGGATACGCCCCACCAATCGGTGTATAGAAAACAGCCCATAGAATGGCCACGAGATTGGAAAAATAGGGGGCAATGGGGAGTTGATCCCAAGGCGCATTGGGATCAAAATACAAAAAGGATCCAATAAGGCTAATTTTACATGTTCGAACGTTTGCTGTATCAAATGCCATTTTGTCCCTTTTCTAGAAAAATAGCTTTTGGTCTGAATGAAAAGGGCGTTCCTGTAACGCCTGTTATGGAGCGTACATGGAAGCCATCGCGCACCCTTGTCCAGCTGAGTCCATCCGGTGAATTGCCGGTATTTCAAGATGGACCTTTGGTGTGTTGGAACGATTATATTGCTTGTGAGTATATCGAAGAAGCTTACAGCACACCTGAAATGATGGGCCTGGATAGTGTTGATCGGCTGGAATCGCGCAAAATTATGTCTTGGTTTGACCGTATTTTTTATCATGAAGTCTACATGACTTTGTTTTACGAGCGTGCTTTGAAGTGGGCCATCCAACAGTCTGGGCCAGATACCAGTATTCTGAAAAATGGCCGCACCATGTTGCGTAAACATATGGCTTACGTCTCTATTTTAGTCGATCGGCATGCCTATATCGCGGGCAATCATTTTTCATGGGCCGATGTAACAGTTGCGGCCCACCTTTCATGCATTGACTATTTGGGAGAAATTGCTTGGGATGATTTTCCCATGGCCCAAGAATGGTACCTTAAGATCAAATCGCGCCCGGCTTTCCGTACTTTTTTGATGCAAAGTTTTCCAGGTCTCAAGCCCGCACCATGGTATCCATTATTGGACTTTTGACTTTTCTAATTTTAATACCGTTAAGACGCCATGGACTTGGCTGAATAGAGTAAAGTGAATGGAATATAATAGGCATTTTCTGGCATCTGAATAAGAAAAGAAATAATTTTTTACATTTTTTCAATGTTTTTTACGTCCATTTTGATGTATGTTTGTCATCTGAATGCTTTGCTGAACATAGAATGGAGAGGCGAGTGATGTGGTGCGAAACTCTAAATGCCTCAATGGTTACTCATGGTAAGAGGGCCCAGTTTCAGCCATGGCGTTGCCAGTGATCAGGTGTCATTTTCTTGGTTTCTCAGGGCTTGGCTCCTCTGCTGATTCCGATAAATTTTATGCTGAAAAGACAGAATCCGATCCGTAATATTGCGAATTTCTTGATGACCCGCACTGTAAGTATCACCGGTTTTGCGCTGATCTACAACCGTTAAACCATAGGCAAATAATTCCCGAAAAATAACCCTCTCTCCAACACTGCTGGCCATATGAAATCCAATACGCTGGGCCAAGGATGTTAAAATCTTATCCAATTGGACTTGATTGCGGGAAGTAAGGCTGTGCATGCGATTGCGCACAATAACCCACTCTAATGTGCCAGACTGCTCTACTACTTTGCGCATGCGTTGCTCCCAAACCAAATGGGCATAATGACTCAATGGCAATTGGCCGGGCTGCGAGGTGTCTTTGACGTTAACCAGTAAGTCCAAATCAATGGCACTGTCATTCATGGGTGTGACCAGAATATCCGCTAGACTGTGTGCATATCGAGATAAAGGAGAATCGTACCCCGCTGTATCGATGATGAGGACATCCCAAGTAGATGAGGCAATCTTTAACGATTCCATATGAAGGGCCATGGCGTTTGTGTCTTGATGGGGGGAAAAACGGGATGTGGCCATGGGCATAGGGACAATTTTTTTATTGCGTGTTTGGAAATCTTGACGATTTTCCATGTAGCGTGAAAAAGTCCCCTGATCTCCATCGCAATCCATGCATACAACACGCTTGCCACGGTACAACAAATCTACGGCGACATGGACCGCTAGGGTTGATTTTCCTGTGCCACCTTTTGTATTTCCAAAAACAATAATCATTGAGGTTCTTTTTTAGAGAGAGTATAGCCCGCCGTCATAATTAAAAGACTAACCATGCCTGTAATACAGGTGGCCAAAGCGTTGATTTCGGGGGTATATCCTACTTTGATGCTGGAAAAAATCCTTAAGGGCAAGGTGGTTATTCCGGGGCCAGAGGTGAAGCTGACCAAAATAAGATCATCAAAGGAAATAATGTAGGCAATCAACCAGCTGGCAATAATCGAAGGGATGATTATAGGCATCTTGATGAGGAAAAATACTTTCGCTGGGCGTGCGCCCAGATCCAGTGCGGCTTCGCTTAATGTTGGATCTAAATTTAACAGACGGGCTCTGACAATGGCTGTAACATAGGCAGCTCCCAGAGTGGTGTGTGCGGCAATAACGGTCCACATGCCTCTGGGGGGCCATCCAAAAGTATTCTCACTCCAGACAAATAACAGTAAAATCGACAAGCCCGTTATTAATTCTGGAATGACCAGTGGGATCGTCGTCATCAATCCTAAAATATGGTGATTGTGGCGCTCCTTGGTCCATAAATGTGCGCAAGTCGTTCCCAAAATAACAGCAAAAGTAGCTGAAATAAAGGCAATTTTAAAACTGATCATGGCCGATTGCCACAAAGCCTGATCCTGGAATAGTACCCTGTACCACCTCAACGAAAGACCAGACCATACAACGGTTTTAGAATCATTCAGAGAGTACAAAATGGTCAAAATAATAGGCAGATACAAGAAAATGTATCCGGCGTAAAAGAAAAATCGAATCCATGGGTGTGGGCGCATTAATGGGACCGCCTTTGAAAAAAAGTTTGAATTCTTTCAAAAATAAAAATGGGTAAAAACAGGGCCACAATGACAACAACCGCCAGTGTTGTGGCCAGCGGCCAATCGCGATTGGTAAAAAACTCATACCACAGCAATCGACCAATGGTTAAAGATGTTGGTCCGCCCAATAATTCAGGGATTAAATACTCTCCCATGGCTGGGATAAAAACAAGACTGGATCCAGCCAAAATACCAGAACGAGACAGAGGAACCGTAATGCGCCAAAATGCCGAAAACGGTCGACACCCCAGGTCATAAGCTGCTTCTAGCAAATGGGGTGTAATTTTATCCAAAACCGCATAAAGAGGAAAAATCATAAATGGCAAATAAGAATACACAACACCAATAATGATGGCATACGGCGTGTTCATCAGGGACCAGGGCTCTAGACCCAGATAAACCAAGGCATGATTGATTAATCCTTGGGGACTGAGCAATGTCATCCAAGCGTAAATACGAACCAAAAAAGAGGTAAAAAAAGGCAAAATGGCCAACAGCAGCCACACCATGTGATGCTTGGATCGCGCAATGCCATAAGCCATGGGATACCCCAAGGCCAAACAAAATAATGTAGAAACCGTGGCAATTCCCAGGGAATTCATAAAAGCCGCACGATAAAAAGAATCTCGAAAAACAATAAAATAGTTCGTCAAATGCACAGTCAGTTGAAAGGAGTCGTCTGAAATCCATTGAAAAATGGCCTTATAAGGTGGCGCACCAATGGAAAATTCAGAAAAACTTAGGGCCACTATGGTGATCAATGGCGCAATCAACATTACCCCGTACCATAAATACGGCCACAGTACCACCAAAAAATGTTTATTTTTTTGCCAAAAGTGCTGCATGAGGGGAACTTTACTAGACCAGCAATAGGGGATCCTGATGCTATTTAACAGAAAACAGACTGAAAAAGTCAATGACCGAACCTCAAACTCCAGTGACTAGACCTGAAAATCCCGCCATCGGCCCCAGAGGAATGATGGTCAAGTCCTTATTTTCCGCCATTAAAAATGAACAGATAATGAAAAAGTTGATTCGGCAATACCCAGCATGTTATCCAATAAACATATTGTAAAGACAAAAGGCCCCATGGAAAAAGAAAGGCATTCCTTTTTGAAAAGATGGATGGGCAGGGCGACTGCAGAAAAAAAATTCACCAGCAATGCCTCGATGTTTGCCTATCAGACAGTTGGGGAGCCCCTTTGGAGCGATAATTTTTTTGAATCTCAGGTTGGGTCAGGATACGATAAAAATGCCGTGGTGTATCGGTGCCTGACCTTGATTGCACGCAATATCAGTTCCGTCCCCTTAAATCTGTATCAAAATAACAGTTTGGTCTCAGCGCACCCTGTTTTGGATTTATTGGGTCAGCCCAATGCGATGCAAAATTACGGATCGTTTTGCGAGTCTTTGGTGACTTATTTGCTGCTGTCTGGCAACAGTTTTGTCCAAGCTTGCTCTAAGGCGGATGATTTGGAAACCTTGTCAGAGCTCCACGTCTTGCGCCCTGACCGCATTCAGGTGGTTCCTGGAAAGAACACTTACCCCAAACAGTATGACTATGGCATTGGAAATCAAAAGTATGCCATTCCCGTAGATCCAGAGACGGGCCGCAGTGCCATTTTACACATCAGGCTCTTTAATCCACTGGATGATTATCGGGGCATGAGTCCCATGCGGCCCGCCAAATCAATGATTGATTTGCAAAATGTCATTGTGGGGCACAATTTGGCTTTGTTGCAAAATGCAGGATGTCCTTCGGGCGCTCTCATGGTGAAGGGGTCTCAATTGACTCTGGCTCAGCAAAATGATTTGCGCCAACAGCTGCAAACGATGAAAGCCCGAGGTGGTGCTGGTGCCATGTTGGTTTTAGATGGTCAGTTTGAGTGGAAAGAGATGGGATTGTCACCCAAAGATATGGATTTTAACGAGGGGCGCACAATGGCAGCCAGGGAGATTGCTCAAGTATTCGGAGTTCCCCCCATGTGCATCGGTATTTTGGGGGACTCTACTTATTCCAACTATCAAGAAGCCCGATTGCATTTGTGGGAAGATACCTGCCTGCCCCTTTTAGACATGATTTTAGGTCATTTGAACCGCTGGTTGCTGCCCCATTATGGCTCTGATTTAACCTTGTCTTACAGCAAAGATGATATCCATGCCCTCATTCCTAGACGGGAAAAAATGTGGGAACGGGTATGTAAAATCAGTTGCCTGACCATCAATGAAAAAAGAAAAATTTTGGGGTATGAAGCCCTAGAGGGGGGGGACACCCTTGCCGAGGGATCCGAACGCAACGCCGTCCTAGAGGAGACACTGAAATGACCCATTTGGAATGCAAAACATTGTACACCCTTGATATTAAGGGCATTGAACCATTGGCTGAAAAAGGTATGTTTCGCGGTTACGCCAGCACGCCAAGTATGGATAAAATCAAAGACATCGTCCTATCAGGTGCCTTTGAAAACACCTTGCAAAAATGGGAAAAAGACAAGGAGGGGTTGCCGAATATTTACGAAGAGCACGATCGAAATCATTTTATCGGAACGTGTAAAAAGTTAAGTGAAGACGCCAAAGGGCTTTACATGGAGGGCAAATTATTCATCGAGGACATTCCCCGAGCCCGCCATGTTTACAACGCTTTGGTTGGAGGCAGTAAATATGGGCTGTCCATTGGATTTCATGTTAAGAAATATGCCCTAGAAAAGGGCGTGCGCCTCATCAAGCAATTGGATTTGGTTGAAATTTCCATCGTGAATTACCCCTGCAATGCCGAGGCCAAAATCTATGAATTCAAGACAGATCATGACCCAACAGATCTGTCTGCTCTGCATCAGCTTTGCAAACTCATTGCAAGCATTAAAAAAGCCCACTAGAACCCATTGGCAGATGACCTGTTAACGCCAAGGGCCGCGCTGTGTCTGAACAATATTTATCAAACCAAGAGGATTTTATTATGTCTAGAGAAATAAATGCTGCGATTATTGAATTAAATACTGCTTTTGATGCCTTTAAACAAGCCAATGACGAGCGCCTGGGGGCGCTGGAAAAAAAGACAACCGATCCGCTGGCAGTTGATAAGGTTGAGCGAATAAATGCCCTGATGGACCAAATCAGTGCAAAACTGGAGGCAGAAAAGCGCCCTAAAGGGGTTGCCATGCGCCCTTTTTTCGGGGAATCTTTGGCCGATTCTGCAGCAACAGAACAGAAAGCATTGTGCAAGTACATCCTAATGGGCCATCAAAAAGGTCTGAAATCCATTGAAACCAAGGCTTTGAATGGCGCTGATTCCGAATCAGGGGCCTGCTTGTTGCCCAACAGCATCCACGACACCATTGGCAGCATGGTGCAAGATATTTGCCCCATGATGGGACTGGCCAATGTTGTCAATCTGGATTACGGCAAGGGACCAGCCTATCAATACCCCAGAATGAGAGCCGATTTTGATGAGTATTGGAAAGATCAGAAGGGTAAAAATCGCTGGGAAAAAGGGTTGGAAGACAATGAAAAAAATGCCGCCGGTTCGGAAACCCCAAAAATTGATATGAAGAGCATTCCCTTGCACACCATCAATTACACCCCAAGAATCAGCTCGGATTTGATGGAAAACAGTGGGTTCAATATCATTGCCTGGTTGCAAACGGGGATCTCTCACTACATCGGTTTGCTGTGCAACGAGGCCTTTATCCACGGAGATGGTGCCAAAAAGCCAAGAGGGCTGTTGCATGCCGGTCATCTGGTTGATGGTGCTGAAAAATACAAAATTCAGGTGCACAAAAGTGGGCAAAATGGGGATTTTCCAGAAGGTACTGAATACGAAACCTTGTGGACTGTTTTAAGCAGTCTAGAGTCGCGCTACCACACCAATGCGGGATGGCTTTTTTCCAGGGAGGTTATGAAGAAAATCAGATTGATCAAATCTCCTGGTGATCAGCGTTATTTGTGGACCCCAGAACACAGCATCAGCGGCAACACCTCATCTTTGCTGGGGTATCCCGTCACCGTATGCGATGCTTTCAAACCTCTTTCTGACAATGAAACATCTCTGTTTTTTGGAAATTTCAAGCAAGGATACACCATTGTGCACCGCCCAGATATAACCATTGTGCGAGATGAGTTCAGCGCCAAGCCCGATATAGAATTATTGCTGCGTTATCGATTCGGCGGTGACGTCACAGATGGAAGTGCCCTAAAAGCTCTGAAGTTTTCAGCTGCTTAAAAAACAAAACAAGACCAAACAAACCTAAATTTTTAATGCAAAGGGGACCTCTATGTCCACACAAAATGATGGCGCCATGTTGGGAAGGAATCGGGTGCTTGTGCAACGCAACACATCGGTACCTTTACTGGAAATAGCTAAAATTCGCAGTATCTTGCATTTGGATCCTGAAGTGGATGATGCCAGCATCCTTTACTACATGAATGTGGCCATAGAGTGGGTCCAAGATCGTTTGGGCAAGACCTTGTTGCCAGAAACAAGGGAAAGTGTCAGCTACAACAACCGCTTTGTCCTGCCATATGGTCCTGTGGAATCTGCTGCAAGCATTAAAAAAGTTGTTTATGGTCGAAAGGAGCTAAAGCCAGAAGATTATCGCGTGGGTATCTTTGGGGACAGCTTGGAAATTCATGTGCCTTTCAGCTGGAAGACACGACAACTGACCGTGGAGTATGTTGCAGGATACAAGAATGTGGATGCTGTGCCGGATCCTTTGAAAAATGCCGTTATGGGCACCATTGAGTACCTGTACAGGAACAATTGCAATATCGAAGTCTTGGAAGCTGAGACAGCCCCTTGGCTGAGTGCGTATCGGACTTATCGTATTTTTTAAATGGGCTTGAAGCAGTTTCCAAGAGATCATCCGCAGAAACGGTGGTCCTGTCTTTGAAAAAGGAGGATGTATGGCCAGTCAAACCAAGCAAAGCAACATGGTCCGATTGTCTGGGGTAAAATTAAATCATTCCATCCATTTGTGGGAAAAAACCTATGCTTGCGATGCCAATGGAGGGCGAGATGTCCAATGGACATCGTTGGGGTCCCGATGGGCTCATATTACGCCATCGCGGGCTCGATATCCCCTGGTGTATGAAGATCAAAAACATTATCGCGGTGCTGTTTACGATGTCATTTTGCGCGAAGACCCCCTGGTGTATCAAGCTGACAAAATCGTATGGGGTGGCAAAGATTTATTTTATCTGTACTCACCTCAAAAAGAAGACTCTGGGTATCTCAGAATTCGATTATTTGCATGGGAGAAAAAGGAATGAATAATGCTCTGGATAAAGAAGATCTGTGGTTTCAGGAATGGTTTAAAGTATTTTCCCAATGCATGGGTCTTGGGGAAAAAAAAGGAGAAAATCAAGGCGATTCGTCTGCCTTTGAAGAAGAAATGCCCATTAAAAATAGTGAGAATGCCCCATCCTCAGAACCAGCCTTACTTTGTGTGACCAGTTTGTATCAACAGGAATGTTTCCCTTATTTGTATATCCAAAAAAACGCAGGGGTTTTGCGCAATCAGAGAATGCTTTTGACCTTGACCATGATTTTGCGCACACATTATGAAGGTGCGGAAAAGGAATCCTTGTGCTTGAAAAAGATCAGATCCGCCATGGTGAAACCTTTTTCTGGGGTAAAAACCAACACAAAGGGGTACTTTCAGGAAAAAACCATGACACCCAAAATCACGGATAAAAAAATGCGTGAAGTGGCACTTGTTTACGATGCCCGCATTCTATGGCATGGAAATAATGCCAATGAGGACCAGTTGTTATGAGCAATTTCTCTAGTGATCTCAAGATTTTCCTGCAAGATCCCGATCCATGGGCTAGGCAATCCAGCCAGCCAAAGCCTTTGTCCATCCTTCCTCTAGGCAGTGCCAGATATTGCAAGCAAAGCATGTTTACATCGGATCCAGGATCAACTTTTTATCCGCCACATTCCAATGAAGTCAAAACATACGCTTTGGATCAAGATTTAGATGCCCACAAAAAATACGTTTCTATCATTGAATGCGAGGATCACTACCCCCTAGCTTATGATAAAATTTGGCCCAATACACCCGTTTGGCTGTACAGCACCCTGCGTATGATGGTCCAGTGTATTGCCAACAGCCCTATTCATCTGAATCATTCCCCCGTCCCAAATAGCTTGATATTTCATGATTTGGAAGGGGGAGAGATATACTTGGATGACTCTGTCTGGAATCCATCAACCAACCAAGCAGAACATAAAGAATCTGGGTTTATCAGCTATGCCCCTATTTTAAAGATGGGGGTTCAGAAAATAACCCTGTGCTCTAAAGAATGGGAGGCATGCTCTACTTGGAAATTAGAATTGCGAGAGATTTAAAAACTCTTCTGAATTTTAGATCAGGTGGTTGCCATGACAGCTGCTTTAATCTTGGATCTTGGAAGATGCTTGATCCAATCGAAATTCGTGATGGGCCAAATACAGGGTACAGGGAATAATCAGGGCCATGCCAAAACCATCGTAAATAGAGGGCCATTTTTGAAAAAATAGAATACTGAGAATAGAGGAAAAAATGAATTCGCTGTATCGCAAAGGTTGCAGAGAGGACACCTCGCAATAGGATAGGGATTTTAAGATACAGCCCAGCAAGCAGTTGCCCCCCAAACCCAAAAGCGCCAACAATCCCAATTCTTCCATGGAAGGTGTTTTCCAATAATACAGGGCCAATGGAAGGGTCCACAACGTTGTCCAAATGGCAGAATAAAACATCAGAGGTTTGATGCCTTCGTTTAAAATCAACAGACGTTTGTTCACGATATCTAGGATTGCAAACAACAAGGTTGCTAAAATAGCCAGCCCCGCCATAGAGGTCATGATGCTTTGAATATCAAATTGAACGCTGATCATAATGCCAGCAAACCCCACGCCTGTGGCCAACAGTCTTTGCCAACCCAAGCGCTCTTTTAGAAAAACCCCAGCCAAAACCGTAATAAAAATAGGGGTGGTGAAACTGATGGTGGTCATCATGGGCAAGGGCAATTCGATCAATCCACAGTACCAAGGCAGCATGGCCAATGCAAAAAGTCCTCCGCGCAGACCGTGGGTCCAAAAATGCTTGGTTGCAAAGGCTTTGGGCTGGCGAATAACCAGGGGCAAGAAAAACAATGCTGTAAATAAGAATCGAAAAAACAAGACATTGATGCCATATAAATTGACCCCTGATAATTTACAAGCCAAGTCATTCATGGCACTGATCATACAGGCAGAGAGGCTCCACAATGCCCCTTTTTGATACCGACTAGACATGAAATAGGTGTGTGTAAAAAATTAAGAATACCTGTTTACAGGGCAATAGTAAATTTTTTTAAAGTTTTTTAAAGCACATCCAGGATTGCAACAGCGCTGGCTCAATGGCGCGCATGCAAAGCATCCAGCCCTATGGGGGCGCAAAAGGGTTCCATAACCATTATTTTTAAGGCAAAGCAATGATTCGATTTTTTTGGCAAAACCAAGACAATGAAGCAGGGATCAGGGGTCCGGAACTCATGGCCCTAGAAGGTACAATGGCACTTGAAGAAAGGAGGGGGGCGCCTACAATTGTCCCGGAAATTCCATTGATTCAGGTGACCGTGAATCATCAAGAAGGCAAGCCAGCCACCTTAAAGATGACGGTTCCATCCTGGTCCCTTGGAAATGCCCAGAATATCAGGGGTCGATGGGGCAAGCTGACGTATCGGGGGCCTGAAAAACTGGAATCTGGATCCAGAGAATCTGAATCTCTTGAACCCGAATCTAGACAATCTAAATCTGGAAAATCCCAATCTCTCGATCCAGAAAGTTTGGATCTCATCCCACCAGAGGTGCTTATTTTTTACGGAAAAGTATCCGATATTTTAGAAAAGCCCGGGATCATTGAAATGACCCTTGTTGCGGATAAGGGTGACTTTCAAAAAGATTGGGAAATGACATCCCAGCGCATCATGGCCATGGGACATCACCATGATGTGTGGGGCAACGCAGATCCTGAAACCCTTTTAGCGGCCATACCGTATGTCCACTATTGGGATCGATGTACAGGAGAAATGACCATCAGCCATGTGTGTGTCGGAGAAAAAAAGTGGGACCTTTCCCAGCAATACGATCCCAAATACCGAATCTTTCGAAAAAATACCCCCATTACCCATGTGAATGTTGAGGTTTCAGCCCATTGGGTCCAAATGATTCTGGGTTATTCTGACATTGCTGCAGATATTGCCCGTTGCTTTCCCAATGGTGTGATGGGCACACTGACCGATCGTGCCTTTGAGAGCGCCTGGCCAGAATCAGGGAAGATTTTTTCTTCAGGCTATTTTATTGCAGAAAGCCAATTGACCAAAATAACGGATGCGCGATATCCCAGTGCCATTGTTTTTAGGGCCCAGCAGAATGCAGATGGCTCGAAACGTGGCCTTGATTTGGTGGCACAATGCAGTTTTTACACGGGTCAATTGGTTGTGGGATACATGTACCGTCAAAAACGCAAGGAAGTGCTAACGTACCAACTGCAAGCGGCTTTACCCGAAAAAGAAGAAGGCAGGACGACATCCATCAAGCTGGCATTGCCTCCATTTGTTAAAAATGATGATTTGCCTCTGTGGCACCCTCTGGGCGAATACGATGTGGGGGACCTTGTTCAACACGAAGGCCGGGTGTACATCCATCGCGCTTCAGAACCCGATACCCATGTTTTGACCCATCACCGTTTGACCCGGACTTACGATGGCGCTGAAAAAAGCCCACCCTGTTGGGAGGAATTACCCGAAAAAAGCAAATGGCTGCTGCCTTCTGTATCCGACTCTTTTTTTAAAGAAACATTGGGGCAAGAGATTTTCAAGCACACTTTAGAGCGGGCCAAAACAGCTTTGAACTGGGGCCTGCGCTGCATTGAAATTGAAGTTCGTGGCACGATGCATGATTGGCATAACATTACGTTAAACGATGGAATTATTTTGCAAAAAAGTCAGGATAATGAGGAAAAAATATCAGGAAAGGTGGTGGAATATACCCTGCATATGGATGCAGTCCAATCGTGTGCTTATGTGCAAATCAAGGGGGCATTTTCTGTTGCTTTGGATGAAAAATCAACCCACAAGCATCCAGATATCCAGGACGACCTCGATGCCTATACGATTCAAGAAATGGATGGTCTGTCCTATGGTTGGCCCAAAAAAGAGCCTTCTGGAACTGGCGTTGATCAGGAAATGAGGGGCCGTATTTTTAAAAAAATTGCCATCAAAAATACCATGGATCAACAACTGAAATGCATCAAAGGAATTCAGGAAAAAATGCTTCAAAGCGAATGGGATCCCGCCAGCGTTCAGGCCAAAGAAACCTGCATTACCATGAATTTTCACAGTCTGCGGGCCAAAGAATGCTTGGAACATCTTGTGGCTGTTCAAATGCGATCTAGATATCCGGGCTCAAAGGATTAAGGCCTATTCAAGTGAGGATCTGCACTGCGTACTGTTTTTTAAAATAGAAAAAGCCTAAATCATACCAGGAGGTCTGCTTTTATGAAACGTTTGAAATCTAAAAAATCTGGATTGAATATTTTTTATCCACAGCCTGAAATCGGGACTTTTGAAAATAGGGGAGACCCCATAATAATGATCCATGGGCATTCTCAAGATTTGGATTTTAAGTACATTTCCAGTGCTTTTCCAGAAAAAGTAGAGTGCACTTTTGTTTTGGCTCCACTCGCTATTGAAAAAGAAGTCAACCTGATGATTGATTTCGGGGGTGGTCAAAAAATTGAAAAAAGCGATATTTACGGGAAAAAAAAAGCTTATGCTCTGTTGGACTGGGGGAACCCCACAGATACAAAGGTTGTGCGTCAGAACATCCTTTATCCCATGGATAAAAAACTATCTGTGCACATGGAATCAAGGACAAAGGAATTTCATACCCTGGAAGAGGCTCACTCAGATTTAGAACATACCCAAGAGTATTCTTATGGAGGTTTTTTGCCAGAGCATTCCAGCCTGGATCAATTGTATCAGTTGAATGTGATTTGGTCTGAAGATCAAGAAGAGGCCCAGGACAGCTCAAGGGGGCCAAGCATGGGAGATTGGGTTCGAGATAGGGGATTAAAAATCTACATCATAGACAAAAATATCCAATATATTCAGTCCTATAATGACAGTTCATCTGTTTTGCAAAATGCCAATGTCAATTCTTTGGATGACAATGCTGGGGTTGGGCCCGTTAAACAGAATTACGCATCCTATGACTACTCCATGATTGATGCAGATAAAATGCTGGTGACTTTTTTTCCCACAGAATCATGACATGTCGTAAAAAAAACCTCAGAGGGGCAAGGGCCATACCATTGGAAGGCGGCCCATTTGCAGCATGCATTTTTACAAATAATGGAGATTATAACTTATGACAACATCCTTGGAATCTGTGGAATTTGAAGAAATTTGCCCCGTGTTCCAACGGCGCCTATTTCAAAATTTCCCTCAGTGGAAGGGCAGGTTGCCTTTAATTTACATGCAGAAATTGCATACTTTAGCCTGCGTCATTGCATTGAAAAATGACAGCAATTCAGCGTGGGATGTCATTGAATCCAATCCTTTCTTGTTGATGTATTTTGGATATCAGATGGATGGAATGCAGAAATCCGGCATTAAAAGAAATGGTTGTTTGACTGCAATGATCAGTGGTGCTCTTTTTATTTTAGGTGGAGCTTGGTCCCTGTATGTCCATAAGCTGGATCTGACGCTGACCCATATCTTGTCCTTATGCATGGGGGGTTTGGGGGCTGTGCTGAAGGTTCATTCTCAAAAATTTTTGCATAAATGGCAAAATCATTCAGTCGTTTCAGAGTCCACCAGCATTCAGGAAAAATAATGTCTGAAAAAAAATCTATTTCAAAACCAAGGACGACTGTAGTTGTGGAGAGAATGCATTCGATACAGCCAGATTTTGGGAGTATTGAAAATGGTATGGCCCAATGGATTCAAGATCTGGAAGAGATTTTTAAAAAGGCAATGGATTCAAAAAATCTAAGCGTCGCTTTAAAAGCAAAAGAACTTCTTGCTAAAAATCAAGGATGGATTTGCAGGGGGGCCGCATCAACCCCCCATACCATTAAAACCATAGATCGATGGACTTTGCAAGAGATCAATGACCTGATTGTACAATTAGATCATTATGTGGACACCAAGGGGTGCTTTGAGGTAGCAAACAAATCTGAAAAATCTAAAAAAGAATCAGAGTGCAAGACCGAATAGATCCCACCATGGAACCATCATATTCTGGAAAGATAGGGGGAAGAATGTGCAAATAGCAGGTTTCAGTAGAGAGGTGGGTTGACGGTCGTGGAACTTTGAGGAAGGATAAGTCAAGACTCTTTAAACAGAAAGCCCATGACTTCTTTGCGCAGCGCTTTGATGAATACATTGCATGCTCGTGGCTTTATCAATCAAACGACACCTCTGGATGCCCTAGATTCTGCTTTGTCATCTGGGCCTATGACCATTTACTATGGTTGCGATGCCACGGCCCCCAGTTTGCATGTGGGCAACTTGATTGGACTGATGGTGATGCGATGGGCCCAAGAACTGGGCCATCGTGCTCTGGTACTGATCGGCGGAGGCACCACCAAAGTTGGAGATCCCTCTGGCCGAGATACCACCAGAAAGTTATTGAGCAACGTTGAGATTTCTGACAATATTCGAGGTATTTTGTCCTGCTATGCCCGTGTTTTAAAGCCAAATTCCATGACTGTGGTGAACAACGCGGATTGGTTGGATACCCTGGGGTACACCTCTTTTTTACGCGATATCGGGGTTCATTTTTCTGTCAATCGGTTGCTGAATTTTGACAGTGTGAAAACACGACTGGATCGGGAAGAGTCCTTAAGTTTTATAGAGTTCAACTATATTTTGATGCAGTCTTACGACTATCTTCAGCTGTACCGTAACAATGGATGCGTTTTGCAGGTTGGTGGAGCCGATCAGTGGGGAAATATCGTCAGTGGCGTGGATTTAATTCGACGCACAGAGGGCGTCCATGTTCATGGTTTGACCTGGCCTTTGTTACAGACCAGCAGTGGGGCCAAAATGGGGAAAACAGCCCATGGTGCTGTGTGGCTGGATCCAGATCGCCTCAGCCCTTATGATTACTGGCAATTTTGGCGCAATGTAGATGATGGCGATGTGGTTCGATTTTTAAAATTATTTACATTGCTGCCTTTGACTGACATAGAGCCTTTTTCCAGGGCGCATGGTCAAGAATTGAATGCCGCAAAAATTCTTTTGGCCGATCAGGCAACGGCTCTGATCCATGGTCTGGTGGCATTAAAATCCATTCATCGTACGGTCACGGGTGACCAGAAACCTGGGCAAGAGGGCGATTTGCAAACTTGCCCAACCTACACTTGGACAGCCGATGATCGTGCCAATGGCGTATTGGTTTACAAAATGATCTTGGCCCTGGGCTGGGTTTCTTCGGGTAGGGAAGGGCGACAAAAAATAATCGAGGGCGCGGTTAAAATAGGGGGTAAAAAAATTCAAGACCCCATGCATCGACTGTTTTACGATGCTCAATCATCCGTTCTTTCCCAAACCATACACTGCGGGGTCAAAAAAAGTGGCACAATGTTTTTTCGCTAGGGAATAAATGGGGGGCGTCCCCGTAGTTTCCATGGATCCTCAAGCACCGTTACACATCCTTATATTTTTCATCAATGAGGAGCTACTTTAGTATAAAGCAGCTGGGTGGTTTTTCCATAAGGGGCTGGATTGCCTTGGTGCAACAGGATCCTCTACCTTTGCAATAGGGTCCCGTACTTTTGATGGGATCTGGAATTTTTGGTGGGATCTCGTGTTCTTGGTGCAACAGGATCCTGCACCTTTGGTGGAATCTCGTGTCTTTGATTGTCTTTTAAAGCGCTGGGAGCAGCCGGTGGCAACAACCCCACAGTGGTGGCCTGACAAACCATTGATTCGGTAGAGGTGGCTGGATGAACCGTTGATCCAATGTCGGCCCAAAAGATGTGGAAAGTCCAGACATGCCCCTGGTAAAAATCAGGAGGCTTTTCATAAAAATCTTCATATCTCCCATATTTTTTCCATAGATAGGGCTAAGGCTCATACAATCATGGAAAATGTTCAGATGCCAAAAGGGGGAGTGTTTTGCAACGGTTCAGAAAGATATCGATGGTATATATGGGTTTGAGTTCCAATGGGTACATGCCTGTATGGGGTCTAGATCCCTGTTTTCATAACGGTTCAAAAGGATATCGACGTATATGGGCTTGAGTTCCAATGGGTACATGCCTGTGGGGCGGGATATCCAATGATGGGCATCATTGGCCCTGCATAGGCCTGAAAATCCCCTAAAGTGGCCTTACAAAGACAGGGCTGGAATCCATGTAATTTTCTAAGGGACTTTAGGCCCGAATACCAGGTTTGACCTATGCCACATGTGTATGATCTTGGTCCTATCTCTCCGTGATGAATGGCTCTAGACCATATCTCTGTGATCAATGTGTCCAATGTATCCGCGAGATTCCAAATGCACCAGGGTTTTTTCTGCTGTGCAAACAGAGCGATGGCGGCCACCAGAGCACCCAAAGGCGAGAACAAAGGAGGAGCGCTCTCCAGCAAGCATTAGGTCTAAAAGTGGAAAGAACCCAAGGATAAACTGCTGGAATTCCCTCTGGTTTTGGAAAAACTGCTGGACTTCTTCGGACTTACCTGTCAATAATTTCATGGTTTTTTGGTAATATGGATTGGGTAAAAACCGCATATCGAATACAAAGTCTGCCGATTGTGGCACGCCCCTGCGATAGGCAAAAGACATGACATAAACGACGGTGCCCCTGGGGTTGATGAGGTTCAGTGTTTTTTGCAAATAGCTTTTTAATTCTGGTGGAGATCGATGGGTTGTATCAATGCGTTGGTTGGTGGACTGGCGCACAGGTTCTAAAAAAATTTTTTCTTCTGCAATTAATGTGGCGGTAAGGGCGTTGGTGCCAAAAGGGTGATGGCGGCGTGTTTCTCGATAGCGATTTTCCAGGGCGGCAGAAGATGCTTCGAAAAATAAAACAGACACTTTCGTCATTTCACGCAATGCGGCCACTGTACCGGCAAATGCTTTTGGGTTGAATCCACGCGTTCGAATGTCAATGCCTATGGCCAGTATAGAGCTGGTATTCTTTTCCAACAGCAATCCTTGGCATAAAGACAGAGGTATATTGTCCATTACTTCGCAGCCCAGATCTTCCAATGTTTTTAACGCCGTTGTTTTTCCGGATCCGGACATCCCGGTAACAATAATAAGGGAAGGTTTCATGGGTGCCTGCTGATTTTAAAAACATGTGTGCCGAAGAGGTGAATCGAACACCCGACCTACTGATTACGAATCAGTTGCTCTACCAGCTGAGCTACTTCGGCCATTGCTTTTTTATACTATGCAAAGGGATGTTTTTCGTCAAGCAGGCCATGATGGGGCAGTTTTGAGAAAAAGTGAAGGGCGTTGGTTGACCTAGGGATGAAATTTTTCTATAATCGTTCTATGAAAGATGCATTGAGCACATAAATCATGTCAAAGTTAAAGTCCCACAGTGGAACAAAAAAAAGATTGAGCATGACAGCGACAGGAAAGATAAAGCGCTCTTTTGCGTTTAAAAGGCACAATTTACGCAAAAGATCTCAGGATATGAAGCGCGCATCTCGTGGATGCACCATTATGAATGATCGCGATGCAAAAATTGTCAAAAAGTTCTTTATACCTTATGGATTGAATTAATATGGCCAGAGTTAAAAGAGGGACTACCGTCCGAGCAAGGCATAAAAAAGTTTTAAAACTGGCAGCGGGTTATCGTGGTCGGTCCAGTAAATGTTATCGTATTGCCTTGCAGCGTGTAGAAAAGGCATTGCAATATGCTTATCGCGATCGTCGTTGTCGCAAGCGAGACATGCGGGCTTTGTGGATTCAAAGAATCAATGCGGGCTCTCGTTTAGACGGTGTCAGCTATGGCGATTTCATGCATGGTTTGAAAATGCTGGAAATTGATTTGAATCGCAAGGTTCTTTCGGACATGGCCATACACGAACCGGAGTCTTTTTCCGCTCTGGTCCATAAAGTAAAGAATGCCTCACCTTGTCGCGTGGTTTATATCTAGAATTCATCCTTGAGTTTGTTGTTTCATCAAAAGCACCGCTGCCCTTGTCAATCCAAGGTGAGTGGTGCTTTTTTTGTACGCCCTTCATACAGCCTGGAGAAACTTTTGTTATGCGTCTGTCATTCAGTGGGGAGAGGTTTCTTATGCGTCCGGTTGATTATCGCCCCCTTATCATGCCTTGTTATTTTATAGAATCACCACGATTAAGATACGGGGGGCGGCGATGGAGGATTCTGCATAGATCGACCATTGTGTAGGAGGGGGGCATGAGTTAAATCCGTTTTCCTGTGGGCCCCCCAGGTATAGTCAAGATTCTGTCGGGCCAGAGCCATGAGTTGCAACAGGCGGTCTGATCAAACGGGTAACTCTGTGGTGGTGGCTTTATGGCACAGTGAACATTCTATTCATGCTTCATGGCGGGCTCGAGAATGGACATGTGGTAAAAATTCAAGACGAGCCATACATTCCATGGGCGTATTTTAATCCATCATCGCCAATATAGGGCCCTATAAAAAGTATGTGTTTGGTATCTTTTTGGCCATGTCCTTGATCACGCCAGATGACACGTTCAAGTCCTTTTTGGTAAAGCAGTTTATTGATATAGTGTCGGCAACGAATCAAAAAAAATTTGGCAGCAAGAGTGGGTGTCATTTTGCATTTGTTAAAATGATGTTTTTTTAATATCTCGAATTTTATCAGAAACCAGGGTTTGTGCTTGAAATCAAGAGAGATGGCTATTCTGGCGGTAATTCATTTTAGTATTTAAAGAAGGTTTTATAAAAAAAATCATATCTTCAATTAAAATATTATAGACAATTCTGAAAATTATTAATATAAATAGTGCTTGCTCATCAATATAGGATTAGGTCTATGCTGTATTTGTCAAATAAGTATAAAATAGGAAGGATTGCATCTAGAAGTTATACAATATAGATACTCCTCCCTAGCAATCGTTTCGCAGCCCATCCCATCTAGCCATGACTAGGTTCTGACCCATATCAATAAGTGGACGAGGGAATACGCCTACTTGGATCTATGCTGACCCCCTTTATCGTTAGTGAAAAAGCCCCCATTTCACCAAGAACATTTCTGGGTGACCCAAGTTGGAAAGGCGTTGAAATGCAAAAATGTTGCATCATTGATCTCTTGGTTCCAGTGAATTCCCCATGCGATGAATAAGGAATCGATATCAAAATTCTGTGCTCCAGCAATATCTGTTGTCAAAGAATCCCCTATCATTACTATTTTATTTTTAGGAATATCAACAGGATTGAACATAAAAAGACGACTGAACATATCGCAAGATGGTTTGCCATGGTAAAAAACATCACCACCTTTGTCTTGATAGTATTTTGCCATTTTACCCACACAGATGTATTCCCTTCCTTCGCGCTGAATGCAAAGATCTCGATTGGCGCACACCATGGGCAAATTTTCAGCCAGACAGTTTTCCAAAATGTCATAAAAAGGATCCAACGTTGTGCATAAACCATCTGTTCCAGAGCATAAAACAAAGTCTGCTTTGGCTGGATCTTGGGCTGTGGCATATCCAAGGTCTGAAAAAGTGGCTTGATTGCCCTTGGGGCCAATATGGAAAAAAGTTGTTCCAAGCTGCTGGTACCAGGGGTGATCACGCAAGCGCAGACGATCATAACAATCTTCTCCAGAGGTATAAATGCCGTCATAGAGGTCCTCTTTGATGCCCATACTGCCTAGATGATCCATTGTGGCGCCGATTCTTCTGGGTGAATTAGAGAGAATGAGCACGGTTTTGCCCAGAGATTTCAGTTTCTGCATCACTTCAATACTGGATGGAAATGCTGAAATTCCATCATGGACAACGCCCCATAGATCAAAAATAAACACCTCATAGTGATGTGAAATGTCCCGCAATCCTGTGATGCAGCCAGGTTCCTTCATTAGATCTTTCATTGGATTTTTTCCGAAAATATGGTTTTGCTGCAAGTCCCTTATTTTAAGGGAGCAAACGTGTAAAGTCTATGGAGCTCGATTATATGATACAATGCAATATTGCGCTATGCTGTATTAAAATTAAAATACTTTTGTAAAAATAGAGGCGTCTGATGGAAAATCGCCACAATGGATTTGTAGTATGAATTAAAAAGTGAAAACAAGGTGGAAAATTTTAATTTTTTCCAGGGTATAGATTGCTTTAAAAGATTGGTATTCAGATTGTAATGGCATAAAGGGCCGGGATTTTAGGGGGATGTAAAAATAAGATTGGCTAAAAGTCTAAAAAAATTGCAACGTATTGATTGCAACAGACTGTGAATATTGTTTTAAAATACCATATATGTGAATGGTGAATGGTGCATGCGCAATAGGCACGCGGTACAGTTTACCAAAAAAAACACCATGCTGGGATTTCAGGGAAATGAGTCGTTCGGCTGATCCAGAGATAGGCCCATTTGGCAGGCTGGATTGCTTTAAGTAATGTCAAGTCCCAGAAGACGGGGCAGTTCGCCCGAGAAGATGGGTAGCGGCGGGGCAGTGTGAATCGAAACCCAGCTCTTCCCAGCATTGCAAAGGGCGATGATCTGCCATTTCATCTGATTATTACAAATTTATTTATTGGACCCTACATATATTTTAAGATATTTTTTAAATATCACTTTTGATTCAAGATGTTCAATTTTTGCGCATAACTTTGATTATTGCCATTTTCTTGTTATTTAAAAGTTGTAATTCGAACGCTATCATGCCAGGAGTCGCATCCTTTAGGGCCCGTTCCGAACTATCATTCCTATCTCTAAGGGTCGATTGCTGGTGAATCAATGCATCATACCTATCGCTACTTCTTTTGACGGAGTCAAACATTGTTTGAAATAAATTTTGAGCATTCATATCTTCAAGGTCTTTTTTAAGTTGACCTACCACAAGAGCGCCAAAAAACTTTTTCATATCGTTTTCTTGAATATTTATTTTAATATTGTCCAATGTTTTAATAAATTTATAATGAGCAGTATGAATTAAATTGAAACACTCCATTGAGTCTGCAATTGATTTTTGATTACGATTTTCGTCGAAACAATTTTTTATACTTGTTTCAAATTTTTCCAATATTTCTGGAAAAGAACTGACATTTTTATAGATCATTTTCATACTATCATTATTATCTAATGGTTGATTAATGATAGTATTTTTTGCAGAACCACTACTCAAAATTTGTTCCATAGTTTTGAAACCTGCTGACATTTTTTCTAAATATACGTCGAATTCTTTTGTTGATTGGCTAATTTCATCCATAGTATTTTTACTATTATCTGAAAGCTGAATTAAACGATTCTGAGCATAAAATGATTTTCTGACATTATCTTGCGGCTCATTGCTGTTTCTCTCAACTGCACAGAGGCTTGCAGAAGATGCAATGGCCATCATTGCCGTTAATATAATTTTCATAAAAATTTTCCTCTTTTGTAGACTGGAACCAAAAGTTGATTCTATTTCTATCTATATGATGATTCTTTATCAAAGTAAACAGAAGTTATATGTGAAAAATTATTTCGGTGCGAAATGGAATAGAAAACAATACCCCAGAGCAATATGTCTTGGGAATCTTTTTTCGGAATACATCTGCACATTTTTAAATTCCAAAATCAATGATTTTATGCACAGACAATTAGAATTAGCGTATGTTATTTTTTATAGGATTGAGTATTTTAATAAAAAAGCTTTTGATGGAAGTGTCTTGAAAATTAAAGGACTCAATCTTCTGTAAGCAGTTCGTTCTCAGAGCACAAACCCAAGAGAACTGGATTTTTGGCTGTTAGATTTTTCAGATTCCAATACGAACCATCGCGAATATTTTTGACCATAGTGCGCGTAGTGGATAGGGCCAAACATACCTGGGTGTCCGAAAGGTTTGGATGATGTTTAACAACCCATAAAATGGCATGAGGAATGTCAGCACGCTTGGATAGAGGGGTGTATTTTTTGGACACCTTTTCCTTCAAGGAAAGTTGATTATTTAAGGTTAATTGCGCATTGGGATCGCATTCGCAACGCTCTATTTCATCCCGTCGCAACTGTTGACTGACCAATGGATCCAATTCTTGCAAGGTATTGGAATGCTTTAAAACATCTAGGGCCAATAAATGGATGCCACAAAATTCAGAAATTTGCTTGCTTGTCAAAGAGGTGTGGTTTATTAACCATAAAGCTGTTGCCCGAGGCATCAAGGGTCTATTCATGCGATTCTCCTGAAGGGCATCCCCAACGGGATTCGAACCCGTGTTGCCGCCTTGAAAGGGCGACGTCCTAACCACTAGACGATGGGGACAAGCTATGAAAATTATAGCCCAGGTTTTGGTCAAAAGAAAGGGCTTATGCTAATTTTCATGGAAATTTCTATTGTTTTTATAGGTGCTGGGAACCTCTGGCCCTAGATCATACTCCGATAGCGTCTGGTTAAGGCCAATAACATCCCCATAGCCCAACACAAGCTGAGAAAAGAGGAACCACCATAGCTGATAAAGGGCAACGTCACCCCTTTGGTAGGTATCATGCGCAAAACAGAGGCCATGTTCAATACGGCTTGCAATATAATTTGAAGACTGAGGCCAACAATGGCTAATGCGTGAAATCGATCAATTTCCTGAAAAGCGTGCCAAAAAAATCGAAACAGCACAATGCCGTACAAAACAACAATCCCCAAACAAACGAGAAGTCCCATTTCCTCCCCAGCAACAGCAAAAATAAAATCGGCATGACCATCTGGCAAAACATTCAAGATTGTTCCGGCACCAGGGCCTTTGCCCAATACGCCACCTGAAGAAAAACTCTTGAGGGCTTGGGTTACCTGATACTGACTGCCCAAAAGATCTTGGTCAGCGCCCGATAAAAAGGTTTGAATACGGTGGGTTGCATGGGGAAAGCAAAGGTAAATGCCAATGCCACTTAGCAGGGCAGATGCCAGTGCACCCATGGTCCATATCCAGGGCAATCCCGCCACAAAACATTGTCCAAACCACACCGCGCTGATGACCAGAATCATGCCCAAATCGGGCTGTAAAAATAAGGGAACAATGGCCAAAAAAACAAGGGCACCCGAGACCAAAAAGTGCATTGGCCAGGATAAAAGATAGGCCACGGCAATGCTGAGGGCAGGCTTTAAGAATTCTGATGGCTGTAAGGAAAAGCCCCCAAGAGACAACCAGCGTCGAGCCCCCTTGATTTCTGCACCCCAAAGTGATACGGCCCAAATTCCCATCCAGGCCAGAATACCCAAGGCACATGAGGTCTTTAAAATACTGCCCTTATTCAGGCAACTGGTTCCAAGCAACAGGATCAGACCAGGCCCAACAATCATAAAATGACGCTTTAGCAAAAGAAATGGCGCCCAATTATGCTGCAAAGCAATGGCCGGGCTGGATGCCATAATCAGCCAAACCCCGAATCCCATTAAAATTAAAACAGAAACAAGGGCATGCCGATCAATGGCATGCCACCAAATGGTCCAAAAAGATGGCGTTGTGCTGTGGGGTGCTTCTGGTGTTTGATCCTTAGACATTATGCACCATCCTTTTGTGTCATGCGGGAACGCACCTGTATTTTTACGCAATCTTTGAAGACCTGTCCACGATGTTCAAAGTCTCGAAATTGATCAAAACTTGCGCAACCCGGAGAAAACAAAACGGTGGTGGATGGGTAAGTTCCATCCCCAGTCCCTGATGGCATTGAGGGCAATATCCCTGGGGATGTAACCTGATATTTCTCAGAATTTGGGTGCTCTTGCAAAAAAGAAATGGCTTTATCCCCAGATTTTTCAACTGCATCTGCCAATGATGCGCACAGTGTTGCCGGCCTATTGTGGGATTTTAACCACTCTGCATACCGATATTTTGCCGAGCCAATAACAAATCCGTGGGTAATGCGGTGTGCCCAATCATCCAGAATGCTTAAATCATCGTTTTGTTGCACGCCACCTGCAATCCAAAATACAGGACCCTTTGGGCAGGCTTGCAAGGCCAAAGCGGCCGCGTGGGGATTTGTTGCCTTGCTGTCATTGCAATAAATTACACTGTTCCAACATCCAACGATTTCTTGCCGATGTTCCAGCCCAGTAAAATCTTGAAACCCATGAAAATCATAGCATTCAAAGGCCCAAAGTGCAGCAACAGCTGCCGCTGCGTTGTCACGATTATGCTTTGTTTGGAGGAAATGTGGCAAATGGTAACCATCCAGCATCTCTGTAGACCAGGTGTGCAAAGATCGTGTGTGGGGGCTTGGAACTTTTTCCTTTTTGCAGGGTTGTGCGGCCCAATTTTCAGCCCTTGCATCTGGCGAATGAACACCAAGGACACCGCTGCTCGCCAGGGCAACTTTTTCTTTTTTGCCAATACTGGCATGGGAATCTACAGGTATTGGCCAGTCGAATGGGATCCATCCTATGCGGGCATGATTCAATAGGCTTTGCTTGATGGCCCTATATTGATCCATGGTGCCATGTCGCTCTAGATGATGTGGAAATAGATTTAAAATAATGGCAATATCGATATTTAAATTGTTGGAAAGCTCTAGCTGGTAGGAAGACAGCTCTAAAATATAAACCGCATCTTGTGGCTGACCATGGTGCACTGTGGAAAAAATGGGGACACCTATGTTGCCAGCTAAAACGCACGGTATGCCATATTTTGTCAATCCATGATGGATCAGTGCGCAGGTCGTTGTTTTTCCATTACTGCCCGTAACACCAATGGTTCTAATGTGGGGAAATGTCTCGTTGAACAACTGGATGTCGCTTATTACTCGACAATGGGCATGGCGAGCACGATTCATTAAGGTGTGCTTCTCAATCCCAGGTGAGGCAATAAGGGTAACGCCATCCCAGCTGAATGCCTCTGACCACAGGGTAAAGCCATCCATTTCCGCTGCCGATTGTTTTTGGGCATCATCATCCCAAACGATCAGTTCGTGCCCCATAGTGCGCAAATATTGGGCAGTACTGATGCCGGTTCTTCCCAATCCCAAAATACAAAAACGCGCCATGAATCCCCAATCTATTTTATTCGTGACAGTACATAGCCCAAACAACTGCACATATGTTTATGCCGTAAAATTTTGGACTTTGTGTTGGCAAAGATAACTTTGTGCCTTATTTTACGGGATTGCATAATGAATCGTCAATTTTTTATGCATTGCCCTTGCTTAACAGACTGATGCGCCAAATCATCTATGTTGTGGGTTTAAAAAAGACGGCCAAACGGGGGTCTGGATCAGAGTTGAAAAGGGGGCAGCAGCAGGGTGAAAGGTTTGTTTTGGCAAATCAAAAATCATCACCAATTTCATCAGGATGCTGGTCGTCACCCCGTGATTGGGCCGGTTGGTTGAATGAAGCTCTGGGTCCAGTTTCAATAACAGATTGATTATTGTTCACATTTTTACCAGTATTTGCGTCACTGATCTGTTGGTTGCTACTATATGCAACTTCCTCACCATTACCTACTGCTGTTTCGCTTTGTTCAAACGAACCTACCGAGCTGCCCCGTCTAACATCGCTCTTATCATTGTTTATGGCCGGATCAACAGATTGATTACTAACGATTTGATTATGTCTTCCGTCGGGAGGGAGTCCTCCTTCTACTAGCTTTTGAACAAAAACTGAATCTTTTTTACCTGTGAGATCTCTATCTTCAATCGACCTCACACCCGCCTTTTGATCCTTTTTCAGGAGCTGATTGCCATCTTCTTTTCGCACAACTTCTCCTGCCCCTTCTTTAGGAAGAACACCGTTCGTGACTATCTCCTTGGGTCCAAAAACTTCTTGTGCCTTTACTCCAAGAAGATCACCGTTCGTGACCGATCTTCCCTCCGGAGCAGCGTAAGCATAAGCAGATATGTCGTCCTCTGAGCCCTTCTCCGCCTCCGCTTTCTGTGCCCCTCTCCGTGCTGCTTCCTCCGCTCCCTCCGCCTTCTGTGCCTCTATCCGTGCTGCTTCCTCGGCTTTCTGTTTCTCCATCCGTGCTGCTTCCTCGGCTTTCTGTTTCTCCATCCGTGCTGCTTCCTCCGCCTTCTGTGCCTCTATTTTAACGAATTCATCGTACGTGATCGATTTGTTACGAGGTATATCGTTCTTTCCAGCATAGGAATCATTGTAATATTCGTCGTCTTCATCGTCCTCCGCCTTCTGTTCCGCCGTTTGTGCGTCCTTCTCATATGCCTCAATCTTTCTCTTCAATTTTTCGCCTTCCCAACCGCCCATATTTTTGTAGTCTACAAAGTAAGATTTGTCACCTTCCTTCTTAAATCGAAGTCTTCCCCTTAATGCATCCAAAAAGCTTGTTTCATTTTTTTCATCGCCAATTCCACCAACTCTAAGCATTTCATTTCTCTTTGCCACCAATCGTTTCGTCACCAATGCACTTGTGGCAGCAATGGCACCATAGCCAAGAACGCCACCACCAACACCTGCTGCGATTCGTTTTCCTCTATCTGGAATCAGGCGGCCCGCTGCTTGTATTTCAGGGGTCCAAAGACTGGGCATCAGGGCAACAATTATTGTAAAAAATATTTTCATTTAAGTTTTTTTAGAATTTTGAATTAACATATTGTACAATTGAAATAATAATTAATCTTTAAGAAAAATTTTTTGTCATGGTTTTCAACCAGGTCTGGGGCCATTGTTTCAATGTTTGTCACAACACCTTGCCCACCGGAACATCATTTGGATCAGATTCATGGTTTTCGGGATCGTCAAATGGCATGTTTGTATAGCCGTTTTTGAGATAGAACCTTAAACTGCTTTGCCTAGATTCAGCATGAATGCTTTTAACGCCAAAACTTTTCAGCCACTTTTCTATAAGGGCCAAAAATACGCTACCAGAATTTTGATTTCGCTTATCCTCATCAACAGCAATAATACGAATTGTTGCTCTTTGATCTGGCCAAAACTGAATATGGGCGTAACCAATGATCTGGGTGCCTTGATACAAAACCAAGTGAGCGTGCTCTTCATGGTTAAAGGTCCCTGTGCAAGGATCTTTTATGCGGTGGGGACCAAAGGTGTTGCGGAAATGTTTGGCAGCAGCCCATTCTAAAGTGTGGGTGCATAGCACAAATCGGTGCTTGTTGAAGCCAGACTTTTGCAGGATATTTTGGATGAAGTCATGTTTAGCCAAAGTATACCCTCTATAAATAGAGTCGTTTTTCTGGTGGGAAGACTCTTCTGCAATCAGTTTGTGTTTAAGCA
>JBILXO010000021.1:0-7427 GCA_044378415.1 Holosporales bacterium
TAGTATCTATCTCCTCACTGTGGTAACTGGTTTTCCACTAGTATTTGCTCCGCTGATATTCTGGCTCTCCACTGTGGCGCATGGTTTTCTACTGATATCTATTTCCTCACTGTGGTAACTGGTTTTCCACTAGTATTTGCTCCGCTGATATTCTTGCTCTCCACTAGTATCTATTTCCCCGCTGTGGTAACTGGTTTTCTACTGATATCTATTTCCCCGCTGGTGTTCATCTGGATTAAGGCAATCTGATTCAGTTAAACAAAGTGCCAGACACCTGACCTTCGCATATTTTTGCAAGATTTTTTTTAAAAATAGATGTACTTCTTGCTTGGAGCATAGGGATTTCTTTCCTAGATCATTTATTCTAACATTGATGATTTTTTGACGCAAAAACATTGTTTGCCCCAATGTATCCGAATAAAAAATAGAAATATGAGATCTGATTGAATCACCTCTTTTCTATTATTTGAATTATTGCTAATGATGGTATGCTCGGGTGCCAACTCAATTCAAAATGCTTGATGGTTCATGTAAAAAGTTATTTTTTTACAAAAATATCTAATATAGTGAATAAAAGCTAATTTTATAGATAATTAATGTGGTCCCAATTATTGAATATTCATAACCTGTAAAGTTGGATTTAGAGGGATGCCGATATAATGTATGGTGGGGTATTTTGGGGCACGGTGATAAAAATGAAAAACAGAGTAGCAACATTGATTCTGTTGACTGCCATAACCACGGCGCTTAATAGATTCAGAATTTTAAACAACAGATTTAATGAATAATAATCGTTTGAATGGTTTCATAATTCCAAGATAAAAATGCACTTTAGAGCCACTTTGGAAAAATTTTTACTTAGGGCGCCCCTTAAGAACCTGTGCTTTTAAAAAGGGGGTGCATCTTGTAGGCTAAATATTTTGATCAAAAATTCTAGAGTGTATTTAATAGGCCATCTGAATCGCTGGAATCTAGATCACCATCTGCTTCTGATTTTTTAGACGTCACAACATCTGTTGAATGTGCGATTAGCAGGGGCGGACTATCATCCATGATGGTTTTTTCCGTTACAATGACCTCTGCAATGTCTTTTGTGGATGGCAAATCGTACATAGTATCCAGCAGGGCACTTTCAAGTATTGCTCGCAGTCCTCGAGCCCCTGTTTTTAAATGAATGGACTTCTCTGCAATGGCGATCAGTGCCTCTTCTTTTATTTTTAAATCAACACCATCCATACGAAATAGGTGGGCATACTGCTTAACTAGGGCATTTTTAGGCTCTGTTAAAATCTTCACCAATGCCGCAGAATCCAAGTTGGACAAAGAAACGATAACCGGAAGGCGCCCGACAAACTCTGGAATTAGGCCATATTTTAAAAGATCTTCGGGTTTTACATTCTCTAAAAGTTGCCCCTCATTCCGTTTTTCCGACTGATCTAATGTGGATGTAAAGCCCATACTTTGACCACGATTGCGCATAGAGACAATCTTGTCCAGACCCGAGAAGGCTCCTCCACAAATAAACAAAATATTAGAGGTGTCAATTTGGACAAACTCTTGTTGCGGATGCTTGCGACCACCCTGGGGTGGGACAGACGCCACTGTGCCCTCCATCATTTTCAGCAGAGCCTGCTGCACGCCTTCGCCAGAAACATCTCGGGTAATAGAGAGATTCTCGGATTTCCGAGCAATTTTATCAATCTCGTCAATGTAAACGATGCCGCGTTGCGCTTTTTCCACATCGTGAGATGCTGCTTGCAGTAATTTTAAAATAATATTTTCAACATCCTCCCCAACGTAACCCGCTTCGGTCAAAGTAGTGGCATCAGCAATGGTGAAGGGAACATCGAGAACTTTGGCCAAAGTTTGAGCCAGCAATGTTTTGCCACAACCTGTTGGGCCAATAAGCAAAATATTAGATTTTGTGAGCTCTACAGATCCATTGGAAACATGTTGAACGCGCTTATAATGATTGTATACCGCGACCGAAAGTACCCGCTTGGCCCGTTCTTGACCGATGACGTATTCGTCCAAAATTTTAGAAATCTCATGAGGTTTTGGCAGATGGGTCGTGCCAGTATCTTCAGAGGATGTAAGTTTTTTCTGTTCTTCCTTAAGAATATCGCCGCACAAATCGATGCATTCATTGCAAATGAACACCGTTGGACCGGCAATAAGCTTATTGACTTCGTACTGACTTTTTCCGCAAAAAGAGCACCGAAGAAGGGGTTGATTGTCTATTGTTTTTGCCATTCTTACTCTCTTTCAAAAAAACATGTTCTGTAAAATCATAGCACAAAGCCATAAACAAAGGGTGACTCTTTCGGAAAATCAGCTGGGACCATCCAGGGTTTGTGGCTTTGTGCTTTGGATTAATTCATTGCGATTAGAAACCACTTGGTCGATTAGACCAAAAGCAAGGGCTTGCTCTGGTGAGAAAAACTGGTCTCGATCTGTGGCCTCCGATATCACTTCCATGGTCTGACCGGTGTGATTTGCTAGAATTTCATTGAGACGGTATCGAATGCTTAGAATTTCCTTGGCGTGAATTTCAATATCACTGGCCTGACCTTGGACACCGCCCAAAGGTTGGTGAATCATTATTCTGGAATTTCTCAAGCTGTATCGCTTGCCTTTGGCGCCACTGGCCAACAATAAGGATCCCGCAGAAGCTGCTTGGCCCAAGCAGACTGTCACGACATCGGGTTTAATGTAATGCATGGTGTCATAAATGGAAAGAGCGGATGTTACCACCCCTCCAGGCGAGTTTATGTACATAAAAATATCTTTTTCTGGTGCTTCGGCTTCTAGAAAAAGCAGCTGAGCGCAGATTACAGATGCCACATGATCATCGATGGGTCCTGTTAGAAATACAATGCGCTCTTTTAACAACCTTGAATAAATGTCAAACGCTCGCTCGCTGCGACCACTTTGTTCGACAACCATAGGTATCAATTGGCTCATAAGGACACCTGATTAAAAAGATCTTTGAGTGCATGGAAGGATATTTCCTTGTCCTCTTTTGTGCACTGATTGGATATCCAAAGCAATGCTTTGCGTTCTTGAATGTCTTCGGAAATCCGGTCAACCATACTCTTGTTTCGCCTTAAAAATCCAACAACATCGTCTAGAGACTTGCCCTCACTCTGAGCCATAGCTCTTGCATAACCCAGCAACTCAGAGTCTTTGACGGAAAACTGTTGCTCTCTGATGATTTTCTGAACAATGCAATTCGAACGCACAATGCGCTCGGCTTTTTCAAGAAGATTTTTCTCTTCTGCAGAATCCAATACCGCTAATGGGACAGATGAAACATGGGAATCGGACTCAGAGTCCGATTCCATGGATTTCAAGTCAGAATTTGCTGCATCTTTCGATACCATGGCCTTCAAATAAGACTTTTTCAGGGACTCTAAAGAAGTTTGAACCCAAGAATGTGGAACATCAAATGACTCGACTTGACCCAACTTTTCTTTTAGATTGTTTCTCAGCAATAAATCAGATAAAACTTCACCCGATTCAACCAAAGATTTTCTGGCAACATCCCGAACAGCTTCAAGATTCTCGAAACCTTGGGATTTGGCAAATTCTTCATTGGGTTGATGGGGGACGGTTTCTCTGATCTCATGAAATGCGATGCTAAAATTGACTTTTTTCCCTGCCAAGCTCTTGTCTGGAAAATCTTTGGGTACCCGCAAGCTCTCACTCAAAACATGGCCCTCTGTGATGCCTTCCAATGTTTTCTCAAATTCCTCTGGCAGCGTATTGCTGCCCAATTGAAAGGCGCCATCAACCTCTTTAACAGATCCATCTTTATGGGTGTACGTCATGGTATAAGCAAGGGTGTCGCCCAGTGCAGCAGGTCGTTTTTCCATCAACGGTACAGAAGTCATGACGCGTTGAGCGCGCTCTGAAACGTTGGCATCAATTTCCTCATCCGTGGGATGGGGAACGTAATGATCCAAGACAATGTCTTTCCAGGTGACTTCCCCAATCTCTGGAGCAAAAACAGCATGAACCCGAACATCAATATCGGACAAATTATCCAAAGATGCTCCTTGAAGGGACGTTTCAATGGTATAGCCAAGAGGTGCACCGAGATTTCTATCACCAACAATGTCGGAAAAAGCGTTCAAGACGGCTTTGTGGACAACAGCATCGATGGCTGGACCTCCTCGCTCTTGAAATAAAATGGTCGCAGGAATTTTTCCGGATCGAAAGCCATGCTTTTTAACTTGGTGGGATTGTGAAAGCAGCTCGGCCTGCACATCGCGCAGTAAGTCATTTTTAGAAATGCTCAGCAAGACTTCTTTTTCAAGACGCTCATTTTTTAAAACACGCATACGATCCCCATTGTTATGAAAATTCTTACCATGGTACGGGCAGAGGGACTTGAACCCCCAAGGCTGTAAAGCCACCAGGACCTAAACCTGGCGTGTCTACCAATTCCACCATGCCCGCTTTTTGATGCACCCACAGTATATCTGAAAAAAACCCAATAGTCAGCTGATATTATGGACATTCTTGAAAAATTTTTATTTTTTTTTGCAAACAGACCTTTCCGAAGGGTGCAAAGGGGGGGGGTGTACAGACCGGTAACCAAGAATTAGACTATAAAGTATAATAGTGCGTTAAGGAAAATTCATGGCGATAAGTCACATTGGGTCCAGATCGCCTATGATTCCGTCCAAACCAGACAGTTTGACTGGACATTTTATGGTTGCTTTGCCTGGATTTAAGGAGGAAGACTTTCGAGAAGTCGTCCTCCTTATTTGCCAGCACGATCATAATGGTGCCATGGGTCTGGTGATTAATCAGCCCATTAGCGGCGTACACCTCTCTGATCTGGTCCACCAATCCACCATGTTGCGTCATAAAATGGGGGCAGACGATCCCCAAGATGTACCTCTTTTTTGGGGAGGTCCAGTTGATGTGAACCAAGGTTTTGTTCTGCATTCTCCTGATGTGACATGGTCTACCACTATCAAGATCAATGATGGTATCTCTATAACACCTCATCTGGATATTTTAGAAGAAGTGGATGGACCGACAATGTATCTGCCCAGCTCCTATAGAGCCATGCTGGGCCACGTTTCCTGGGTGGCAGGGCAACTGGAAAAAGAATGGATGAACCAAGCGTGGCTTTCTTTGCCTTATCAAGATTCCTTTTTATTCGATATTGATCCCCACAAACAATGGACGATGATGATTGCGGCTTGCGGCGTTCAGCCTATGAGCCTGTCGCCCATTCAGGGGTGCGCCTAAAAAAACTGGAATCAAGTCTTGATCACAGAAAGGCCCTCTGCCCAATATCTTTAAAATAAATCAAATATTAAATATTTTTTGATTACACTACATTATGTCCTTTGTATCGTATGGTCTAAATTTTGATGCGTTCTTTTTTTGCAAAAACAGCAATAACCCGTATTTCTTGGTATTTTGTTGCTCAGATTTTGTGCTTGGCATCAAATGTGATTGGAAAATTTTACTCCCCTGAAAATGTAGTCAATGTTCTTCAGAACTCTACACTGGAGCTGCGGGGAGGCCGGAATGACAAGCCCATTGGCCGGTCTAAACACAGCAGAATTCCATGTTCTTATACTGTTTCTAGGGGTGCAGATGGTTCTGCATGGATTTTTTTCTATGAGCAAAAACCTGGCAATGTGGAATATTTGAAGGATAAATTATTTTACAATAAAGTCGGCCAAACCATTTCCACCAAAATGGGTCTAACCTATTTGGGCAGTGATTCTGGCATTTACCAGCGTGAGGATACTTTTAAACTTTTGATCAGTCCTTTCAACACCTTGACCCAAGCTAAAATTTTAAAGCAGTGCGATTTTGACAAACAATTTCATCAAATAGGTCGAGATTCCTTGTTTTTTAAGAATGGGAAGATAAGATATAGATCGGGTTACGATGTTGGCAATGGTCAGGGTTTGCAGTATGCGCCGACCGAAGAAAAACCCAACCATGGGCGCAAAATAGCCAAGCGCACTCTAGATAAAAGTGGTGAAAATAAAAAGACCAAAAAGCATGATGGTGCGATGGGTCTTGCCAAAAAGTCTGGAAAAAGAGCTTCGGCAATATCCTTACAGAAAAAAAGTCAGAACAGCCATCATTCTGCCTCAACACCGGCCTCAGTGGCTGCTCCAAACGGATCTGTGGCTGCGGCACCTCCTGCAATTGCGGAAAAACCAGTTATAGCGCCCGGTGATTTAAAGTATCTTGAAACCAAGCCTGTCCACATTATCCATGTTTTGGCGGTGCCAGATCCAGTTCCAGTAGCAGCTCCTGCTCCTATTGCGCCATCAGTGGTGGCGACTCCCGTAGTACAAGATCCTGTGGCATCTGCTTCTGCTGCACCTGAGACAGTTCCTGCGGCGGCTGTGCCGGTTGAGATTGCAGCAGTTCCCGTTGTGCCATCAGCAGCAGGGGGCCCCGTTCCTGCAACCATTTGATCGCAGGCGTTTTTCTGGTGCTGCACATCCCATTGCAACAGTGCGATGGGTCTTGTCAAAAAGTCTGGGAAAAGAGCTTCGGCAATATCCTTACAGAAAAAAAGTCAGAACAGCCATCATTCTGCCTCAACACCGGCCTCAGTGGCTGCTCGCAGGACCTCTTGCAATTCCGGAAAAACCAGTTGTAGCGCCCGGTGACTTAAAGTATCTTGAAACCAAGCCTGTCCACATTATCCATGTTTTGGCGGTGCCAGTTCCCGTTGTGCCATCAGCAGCAGGGGGCCCCGTTCCTGCAACCATTTGATTGCGGGCGTTTTTCTGGTGCTGCACATCCCATTGCAATGGGGTCTTAATAGATACTTGAGCCCGTACATAGGTTGAAAATGTGCCTTGTTCTGCTGGTTTTTTAAAAACTGGTGTGCTTAATAGCGCTCCAGCGGGGGCTCTGGGTTGAAAGTTGGTGACCCGAATCCAGCTTTGTAGAAAAATAAATCTGCGGACCGTGGGATTGTGGGTTTTTGATTGCTATTTACCTTTGCAGTTTACGTTGTGCAGCTCTGAATCGGTTTGCACGGCTCTGAATTCAGAGTTGGGGTTTGTCGCTGCCCTTTGTACAAGGGGCAGTTGCCAATAATGGGTGAATTAAGAAGTGGGTGCGCAGAATTTTTGCTTTTTATTTCCTGCAAATAAAAATACTTCCTCTTAGTAAAGCCCCTTCTCCATAAATATTCCATTGCTTTTAATTCAAAGCCTTGCATAAAGTCTCGTTTTTTTTAATAGATGAATTTAGAAAAATGCATAGAGGCACATAGGGCAGGGCATTGAATTTTGGAAAAAACATGGGTTTTTTACCTAAAAGTTTCCGTGCAGTTTTTAGGGCCATGATGTTTTTGGGACCCTAAAAGAATCCCTAATTCCAGCTGGATCTGAGGATTGGCCCGCCAAATGCAGTTTTTTGAAGAAGAC
>JBILXO010000004.1:0-82953 GCA_044378415.1 Holosporales bacterium
TCGACTTGCATGTATTAGGCATGCCGCCAGCGTTCGTTCTGAGCCAGGATCAAACTCTCAAGTTTTTGACACTTGAGTGTCCTGTTTATATTTTTTTGACGGGATAAACTTATCGATCGTTTATCTCTCTTTTTTCAAACTTTTTCAAAGATCACTCCATCAATCTACACCACCTGAATCCCCCCGTCAACACCCTTTTCATAAAAAAAACACAAAAATACAAAAATACAAAAAAACCTCTGAAAATATGGCTTTTGATGGCGTCAAAGGTCATGTACCATGAATGGAACTCCCAAACATTCCAAGCACCATGTCTGTTACAAGCCCCTTTCCAACCGTTGTTTTGACGGGAGATCGCCCAACTGGCCCACTGCACCTAGGTCACTATATCGGGTCTTTGAAAAATCGGTTGGCTTTGCAAAATAGCCCCACACCACATGACATATATATAATGGTGGCCGATACCCAAGCCTTGACGGATCATTTTGAACATCCTGATCGGGTGCGCCAATCCGTTATAGAACTGGCCAAAGATTACCTCGCCATAGGTATTAATCCTGAAAAAACCACGGTATTCATCCAATCCCAAATACCAGAATTGAGCGAATTGACAACTTATTTCATGAATTTAGTGACCGTAAGTCGCCTAGAGAGAAACCCCACTGTGAAAGCGGAAATTTATCAAAAAGGCATGGAGGAAAGTTTGCCAGCTGGTTTTTTGTGTTATCCCGTCAGTCAAGCGGCAGATATTACTGCTTTTGGTCAACCAGAATCCGGTACGATTTTAGTCCCCGTTGGCGAAGATCAGCTGCCCATGATTGAAATTACAAATGAAATTGTGCGGCGGTTTAATCGCCTCTATGGCGACTGTTTGCAAGAAGCAAAAAGCGTATTAAGTCCAACAGCCCGGTTGATGGGTATCGATGGCCAGAATAAGGCCAGCAAATCCCTAAATAATGCCATTTACTTAAAGGATTCTCGAGATGTTTTGCGGGAAAAAGTATTCAAAATGTACACAGATCCAGGACACATTCATGTGCAAGATCCTGGAAAAATAGAGGGTCATATGATTTTTCATTATTTAGATGCCTTTGCAACTGATGTTGAAGAGGTCTCTGCATTTAAAGACCACTACCAAAAAGGTGGACTAGGTGACGTTGTTTTAAAGAAATATCTTTTTGAAACACTGGATCAGCTGCTTTGCCCTATTCGTGAAAAGCGCGAAACAATCAGCGATGATCAGGCCATTCATGTCTTGCTGCAAGGTTCCCAGAGGGCTCGTATTCGGGTGCAAGAGAAAATGACCATCATCAGACGTGCCATGCAACTAGATTACAGTGAAAAAAAACAGACAAGCCCTTCGGCATTTCATCATCGACCATAAACAATACTTTAACCCAGGCTGTGCCATTGATTTCATCAAGAGACCTGACGTGTTTTTACAATGCGTCATTCTGAAAAGATAATCCTAGGGATTCTAGGGGGAGGATTTTTGAAAATATTCCATCAAGGCATCCAAAATATGCCCATTGTGTTGCAGCATATCGGCACCTGTTTGCGCAATATGCCTTAGATGATCCGCAGAAACATCATCGAATTTAGACAGTTTTTCGTGGTCTTTTGGCTGAATGCGCCAGTACGATCCTGATTTTGGTGCCTCTTTTTGCAAGTTTGTAAGCAATTTTTTATACACCGACAGTTGTGGCAAAACAATCATATGGCTGATTTTTCCCAACCAGGCCAAGGCACCGGGCGATGGATTGTTCAGCATGCTGGTATAAATTTCTGGCGACGACCCTACGCCTAAGGATAGGGCGTAGATTGGGGATTTGGGATAGCGCGCGCGCAAATCAGAATAGGCCAAAACTGTGGGATTGTTGATGGCTACACCGCCATCAATTAAATGATAGTTTGAAATAATTTTTTGGGATTCAGCGTCGACAGTATGCATGCGGTGCGGTGGAAAATAGGTGGGCACAGCCGATGTGGCCAGGGCAACCTCGTACATCAAAAAATCCTGCATAGTGGATGGGCTTGTGTTTTTTTTAGCAATATTGAGGGAATCAAATACCTTCAACCGTGGTCCTTTTTTATCTGCCCCGTGAATGTTGTAAGCTGGTATAATCGTATGAGTCAAGGCCTGGGACATGCAATTTTGCCCCAGCAAATCCGCGTACAATGCATGGGCGCCCTTACTGCAATATTTTGAAAAAAGCAGATGATTTAATGTGCCTATCAAGGGAATTTTGTGCGCAATATGCTGTGCCGCTGTTTTTTGGAAAACTTTTTTGGCATTTTTTTCAAAAAAGGTGGACAACTGTCGTGCAGAGTAGGCTGGTCCAGGTCGACTTGAATGTGGCGTGACAAGGCCCAGTGCAATAAGTCCTCCGGCTGAAACGCCAGTAATGCAATCAAAAAGAGACGAGATTGGTCTTTTTGATTTTTCTTCCAAGTATTCCAGTACCTTCAAAGCCAATAGTCCAAAAATACCCCCTCCATCAATGCTGAGTAGAAAAATGGGCCGATTGCCATTGTGCGACATGGGATGTTCCTAAAAAAAGATATGGATGTCTGGCACTGTTTCAAGAGTGCCAAGGTCTGGACCACCCTAGGTAAAGGTGGTCAGTTCGATCGGGGTTGTTGCTTTGGTGGAATGGTTCAGAAAGCCCCATCTTTGATCAAGACCATGGAAATTGCCAGGCTTACTGATTTCCCCTTGGAAGCATTTTGACTGGATTGATAAAGGTGCGGTAAGGGCAAAGGGAATGGTTTGTCATCAATCGCATTGGGCGAGGTGACTTCAGGGAGAAGGCTAGGGAGGCAAATATTTCTTGGAATTTAATTGAATGCAATATTTCAATTTGTCATTCTCAAATCATTCATTCCTATAGATCAGTCTAAACTTCCAAAGGGCCATAAATCAATTTTACTGAAATATATTTTTGCTGGACTGTTTTTTTGGGCCCTACCTGTAACACAGAGAGTTCACCATAAGTCAATTGAAGAGTCTTTTTGACCCAGAATCAACCATTGCCATTGAAACTTAGAAGCTGGATCGTCCTGTTTGATGAAATTTTAGATAGAGTTTTAGATAGAGTCGTATTTGGATTGAGTCCAATATCGCACTGAATTTGTATTCAGCCATTGATCCAAAAATACCATCTGGATTAAACCCAGACAAGATGCTGTTAACTGAAATTTAAATGCCGGAAAAAAAATCACAGCAAACCCCCTGCCTTCAAAAAATTCCCGTTAAAAGCACGGGTCTAAAAATAAGACACAAGGGATTTTTGTTCCAGATCCAAAAAAATCCCTTATTCGCCCCCAGTTTTTTTAAGGGGGGGGGGACTTATCTGCCCCACTTATTGACCCCTGGGCTCTTTCTGAACCTTTTAAAAGAATGTCTGTCCGGAAAAACTACTCCAGAATCTGGTGTGATTTTATAGGGGAACTATGGCGCTATACAGTTGGGAGTCTGACGATGCGGGTGACTCTCTTTGACAAAAAAACTGATTACAACAGCCACAAAAAAGCATAAGCTTAGGCTGCTGAGCGCCATTTGGTAATCGCTTAAAGCGTAAATGGGAATGCCTCCGACTGTTTTTTTTCCATCCCATCCACGTTGCAAAATCCATCCCAAAATGGGATTTTGAATGACTCCACCCGCCATCAACAAAGCATTGGTTACGCCAACTGCCATACCGGAAAAGGCCTTGGGAATCTTTTCTGAGGAAACAATGAATGCCAAAATTTGCCCACCAGAGAAAAAACCAAAAAAGAACAATGCTGTGGCTGTACCCCAGATAGGGTCAGATGGGCCCCAGAAAATCCATATACTGAGGGACAAAGTTCCTACAGCGCACAAACGTACAAAAAACAAACGTTGTTTGAAATAATCCGATGCCCATGTCAACAGAGATGAACCTAGAGCAGATCCAACCCCAACCAATCCTGCAAACCAACCTGCATTCTCTCGGGATATGCTGAGTTTTGTCGCTAAAAAATTAATAGAATAAGTGTCTGAAAAGACCGTTAAGGTTAGGTATAGGCTGTACCCATAGATGCCCATGGCCCACAAAGTTGGCGTCGATATGGTTCGTAAAAATGGACCTTTGATGTGGGAAAAGTGGGCTTTTTGAATTCCAGAAACAAATCGATCTTGGGGTCCATTCTTTACAAACAGCCAAATGCAGAAGGTTAGAACGCACCCACCCCAACATAAAGCACGCAAGACGCCTTGCCAAGATCCAAATGTTTCAATGGCTTGGGGCAGGATGGCATTGGCGCATACACCCCCCATTTTGCCCAATCCAGACAATATTCCTGTGGCAAAGGCCACAGAACTGATAGAAAACCACAGTGTATTCATGCGAATACTGCCGATAAAAGAGGCTGCAGCCCCCATACCAATTAAAAAACGTCCCAATAGCGCCCATTGGAATGTGGTGGAAATAGAAAACAGCGCGGCCCCAAGGACACAAATCGTGGTTCCAATGCGTAAAATGCGCTTTGGCCCCCACACATCTATGGCGATGCCCAATGGAATTTGCAGGAATGCATAGGGTATGTAATACATTGATGAAAATACACCCAGCTGCTTGGCATTGATGCCAAATTCACGCATCAATGGATCGCTCATAGCATTGGGTGCGCTGCGTAGGAAAAATTGAAAACTGTAAAAAAGGCTGATAAGGGCCCATGTCCCCTTTGGTCCCAAAGATAATAGTCCTTGGCGCATTTGGCCTTGTGCTGCCTTCCATAAGAATCCAGAAGTTGCAAAAATCACCGCTGAGATTGCCCAGAACTGCACAGAATTTATATTCCAAAAAGAATCAAACATTTGAAAGATTGTTAAAAATCACAAGAAATCTTTGTTTCTCGTTCTGGTATATTCTGTGTACCATACTTTGTCTCTAGGATGCAAATAAAGGGGTGAAAAACCCTAGTGAGCCCCTTCTTTTGTCCATAAAAAAGCCAAGATTCTGGATGAAAAAGCTGGACGTGGGGCATTCCAACTGGATCTTTGGTGACAGAATAAAGCCATCCCATCCCCACCATTTGCACACCGGCCCAATACGGCCGCAACTTATTCTTAATCAAACCCAAACCTGATTCAGGAATCCCCACTAGGCCAATCTCGGTGGAAAACCCTGTTGATCTTGCTTCAATGGAATCCCAACCAGACTGACTGCACCATTGCCCCGTGTCAGCCCCATGCGAACTCAGATCAATGGCCCAAGGGAAGGTACCCCAGAACAGTGTCCTGGATTCAATACTTTAGGCAGTATCAGAAAAGTTCATCTGGTTAAATAATAGGCTGCACAGAGGTTTTGTGTTTAGATGGGTGGGTTTCTTTAACAAAAAAGCTGATAACAGAGGCTGCGAAAAAGCATACCGTTAAGCTGCTAAAAGCCACCCGATAATCACGGATGGTATAAATCATGCTGGATTCAATGGCCCCATGATCTTGGGAGCTGCTTAAAAGCCTACCCACCAGAGGATTGTGCAATGCCCCGCCCAACATCAAAAGAGCATTGGTGATTCCTGTGGCAATTCCTGTTAATCGGGAAGAAAAACTTTCTGCAACAATGGCAAAAATTAAAATTTGACCACTAGAGGCCAAACCTAGGGCAAAGAGCAATCCCCGCATAAAAGAAGGTGAAACGGGTGGACCAAAAAAAATCACACTACTGATGGCCAATGTCATGCAGGAACATAGGCGCAAAAACAGGCGACGTTGCTGAAAACGATCGGATAGAAAAGAAATGAGGGATGCCCCAATAGCCGATCCAATGGGGGCCCAAGAAGACAAACTGCCTGCATGCTCTTTACTGATGTCTAAGTTGCATGATAGAAAATTAATGGAATAGGTGTCTGAAAAAACAGATAAAACCAGGTACATAGAGTATCCGTACAACCCCATCATCCAAACAGTAGGTCCCTTTAAAACACTCCAGACTTCTTTTTGGATCAATGCCCAAGAAGGGACCTCGGAAACCCCCCGGAATGTATCTTTTGGGCCATTTTTTAAAAAAATCCAAATGAGCAAAGCCAGAACGGCACCCACCGCACACAGTAGGCCAATAACGTACTGCCAATTCATACCGGAATGCATTAAATAGGGCAGGGTTTTGTTGGCCAGCGCCCCACCCAACTTACCCATAGCTGAAAGGAGTCCGATGGAAAAAGCCAAATACCCCGGAGAAAACCACAAAGTGCTCATTCGGATGCTGCCAATGAATGAGGCCGCGGCCCCCATTCCAATGAACATGCGGCCCAATAAAGCAATTTTAAAATCCAGGGCCATGACAAAAAGTACCGCCCCCAATACGCAAATAATGGTTCCAATGCGCAAAATACGTTTGGGCCCCCAAATATCAAGGGCAATGCCTAGTGGGACCTGCAGCAAAGAGTAGGACACATAGTAGGTCGCCGAAAACCAACCCAATTCCTCCACATTGATTCCAAAATCTTGAATCAAGGCATCCCCCATGGCATTGGGGGAACTTCGTAGAAAAAATTGGAAGCTGTAAAATAGACTGGTGAGAAGCCACGTAAAACACGCCCCAGAGAAATGGGACTGGGCGCTCGAGGGGGATGGCATTATGGTATTTTTTTAAAGCGACCTCAAATCGTACTCTAAAATGCCGAAAAAAGCAATGAAACAGGCTCTTTGAGGGAAACTTGAGGTTAACCCATGTGCCGATGTGGACCCTAGGGTCAGGAAGATAATGAATTGAAGGGTGCAAAAAATCCAGACACGAGGGCAACCAGGATGCAGGATTGGCTCTATCCCAGAATGTTATCGCCCCCCTTTATTTTTCCAGAGCCCTTGCTATGGCTTCAATTGTGACTTATCGGGCGGTCCATGTCACAGTTATTGCACATTGCCCTAGTCTTCAGACTTGGGACCCTTGTGCTCTTTCAGACCGTCTGCACCCATTGTCTTGGATTCTGATGTGGCATTTTTAGAAGAAAATTGGCTCTCATAGCCTATCAGAGCATGTTCCAGGGCATCATCGGCGTGATCCATGTAGATGATTTTTATGGCAGCGCGCACAGCAAGGGGAATATCTTCAATATGGGGTTTGTTGGATGTAGGAATTAAAACCGTCTTGATGCCTGCACGATGGGCTGCTAAGATTTTCTCCTTCAGTCCGCCAATGGCCCACACTTGCCCTGTCAAGCTGATTTCCCCTGTCACAGCTATGGTGTTGGAAATGGGCAATTTCAGCAAAGAGGAAATCATTGATAAGAAAATGGCCACCCCTGCAGAAGGCCCATCTTTGGGTGTTGCCCCCTCTGGCACATGAACGTGCAGATCATGGGTATTCAGTTGACTTAGATCAATGCCCCTTTTTTCCGCCATTGATCTTAAAAAGCTGAATGCAATGGCCACGGATTCTTCCATCACTTTGCCCAGTCGACCCGTGGATACGACTTTGCCTGTTCCCGGAACTTGTACAGCCTCGATGGTCAGCAGAGATCCCCCAACCTCGCTCCAGGCCATGCCATTGGTAATCCCGATTTGATCCAGGGAGCTGCCCTCACGGGATGAGTATAGCGGTGTTCCTGCATACTCTTTTAAATTTTTTACCGTCAGGCTGAGGCTATTTTTTTTCTTTGTATCGATCAATAAAACAGCCTGACTGGCCAAAGATTTTATTTTTCGATCCAATTCTCGAACCCCAGATTCTCTGGTATAATTTTGAACCAAAGTTCGCAATGCGCCATCGCTGATGGAAAGTTCGCTTTCGAGCAGCCCATTTTGCGAGATTTGCTTTTTAATCAAATATTTTTTGGCGATTTCAATTTTTTCTTCCTGAGTGTAACTGGACAATTGTATGACATCCATGCGATCCAGCAAGGCGGCTGGAATTTTATTGATATCATTGGCCGTACAGACAAACATGCATTCGTTCAGCGGAAAAGAAACCTCTAAATAATGATCCACAAAGGTCCCATTTTGCTCTGGATCCAACACTTCCAGCAGTCCAGACGCTGGGTCTCCCCGCCAATCTTGACCAATTTTATCGATTTCGTCGAGCATAAAAAGGGGGTTTATGCTCCCACAGCGCTTGATTTCTTGTAAAATTTTTCCAGGCAAGGATCCAACATAGGTGCGGCGATGGCCCCTTATTTCGGCCTCATCTTTGACTCCACCAAGAGCAATGCGGGCAAATTTGCGCTTTGTCGCCGCTGCAATAGATTTACCCAGCGATGTTTTTCCAACACCAGGGGGCCCAACAAGACACAGGACGGTTCCGTGGGCACCCTTGGTCCGACTGTATACTGCGATGTGCTTACTGATCTCATCTTTGATGCGGGATAATCCAAAATGGGTTTCGTTCAGACTTTTTTCAGCCAAAGATAAGTCGTCCTCTAAAGCATCCCGTTTGTTCCAGGGAAGGTCACACAGCCATTCCAAGTAATGTCTAATGACAACGGCTTCGGAGGACATGGCGTTCATGTTGCGCAGCTTTTTTAATTCTGATTCGGATTTAATTTTTGCCTCTTTCGACATTTTTGTTGTATGAATGCGCTTGGCCAATATATCCAATTCGTTGTCTTCACCAAATTCCGCCCGAATGGCCTCATTTTTCAATTGATCAAAATATTCTTTTTGGCGCTTGTTGACGTTGTCTTGAATGCGCGTACCCAATTTTTTATTCAGGGCACTGATTGCCAACTCGTTTTTTAGATGAGTCAATACTTGCTCATAGCGTTCTTCCAGGGATTCGGTCTCTAAGAAGGTCTGCTTTGCGGGCAACAGCATGGATTGCAATTGATTGACGATCATATCCAATAGGTGCTCTGCATTTTCCAGAGCCAAAATCTCTTCGTATACAGGTCCTTTTAAAATAGAAGCTTGAAGCAATTGTTGGATTGTAGAGGTAATGGCCCGCTTGGAAGCTTCAACAGCATGGGATGAGGTAATTTTTGTTTCCAGAAAATATCCTGTCACCGTTGGCCCCGAAGCCTCTAATGAGATGCTGGTAACGGCAAAGCGCTTGATCCCCTCGCAAATAATTTTTCGACCAGTTGTCGGAATGTTATTGTCATAACCTATTCTGACCAACGTCCCCACTGAATACATATTGGCCAGAGACGGCTCGTCAGAGTCCCTTGTTCTTCGGGTTAGAACAACGATCTCATCGTTTGTTTTTATGTGCTGCATAAATTTATCGCGTTCCATCTTAACGGGCACAGTGGCATTGGGCATCACAACAACTTTGCTCAATGGACACATCATGTATTTCTGTAGAAAGGAACCTTGGGATGACATAAAGACATACTCCTGGGATAAAAACAATGTTTTTTAAAATTTGTAAAATTGCAAAAGCTTTATAAAAAAGCAATAGATAGCAGAGAAGGCGACATGGAATAACGAAATCCTTCTCTTTTTTATATTATCGCGTTTGTTCCAAAAAATGCAACTTTTAAGCTCACTCTGAATCAGAGTGAGCTTTGCTCTTCATGGAGACCAAATGACGGGTTTCTCCAGGAATGGTCACCACCAGTCCATCTAAATCTGGTGACAGGACGATTTGGCACCCCAATCGCGATGTGTTGGTCAGATGAAAGGCCAGGTCAAGCATATCGTCCTCATCGTCACTGGGGCTGGTGAGTTTGGGGTACCACTTTGGGTCGACAATGACATGGCAGGTGGAGCAGGCCAGAGATCCCTCGCAAGCCCCCTCCAAATCAATGTGATGTTGTCGGGCTGTTTCCAGTAAAGTTAGGCCCGATTCAGCCTGAACAGTAATGGGTGTGCCGCAATTTTGAACAAAGGTAACAGAAACAAGGGATGACATGGATCTTTTTTAAATGGATAGGACTATACCCCTTATTACACTCAAAAATGGACCGCTTGTCAAAGCTTGTCAAATTACAGGCAACATTAACCCCACCTAAGATGGCAACCAGACCATTGATCAAGATTCTAAAATTGACACCAAAGCCTTGCTGCGGGCAGTTTTTTCAGCTTTCAATCGATTAAAATGATCCCCAGCATGGTAGGAAGAGCGTGTCAATGGCGATGCAGCCACATATAAGAAGCCCTTACGATAAGCCGCACGCTCCATCAGGGTATAAGCCTTTGGTGGCAAGTAGGACATAACGGGGTAGTGCTTGGGTGTGGGCTGTAAATACTGACCTATGGTTAAAAAATCAACATCCGCAGAGCGCAAATCGTTCATTAATTGTCGAATTTCTAGGGCGTCTTCCCCCAGACCCACCATAAATCCTGATTTTGTAAAAATACTGTCGTCCAGCATTTTTGCCCGTTTTAATTGGTACAAAGAATGAAAATATCGGGCCTTTGGTCGCACATGGGGATACAAGCGTGCCACGGTTTCCACATTGTGATTGAAAACATCTGGGCGGGCGTCTACAACGGTTTCCAACGCCCCATTTTTGTGTAAAAAATCAGGTGTCAAAACTTCAATGGTTGTGTGCGGCATGACCCATCGAATGGCCCTGATGGTTGCTGCAAAGTGGCCGGCTCCACCATCGGGCAAATCATCGCGATCCACCGACGTAATGACCACATGGGCCAATCCCAAAGAACGCACCAGTTCAGCTGTATTTTCAGGCTCTAAAGGATCCACAGGTGTGGGTTTTCCTGTGGCAACGTTGCAGAATCGACAAGCACGGGTACAAATGCGCCCCAGAATCATGACAGTGGCGTGTTTCTGACTCCAACATTCCCCAATATTGGGGCAGGCTGCTTCTTGACAAACCGTATTGAGGCCCAACTTTTTGACGGTTTCGGCTGTTTCGTAATAAGTCTGGGTCAAAGACGCTCGAGCCTTGATCCAAGATGGTCGGGGCAGGGTAGGGGCAGGGGAGAGTGAAGGTTCTTTGGTGGAAGCATAGGAAGGGGCACCAGATGGGACCGGCGCAGCATCAGGCCTATGGGAAGGGGTATTAGAAGTTGCATGGATGGGGGCAAGAATACTCATGAAAAATACGTCAAAGCTCTTTCCCCTAGCTTAGAGAATCCCAGCATCAGACTCAAGGGCATGTGGGTGCCCCATCCATCCGATCCATCATTGGGCTCGAGAGCAAGTGAATGACAGTCAATTTCGCTTGCCAGGTGATGGGGCAGCCTTTAAAAGATTTGAAAGATAGGCTCCTGTGTAACTGCCAATTGTTTCTGCAATATTTTCCGGTGTTCCTTGGGCCACAATCTGTCCGCCGCCATGACCGCCCTCTGGCCCAATATCGATGACCCAGTCCGCTGTTTTGATGACCTCTAGGTTGTGCTCAATAACAATAATGGTATTGCCCTGATCGACCAAACGATGCAGGACTTGCAGCAAAACTTTCACATCATTAAAATGCAACCCTGTAGTCGGTTCATCCAAAATATAGACGGTCTTTCCCGTAGATTTTCGACTTAATTCCTTGGCTAATTTGACACGTTGGGCCTCTCCGCCAGATAATGTTGGGGCAGATTGACCAATGTGCACATACCCCAATCCCACACTAACCAGGGTATTCAGCCGATGGGCAATGCTGGGAATGGCCTCAAAAAATCCCGCTGCTTCTTCGCATGACATGGCCAATACATCGGCGATGGATTTGCCCTTGTATGTTATGGCCAAGGTATCATAGCCATAGCGCTTCCCCTTGCATGCTTCACATGGGACCTGGATATCAGGTAAAAAGTGCATGGAAATGGTTAGGACACCGTCCCCTTCACAGGCTTCACATCGCCCACCTTTGACATTGAAAGAAAATCGGCCCGGACTGTAACCCAATGCTTTGGATTGGGGCAAAAGGGCATACCATTCGCGAATAGGGGTAAACACACCCGTGTAAGTGGCAGGATTGGATCGTGGGGTTCGACCAATAGGGGACTGATCAATAGAGACCAGTTTGTCCATATGTTCCGTGCCTTCGATGCCATCACACGGCACGGAAAAAGGGTGTTTATTGCAATAATTCTGCAGGCCTTCTTGCAATGTATCCATCACCAAAGACGATTTTCCGCTGCCAGAAACGCCGGTAACCCCAATAAAAAGTCCCAATGGAAATTCAACTGTAATGTTTTTTAAATTATTGGCTGTGGCATTGACTATGCGCAGAGCTTTCTCTGTTCGAGGACGCCGTTTTTCTGGAATGGGTACGCATTGGCGTCCGGTTAGGTAATCGCCGGTTAAACTTTTAGGTGATTCTAAAATGGCACTCAGTGGCCCTTGGGCGCAGATTTCCCCACCAAAACGTCCTGCACCAGGACCAAAGTCAACAATGTGATCTGCCAAACGAATGGCATCCTCGTCATGCTCTACCACAATGACTGTATTGCCCAGTTCCTTCAACTTGGTCAAAGTTTTTAACAATTGGGCATTATCCCTCTGGTGCAGACCAATGGACGGTTCATCCAAAACATAGAGCACGCCCGTCAGACCTGATCCAACCTGAGAAGCCAATCGAATGCGCTGGCTCTCGCCCCCAGACAGGGTTCCAGAGCCTCTGGAAAGGGATAAATAGCCCAATCCAACTTCCAATAAAAAGCATAGCCGGCTGTTGATTTCACGCAAAATACGATGCGCTATGGGTACGCGCTGGGTACTCAAACGAGATGGAACATCCTGGCACCATTGAAATATTTCGTCAATGGGGCGTTGGCAGACCTCACCAATATGATTGCCAGAAATTTTAATGCACAGGGCCTGGGGTTTGAGGCGATATCCATTACAGGCATCACATGCGGGCAGGCGAACAACATCGCTTTGGCCCTCTCCGTAATGTGCCATACCCCATTCTGGAATGCCCAGTCCAGAGCACGAAGGGCAGGCTCCGAAAGGATTGTTAAAAGAAAAAAGGCGGGGCTCGATTTCTTCCAACGTAAAGCCCGAATCTGGACAAGAAAATTGGGATGACAGGGTAAAGGGTTCCAACGCCACATCGTCACCTGGTGCCACAGGTTTGATGGTAATGATGCCGCGTCCCAAGACCAAGGCTGTCTCCAAGCTGGCCATTAGGCGGGCTTTATTGTCGTCGATATCGTTTTGAACCAAACGATCCACAACCACATGAATATCATGGCGTTTATTTTTCGTTAGTGGGGGCAAAGGACCATCCAATTCATGAATGACACCATCTATTTGTACACGCTGATACCCTCTTTTTCGCAAATCTTCCAATTCCTTTCGAAATTCGCCTTTTTCACTGCGTGCGATGGGGGCTAGCAGTAAATACCGGGTATTCAGAGGCATTTTTTCAATGCGTTCCATCATTTGTGGGCGGGTTTGGGCCTCAATGGGCAATCCTGTGGTGGGGGAGTAGGCCGTGCCAACACGGGCAAACAAGAGGCGCAGATAATCGTAAATCTCTGTAATGGTTCCCACTGTGGATCGTGGATTGTTGGCCGTTGTTTTTTGCTCGATGGAAATGGCTGGGGACAGCCCATCGATGCGATCCACATCGGGTTTGGACATTTGGTCTAAAAATTGGCGCGCATAAGCCGACAAGCTTTCCACATAGCGGCGCTGACCCTCGGCATAGAGGGTATCAAAGGCCAAAGAGCTCTTGCCCGATCCACTGGGCCCCGTGAAAACAATCAATGCGCCTTTTGGCAGTGTTAGGTTGATATTTTTAAGGTTGTGCTCCCTAGCCCCTAAAATGGTGATGGCAGAATGGGTCTGTAGGGGCACGGGGGGGAAATCAGTGTATTCCATCGAGAAAGAGCTCCTTGAAGCATTAAAGCAGCGGCATGATCATCGATGACCGCTTTGGGTTGACATAAAAAAGCAGAAACGCCTTGGGTGGTAAAGCGCTCGTCCCACAGGGCAACGGGCCAGCCATGGTCTTGGTCCAAGCGTTCTGCCAATCGCAAAATAGCTGGACACAGGGCGCTGGGTTGACCCGTGTGATGCATGGGCCATCCAACAATAATGGCGGTCGGTTTGTATTCATTCCACAGCCGAGATAGGGCGCCGCGCAACGGTCCGCCAGCCGCCACAACAGTCAAGGGCATGGACAGGGTGTTGTCTGGATCAGAGAGTGCAATGCCTACCCGAGACTTCCCCCAATCGATGCCCAAAAAGGGTCCGTGGTGTACGGTTTTGGCCAAATGCTCAATATGAAAATGGTCTGGGAAATGTGGCCTGGCAAGGGAATCCAGCATAGAATGTGGCATCAATTATAGGAACTGTAAAAAGCGATCAATGACCTTTTTAATGCCATATTTTTCAAAAAGCACAGAAGCCACATGACCCATTTTATTTTGAACCACACCGGGACCAAAAACACTGTGCATCACCCGCTTTTGTTCCGAGACGGCTGCCGTACTGGAAGAATAATTTAGTTTCAGGGCCATAACCACATCATCGGCTGGCAATTCTTGAATAAAGCGGGATGGAGATGAGGGCAGAAACCCTTGGTGTCCTTTGCGATTCCAGCAAAAACTGATGGTGCTGGATTTTTTAGCCCGGGTTAACCCAACATAAGCCAAGCGTCGCTCTTCTTCCACACCTTTTTTACCCTGTTCTTCGATGCAGCGAATGTGGGGAAAAATGCCCTCTTCCCACCCAGGTAAAAATACGCGATCAAATTCCAGACCCTTGGCAGCATGCAGGGTCATCATGGCTATGCCTTCGTTATGAGCCCCTTCATTGGCCTCGGTCAACAGGCTGACATGTTCTAAAAATTCGCCCAAAGTCAGGAAATTATCGATGCTTTTTACCAGCTCCTTAATATTATCTATACGGGCTTGGCCCAAAACACCCTGTTCTGCCCACATGGCCATATAGTCTGATTCGGCCAAAATACGCTCGGTCAACGCACCTAGGCCAAGATCCCCCAAATCATGGCGCCACATGTTTATACAAGATAAAAATTTCATCAGTGCACGACGAATGACCCCTTCTTTTAAGGTTTCACATAGGGCCCGTGCAGCCAGTTCCAAAGAGCCCTGATGGTCGCCCACCATGGAATACAGAGTTTTTAATGTGCTGGCCCCAATGCCTCTTTTGGGGGTATTGAGGATGCGCTCAAAGGCTAAATTATCGGAACTAGAATGCACAACGCGCAAATAGGAAACCACGTCCCGAATTTCCATGCGATCGTAAAATCGGGTATTTCCAACCAGATAATAGGGGATATTTTGCAGAGAAAAGCGCTCTTCAAATTCTCGAGTTTGCGCCCCAGTTCGCACTAAAATCGCCATGGTGGACAAGGAGACTCCAGCTCTAGCCGATTCCATAATTTTTTCTGCGATAAAGGCCGCCTCTTCCCCACTATCCCACAATCCTTGGATTTGAACTTTTTCCCCTGATACTGCCTGGGTGCGCAAAACTTTTCCATGGCGTGCGGTATTGTGGCCAATCAAATGACTGGCTGCAGATAAAATGTGGGGGGTAGAGCGGTAGTTATCTTCGAGGCAAACCACACCAGCCGATGGAAAATCTGTGGTGAACTGCAAAATTTTATCGATACTGGCACCGCGCCAACCGTAAATCGATTGATCGTCATCGCCCACACAAAATACATGTGTTTCTTGATTTGAAAAGGCGCGCAGCCACAAATACTGCATATCATTGATGTCCTGGTATTCGTCTACCAAAATATGCTTAAAGGCATAAGATTCTGCAATTTCTGGGTTTTCTTTCAATAATTTCAGACTGCAAACCAGCAAATCGTCAAAATCGAGGCAATTCATGATTTTCAAATGATTGTGATAAGCCCGATATATCTCCAGATAAAAGGGCACAGGCGCGCGCGTCACGTCTTGGGGTGACAGCAATTGATGCTTCCAGGCACTGATGACGGGCAACACCATGCGCGGGGTGTATAATTTTTTCGAACAGGCTTCCTTGATTAATTTTTGAACCAAGGTGCTTTGATCGTGCATATCCAAAATACTGAAATCGGGGGTACGATCAATCTGCTGAGCATGGTGTCGCAAAACACGCAATCCCAGGCTGTGAAAAGTCCCAATCCATAAATTTTTCACCGGAAACAATTCCTGAAGACGGCACTTCATTTCATTGGCAGCCTTATTCGTAAATGTCACAGCCATAATAGATTTGGGGTCAATGTTGTGATCTAGTGCCAAATGCGCATAACGCAATGTTAAAACCCGGGTTTTCCCTGTTCCAGCCCCTGCAGAAATCAGCATGTGGCCCAATGGTGCCATAACGGCCTCTTGTTGGGCTGAATTAAGGCTGGACATCTGTTGGTGTAAAACGGACAGGATCATGATGGACCCCAGCGATGGGACAAAATAAGCACTCGGCAATGTGATAAAAATATTACATACAAATTTAACCGATTTTTCAGTTTAGGCAAAGTGGGGGCCTTTGGCCGCCAGATCCCAGATTTTTGAGATTTTACTGGTATTGAGGCATCTGTGAAAAACATAAATGTTGCCCAATAGAATCCCAAGACGCACGTTTCGGAAAGCATCCAAAGCATTTCTTTAGAAAGTGTTTATCCCTTGAAGCATAACCGTAAATTCAGGCACAATGGTCTAAATTTTTTTTGGTAAAAAAATGACATCTACCCGCGTTGTAACTCTAGGATGTCGATTGAACATGGCAGAATCAGAGGATATGAAAACGTGGGCCAGCGCACAAAATTTAGAAAATGCCATTATCGTCAATACCTGTGCCGTGACCAATGAGGCAGAGCGTCAGGCTCGGCAAACCATTCGTCGGCTGAGACGCGAGAATCCAGATTCCTATATTGTTGCGACAGGATGCGCTGTACAGCTGCGCCCCAAAGTATTTTCGGCAATGCCTGAAATTGACCGGATTTTGGGCAACGATGCCAAGGCAGAAGCTTTGAATTTTTCACCCAATAGGAACCAACGTGTGACTGTTGGGCCCATGACAAAAACCGTTGTGGATCAGGCGCCACTGGTGGAGCCAGAGACGGGGCAAATCAAGGCTTTTGTTCAGGTACAAAATGGCTGCAATCATTTTTGCACTTTTTGCACCATTGCTCTGGCACGTGGACGCAGTCGCAGTGTCCCGTTGCGGCTTTTGATTCCACAGATTGCCAATTTTTTGGACAAGGGAATGCAGGAAATTATTCTAACAGGGGTGGACCTAACGTCCTATGAGGATGAGGGAATGTCTTTGGGGGCCATGATTCGTGCTCTGCTTTCGGAATTGCCAGCATTAAAGCGCCTGCGTGTATCCTCATTGGATTCCATGGAGGTGGACAGGGATTTGTTTGATGTTCTTACTGGGGAGCCTCGAGTATTGCCCCATGTCCATCTCAGCCTGCAGGCTGGAAGCAACGCCATTTTAACAGCAATGAAGCGACGACACAGTCGCGAGCAGGCCATAGAATTGTGCCAAAAATTAAAGGCCTACAGGCCTGAAATAGCTTTGGGAGCAGATTTTATTACAGGATTTCCCGGGGAAAGCGAGGCCATGTTCCAAGAGACAATGGATCTTGTTCCACAGTGCCAACTGACCTATCTCCATGTTTTTCCTTTTTCCAAAAGACCTGGGACTCTGGCAGCACGCATGGTGGATCAAATTGCACCAGAGATCATCAAGGATCGTGCAGCACGATTGCGTCAGGTTGGGCAATGGGCAGCAGGGGTATCCTTGGGGGAAAAGATGGGCCTGATCCTGAATGTTCTGGCTGAAAATCCACACCGTGGCCATGCAGACGATTTTACAGATGTGCAATTTACAACACCTGTAAATGGATGGCAGATGGTGCAAGTTGAGGTTGTAGGGATCCGAGATTCCTACATTTTGGGTCGCCCCATGGTATAGGTCTGGTCTAGTGAGGCATGTCGTGTTGCAGAGAAGTGAGGGTCGGGGTATGTCGTGTTGCAGAGATTTTGTTGGGTTTTCCAGGGATTTGCCCCAGCACATGGGGGGTGGGTTTTTGTCCATGTAGCCCCTTAATCTTCGAACAGCCGTTCGATGGGTGTCCAGGGGATCTCTGGGTGATGGGAAATCAGTTTGAATGGGGTCTAGAATGCCATCAGTCTATTTTTTTTTAGCAATTTCTTGTTGTTTTTTTTAATAATAGGTGCTATGATAAAACATGTAAAGTTCAGTAAAAATAAGGTTAAAAATGCGATCTGTTCGAACAAACTTCCGATCCGCTGTTGATATTGGTTTGCAGACATACTTGTTGCGCATTTATCGATATATGGGTCTGGGCCTAGCTTTAACCGGTGTGGTGGCCCTTGTACTGTCTGGAATGCCTGCGCGCAGTTTGGGGTCCCTTCCAATGTTGTCTGGTTTTGCAACACTGGGTATTGGCCTTTATTTTGGTGCAGCCTTCCAAAAAATATCGGCTTCAACGGCTCAGACCTTGTTTTGGGTATACGCTGGTTTGATGGGCCTGTCCTTAACGGGCTTTTTGGGTTCTTACCGTGCCCACAGCATTGCTTCGGCTTTTTTCATTACGGCATCTACTTTTGGCGTTATGACGGTTTACGCTCGAAATACCAAGCGCGATTTAACTGGGATTGGGTCTTTTTGCAGGATGGGCCTATGGGGTCTATTCATTGCCAGCCTTGTGAATCTTTTTCTAAAAAACAACGTGGTGGACTTCATGGTTTCCCTCATAAGCGTCGGTGTTTTTACAGGCTTGATTGCTTATCAAACCCAAAATTTGAGACAAATGTACTATGCACTACCCAATGATGAATCCATTCGTCAAAAAATGGCCATTGCAGGTGCTTTGAATTTGTACCTCAGTGTCATCAATTTGTTTGTGTCGGTTTTGCGTTTGTTTGGCGATCGCAAATAAATAAAATCGCCATCCCAGATTCATCAGAATAATGTCTTGATTCAATGACCAGTATTGCAGGATCTAGGGCCAGTCACAGAGTATGCAAAGCGTTGGGCCTTTCTTTCTAGGAAAGCCCAACTGAGGCAGATGTTTCTTTTGCCACATTCTTTTTTTTCAAAGTATTTTTTTTCGAATTCAGCCACTTCATGGGCCCACATGGGTTTGGCTTTGCTTTGGGGCATACAATCGAAAATTGATTTCAGTGCAGACCTCCTGTTATTCTGAATAAGAGCCCACTAAATAGTATTTATATGAAAACTATTGCAAATAAATTATTATCATTTTTTAGTAAAATTTCTGCAGGATTTTCCAAATTGCAGAGAAAGCAACGTGGTGTAAAAAAACCTTTGCAATGGTTGGATTTTCTGGGATCCATCAATGCCCTTGGAAATGGAGTAGAATTTGATGGTTTTGAGAGGTATCTGCAGAAAAATGCCTTATCAGAACTTCGGTCCCGTGCTCTGATTTTTTTAAAAAATAAGGCCATTTCAGACTTGAATCCTATTGCCCAGAAGAATATTTTGGTGGGCAAGTCCAAATCTTGGACATCTGTCAAAAATTACTCAGATCTTTTGCAAAATGTTTTTTTTAACCAAAGTTTTCCCAAAGAGAGGACTGGGGAAGGTGTGTGTTTTATGCAAGATCCATGCCTGGACCCAACTGTTGCATCAGATCCAACTGGGGCAACCTATGAGTGCTCTCATGAGGAAGGGTCCGGAAAGCATTTACCTTGCCACAGATCGGTCGAACCAAAAACATATTTTTTTGACGGTGAAGTTCGGAAAAAATCAATAGCATTGAGGGCTATTTTGACAGAAAGAGAATTTGAAAAAGGATTGTTTGGGCAGGTAGAATTGGGTAAAATAACTAAAAAATCGATAAGAGCAAATGTTGCAATGCAAGAAAAAGAGCCTTCAACAAAGGAGGTCCGAAAAAATCTAGAAATTTTTGGCCTTTTGCGCCATGAATACCCAAAAGTATGTGGGGTTTCTATACAAAAAAAATGTCGTCAATTCTGGAACTCTTGATTGGGGAGGTGACCCCATTATGAATGGAGAGACTGTTCTTATTGATACAAATATAATCATCGACTACTTGCAAGAAAAAAAGCAAGCCTTTGTGCTTTTCAATATATACGAAGAAAAAAAAGTAACAAAATTAATCAGCATCATCACGGTGATAGAGGTTCTTGTGGGTATTTTGGATGCGTACAAGAGGCATCGGGTTCGCACCTGGCTGTCCGAATATTTCCAACCACCTATCGTGGTTTGTTCAGATATCGCTTACAGAGCCATTGCCTTGCGCCAAGATTTCAGATTAAAGGTTCCAGATGCCCTGATCGCATCTACGGCACAGTGGTGCAAGGGAACTTTGGTGACAAGGGACAGGGACTTTAAAGATATTCCAGGAGTACAGTATCCCTACCTTTTATGAAATTTGAAAAAAGTCCGATGCAGATAAGCTTGCAAAAAAATGCGAGTCATTCATTTTAAATGATTGCAAAAAGATGGCACAATCCCCCTTTCTTTTTGTTGGCGCAATGACGTATGATGGTGGGATAGGAGTGTGGCTCAATGGCTAGAGCACTGGTCTCCAAAACCAGCGGTTGGGGGTTCGAGTCCCTCCACTCCTGCAATATTATTCTTAAAAATTCTTTTGAACCTCTATTTTAATTATTTGAAAAATATATTTTAACACTTTATACAATTTATTTTAACACTTATTTTACTCAATTTTTAGAAATTTAGACGAAAATCTTTATAATTCAAAGGCCTATTTTTATGGCAATCCCCCTCAAATGGGGTTGAACTTTTTTAGAATTTTGATATAATATTTTAATCAGAGATAAGTAAAAGTAAATAAATTTGAGTTTTTTTCCACAGAGTAATTTATTTTTTAGCGCTGCGCAGAAAGAATGTACCTCTACCCTAAGAAAAATAACCGATGACTTTCAAAAAAAAATAAAGGGATCATTGGCCATTGCCTTGATTGGGTGGGGCTTTTCTCTGGTAGATATGCCAATTCCCAACGGTCCCATCATTTCCAATGCCCTTAAACCTAGCGTTCAGAAGGATTCTGCGGCCCAAGATTATGCCTTGGTAATTGAATCGGATCGCTCTCTATGTCAATCCTTGGCCAAATCCGGGGTTGATTCACATGTTATCAATAAAATAAAACTCTCTGTACCAAAGAAAGTAGAAAAAAGCTTTAGGCCCGGTCAAAAAATACAGCTTGTTTTTAATGGCAACGATCTGGTGTCTGTTAAAGCTTATGTTGGAATTTCACGGGCCTGGCTGATCCAACGTCAATCCAAGGGCAATTGGATCTGTCGCAACATTCAAAGCAAAGTCAATTGCACTTATGCCCGCTTGCGCTTGCCCGTAATAGATTCCATGAAAAAATCTTTGTTGTCTGCAGGAATGGATCCTGTATTGACGCTGGAAATGGCTAGGGCCTTGGGTAGAAGTGGCATCAGTTGGGGGAAATTGAACGGGGCAATAGTTGATGTGATGTATCAAAAATTGGAAAATTCAGAAACAAAGGCATGTGCCCTTGGTCACATTGCCATGATTCGTATCGATCAAAAAAATTCAAGCAGAACATACTATGCGCACAAAATAACCAACAAAATCTCTCGAAATGCTTTTTACACACTGGCTGGAATCGGTGTTGGTGCGAGGACGCAGTCGAGTGGTCGAGTGGCAACATGGGGAAAACCTGTGGACAGGGCCAGAATAACATCGCACTTTGGAAATCGCAGGCATCCTATTTATGGATGTACAAAATTTCATAAAGGTTTGGATTTTGGGGGAAGCAAAGGATCTCCCATAAAAGCAGTTGGAAATGGGGTTGTCGTAGCTGCTAAATTTGATTCTGCTTATGGTAAGTATGTAAAAATCCAGCATTCAAGCGGGTATCAAACATTGTACGCCCATTTATCAAGCAGTGCAGTACGAGTAGGTCAAAAAGTCTGCAAGGGGCAAACCATTGGTGGCATGGGGAACAGTGGCAGGACCACGGGCACACACTTGCATTTTGAAGTTTTAAAAAATGGCTCGGCAATAGATCCTATGGGGGTAATGGGATCCTCTAAGGGCTACTCAGGCCAATCTGTTGGAAGTGTGGGATTTACCAGGGTCCAAAGAAAAAAATTCTACGACCAAGTTGCCATTTTAAACAAAAGGTATATGGCACTGGGTGGAGCCATGTCCACAACCGCATTGATGCGCGCCCTTAAAGCAGCCCAATCTTGTGGCAATCAAAAAAGCACAACACTGTCGTCGAGATCTGTTTTTAACAAAAAATCTCATGGCAGAGTAATGGGTTTTTGCAAACCTGTTTTGTCGAAAAAGAGAGGGCGCAAGGGGTAATCTTTAGAATGAACTCTCCCTTAGCAGTTGCCTTTCTTGAAAATTTATCCTAAGGAATTTTTCTTTCACCAGGTGTGCATTTTTGAAGACCATTCGGATGCCGATTCTTTCTAATCGTACAATCCTGTAAAAAAAATTGTCGTTACTCAATTTTGTTGGCCCAAACATTGGGACCACAACCTTTTCCGATACGGCATTTTAAAAATGTTCACTCTTACTTTCTTGGACCGGCATTTTTCACCCAAGATGATAACTTTCGAGAACCAGGAGGTGAAAAAAATTAAAAATTTGTCACGCCAAATAGATGTGAAAATGTAACTTTCTGGACTGGTGAAGAAAAATTTTCCACAAAGAGACTTCTGCTGTAAGATTTGGGTGGGTTTGCACTCGCAATATTCCCAGCAATATGATCTGATGTATTTCAGTGGTCATCGTATGTGCGTGTCTTTTTGTTAAGAAATACTTTTTTTAGACACCCACCCAAACCATTCAATTTGATGGCGCTCTATTATGGATAACCATTTTTTCAGTCAATCAGATTTTATTGTCATCAGCATCTATTCCATGCAATCTCTGAATCATGCATACGATGGTTATATTATGCATTTATTGAAAATTGCATAAGTGTTGTATATTTTTTTTTCTTAATTTTATATTTTATGGAACAATTGTCGCAATCATAATTGGTAATTTTTTTATTCAACTGCACACACATCCGGTCACTTATCCTATGTAGTGATATGGGTTTGATAGGGGAATTCAGCCATTAATTAATATACAAATGCATTATTGATGTATTGACAATCAGTTTGTATGATTTGCAATGAACATGATGCGTTCTGATATTGGATAAATGCCCACGTTGTACAGTCGAAAAATACATCTTGGGCCTACGCCTGACACAGAGAGCGCGCCATTCATGGCACCAGCCTTTAAATCAAGGCATTTGGAATAACTCCAGATGAAAAGATTGCGGCTTGGATTATATTTAATCAAAATTGCATAATTCTGATGTTTTTTGACACGCAAAGTTGGATTGGAATTGCAGAGGGTGCTTGCACCCAGGACGAGAGGGAATCTGTAAAGGTCCGGACATCTTTGCAGCCAAGTCAGTATTGAGATTTTCCAGCGATAATAACTTGTCCAAAACCATTCAATATTGTTAGACTGGCAGTTGGGTAATTTTTGCGACTGGTATAAGGTATGTTTTTATATTTTTTTTAATTATTCTTCTCAATCAACATAGATGTAATTTCTCAATCAAAAACTAATTTTATAGTCCGATTTAGATTTCATTACATCAAAACAGTCTTCCAATGAACTGATTAAGGCCCACTCTTTTAGAATGCACCTATACCACCGAAGTACTTTCTCAAAATAATTTTTATTCACTTCAATGCAAGTTGAAAGCTAGATTTTTGGATGACTGATTTTTGGCAGTTTAATGTGATCATTTTTTTTAAAAGATGAGGAAAGGGGCGGATGAGCGAAAAATAATTCAAAAACTATGTGGTGCAGTAAAAATGTACGATAAAAAATTTAACAAAACATTTTACAAATATGTGCCAAAGGCTTATGTTCTTTAACGTTACGAGCTTTTTTACTGGTCTTTTTTCTAATTATTTTAGCAAATTTATATTCTTTAAAAATTATTTCGTAATAGTTTAAAATTACTAATTTTTAAGAAATTTGAAAAATTTATTAAAAAAATGAAATGTATTTAACAATCCAATAAATTGGCCTCGTGGTTTTTATTTTTAGAGAATTATTTATTGCACCTTGTCCAAAACAGGGGTATTTTCTGCATGAAAATGAGCCAAATCTTTTTTTAGTTTTAACAAAGGCGATGTCAACTTTCTATTGGATGTTTTTTGAACAAAAAGATCTATGCCCCCATTCTTATCGATGGTTTTCATCCCCGCAGCTGAAACTTTTAGAGGAACATTCTTTGAGAGTGTTTGGCTGTATACATTTACCCATCGCACATTGGGATAAAAAACGCGCTTGGTTTTATTGTTGGCATGACTAACATTATTCCCAACCATAGGGCCCTTTAAGGAAACGCAGCAAAATCTTGACATGGTGAAAAAATATTGAACTTTATGGCCTATGATATCCTGATTTTTTAAAACAAGTCAACTCTAAAAATGACTTGCAATCGGCAATATTTCCGTGGTATGGTTTTGAAAAATATCTCTCATGCAGAGCGTCCTTCCGGTGCACTTTATGTCAAGCTCTGCAGAGGACAACTGGAAAGGGAAAAAATCATGAGTTTTACAGTACCTACAATATCTCTAGAAGATTTATTGCAGAGGGGTGTTCATTTTGGGCACAAGCGCGCGCGTTGGAATCCTAAAATGGCTCCCTATATTTATAAGGAGCATCACGGTGTACATATCATTGATTTACCCCAAACTGTTATGTTGCTGAATAGGGCCATGGCAGCATTGCATCAGTGTGTGAAAAATGGGGGAAGGGTCCTTTTTGTTGGGACAAAATTGCAGGCAAGAAAGGCGATTAAAGAGTCTGCTATTCGATGTGGACAGTACTACGTGGACCATCGTTGGTTGGGCGGAACATTGACCAATTGGAAAACCATTTCTGCATCATTAAAGCATTTTCGAGAGGTAGAAGAGCAGGTCAATTCTCCTGAATTTTCATCCTATACAAAAAAAGAGCAGTTGGGCTTTCATCGTGAGCTGGGCAAGTGTGAACTGGCCTTGGGTGGCATTCGAAACATGGGTGGCCTGCCTGATATGATTTTTCTCATCGATGCCAATAAAGAAAGCATTGTTGTGAAAGAGGCTCAAAAATTAAAGATCCCAACCATTGCCATTGTGGATACCAATACTGATCCAACAGTCATTGACTACCCTATTCCAGGCAATGATGATGCATTAAGAGCCATTGAATTTTATTGTGATTTTGTGGCAAAGACGGTTTTGGCGGGGTTGCAAGAAGAATTTGACCAAAAATCCTACGACATTCCCAATGTTCCGGATTTTGAACCACCCGTTCTGGTGGCCACCGAAAGCATCACCTAATTAGATATAAAAAAAACTCCAACTAGGGATTTGAAAAATAATGACAACAGTTTCTATGATTGCCGTTAAACAGTTGCGAGATGAAACAGGTGCTCCCTATGGCCAGTGTAAATCGGCTTTGATGGAATCCGGAGGAGATCTGTCTCTGGCCACAGATTGGTTGAGAAAAAGTGGGGCTTTGGTTGGGGCAAAAAAAACACATCGTTTGGCAGCGGATGGAGCGGTGGCTGCAGATTCCCATAAGGGATTCGGAGCTGTTCTAGAAATTAGCTCTGAGACAGATTTTGTAGCACGCAGCGAACCCTTTAAAAATTTTATTGGTTCGGTTTTAAATGTGGCCATGACTCGAACCGAGGGTGCCATTGAAAAATTACTGACACATCCATTGAATGGGGAAATGGGGGAGATATCAAGTATAGCAGAGTCAACTTTAGAGTTGGCTGGAAGAATTGGGGAAAACATTGTTTTACGTCGATTGGTTGCACTTAAGGTGAATCCCGGAGTGGTCGTCTCTTACATTCATCAATCTTTCCCGGAATCGCCAAAAATTGGAAAATTGGGAGTTTTGGTGGCCCTGGAGTCTTCGGCAGAAGAGGGTGCCCTAAGGGATTTGGGAAAAAACTTGGCCATGCACATTGCCTTTGCAAAACCCCAATGCGTGAGCATAGGTCAGGTTCAAGCAAGCGTTTTGGAAAAAGAGACAATTTTCTTACAAAATCAAATCCAAGAGCAATCTGGTGATCGGTCCGAGGACGTTCAGAAAAAAATGGTTGAAGGGCGATTGAGGAAATTCTTTGAAGGTATTGTTTTGGAAGAGCAGGATTATGCCCGGGATTCAGGGAAAAAAATCAAGGACATTCTCATCGAAGAGGGTAAGCGTCTTGGAAGCCATATTCGTATAACGGATTTTGCCTACATCAAGTTGAGTGAGGCCCTTTAATGACGCTTTGGTTGGCCAAAGATCTGGGTAAAATCCCCTAAATAATCTTTTGAACAGTTTATTTTAGGAAAGCCATTTGAGAGTTAAGAAGTTGAAAGATCTTGGGGCATGTAGGTTATGAAAAAAAATGCCCCAATTGCCAATTTTGAAGTCAGACGCCTCAGAAGTCCCTAATCTTGGCCTATGCAAGAGGGACCAGCCGGCTGTTTTTTAAAATAACTGCTCCTGGAAAGCAAAGCTCAATCAGATCTCATTTACGAATTTTTTCGATTTCTTCTAATAAATTTAGACAATATCAAAAAAAACTTACCCATCTGTCACAATCTGCATTAAATCAAAGTGCAACCAAGTGGTAAAATTGAGGTCAATTCCCTTTTTGTGCCCAAATATGCCTGTATTAATTGCACAAAAGATGAGTCCATGGTATGGTACTGTCAATAAGACGATAGAGCTTCTCATGGGTGGAAAAACCAATCGGCTGGAATCAATCATTGCGCTAGGTGTTCTGGTTTTTGTTCTGTTTGTTATAGGTGGCGTGTACTACAAGTACTATGGCCATAGGCACAAGGGATCAACTTTTTATGCTGAATTTGACAGCATAACAGGGTTAAATTTGGGTGCTCCTGTAAAAATCAATGGCGTTGTCGTTGGAAAAGTCGAGACCTTCGTTTTAGATCCTAGAAAAAGTTTTATGGTTAACGTTGGGTTTTCTGTCGATTCCAGCATTGGAATACCTGAAGATACGAAAGCCTCTGTAAGTTCTGAAAGCCTTTTTGGATCAACCATATTGATGCTGTCTCCTGGAATGAGCGAACGATCATTGGCAGAGGGTGGAACCATATTTGACACACAATCTCCCCTACACATTCACGAACTTTTACAAAAATTTCTCTTTAATTCTTCAGATGGGGATCGCGATAGCGGAGCTTCACGAGATCATGATGGTGGTAACGGATTTTCAGAGGACGGTGGCAATCCAGGTGGCACTGCGATCAAAGAGGAGAGTGGACTGACTTTTGAGGAGGATCTTTTTTAAACGAACCCCACATTTTCTAACATATGAGGAGATTAGAGGATGTTTAAGAGGCCCATCTATACAACTGGAGAGGTGGATCGGAAAGGAAATGATTTTGGAAAATCTAGTGAGAACTTTTAGAGGACCAAGTATGCCCTTCAAGGTTAAAAGTTCTGGCACAAATTTTGGACTCCATGCACCATGCTTGTGGTCGGTTTATAAGTAGCACCATCTATACAAGTGGGGAGGTGGATCGGAAAAGAAATGATTTTGGAAAATCTAGTGAGAACTTTTAGAGGACCAAGTATGCCCTTCAAGGTTAAGAGTTTTGGCGCAAATTTTGGACCCCATGCACCATGCTTGTGGTCGGTTTATAAATTTTGGGGGAATATCTCAAAATTTGAGGTCAGGTTAAGGGTTTTGGAACAAAGTTTGGGGTCAGTACAGGGCTTAAGTTGGTGGGCGCACACTTATTCTAAATGACAGATTTTGCTAAAAAATTTCAGATCTTGAGATTCAGCCTTCGGTTTTTTTAATATTAAATCGCAGATTCCAAATCAAGAGCAACATCACATTGGTGCCATTCGTCCTATGTTGCAGCTTGGCCGAACTTGAAACATGGCAGAGTTGGTTTGCAGAATGGAGGTTTTGATAAAAAGTTGCACATTTTAGAACGAAGTTATGGATTTTCAAGAAATTCTAGGCTCTGAACTAGAGCAAAAATCATGTCAAAACTGAAAAATCGGGGCAAATCCAACATTCTCAACCTAACCTTCTGAGGGACATGCGATGTTGGATTTTCCGTAAGCATTGGCTTTGCTGCTTTAAAATTTTCGCAAAAACCCTGTGGGACCTGTGGCGAGACAAAGCAAGATGTTTTTTTCAGTCTGAAGTGTGTAAAACTAGGGTAGGACAAGATCTTAGGCCAGGTTACATAAAATTCAAGTCAAACAATGGTATTATAAAAATGCACCAAGAAAGAAATGTATCAGATTTTTTTTGATAAAACAGCAAGTTAAAACCTATAAATGGAGCGATTATGTCTAGCAATGATGAAAAAATAATCGAACAAGGCAGAAAAGGCGCGCAAGATGGACAGGACTATTCTGCAGATTCAATCAAGATTTTGCGCGGATTGGACGCGGTCAGAAAGCGTCCGGGAATGTATATTGGTGATACCGATGATGGATCCGGATTGCACCACATGGTTTATGAGGTCGTGGATAATGCCATCGATGAATCCTTGGCCGGGCACTGTACTCAGGTCCAAATCGCTTTAAACGCCGATGGATCCGTCACAGTCCGGGACAATGGTCGCGGTATTCCCGTTGACATTCATGCAGAAGAGGGCATCTCAGCAGCTGAAGTTATCATGACCCAATTGCATGCGGGGGGAAAATTTGACCAAAATTCCTACAAAATTTCTGGCGGACTTCATGGTGTGGGGGTTTCGGTCGTCAACGCATTGTCCGAATGGCTGATATTAAACATTTGGCGCAACGGGGGTTACTACACAATGACCTTTCATAAAGGCGTTGCCCAGGCCCCATTACAGCGAACGGGCAACTCTGTTGGCACTCAGCGTGGAACAGAAATCACATTCTTCCCCTCATCAGAAATTTTCTCCCAAACAAATTTTGACTTTCGAATACTAGAGCATCGATTTAAGGAGCTGGCTTTTTTAAATCCAAATATTGCAATTACAATTGAAGATAGAAGAGAGATACCTCCTAGAAAAGTAGTTTTAGATTATGAAGGCGGCGTGAGTGCTTTTGTTCAATATTTAAATCGCAATAAAACCGCATTGCATTCCCCCATTCATATGCGGGGAGAAAAGGGCCCTATTTCCATCGATATTGCCTTGGAATGGACAGACAGTTATCACGAGGCTATGCTCTGTTTTACAAATAATATCCCTCAAAAAGATGGGGGGACCCATTTGGCTGGATTCCGATCGGCATTAACCCGTGTTGTGGGGCAGCTGATGCAGTCTCAAAAAAAGGACAAGGTTGGATTGGTGGGTGAAGACAGTCGAGAGGGCCTGACGTGTGTCCTCTCTTTGAAGATGCCGGATCCAAAATTTTCATCCCAAACCAAGGACAAACTGGTCTCTTCCGAGGTGCGAACCGTTATAGAATCCGTCGTTGGAGATCAATTAGAGCGCTGGTTTGAAGAGCACCCAAGTGAAACAAAAAAAATTCTTTCCCGGATTATGGAGTCTGCTTTGGCCAGAGAAGCTGCCCGAAAAGCCAGGGAATTGACCCGACGCAAAACTGCTTTAGATATTGCGTGTTTGCCTGGAAAACTCGCTGATTGCTCTGAACGGGATCCTGTGGCATGTGAAATCTATTTGGTAGAGGGGGAAAGCGCTGGTGGATCTGCAAAAAATGCCAGAAATCGCCGGTTTCAAGCCATATTGCCTTTGCGTGGAAAGATTTTAAATGTCGAAAGGGCAAGATTTGATCGAATGCTGGGCTCCTCTGAAATTGGCACCCTCATTACCGCTCTGGGAACCAGTATTGGCAATGAATTCGCACTGGAAAAATTGCGGTACCATAAAGTCATATTAATGACAGATGCAGATGTCGATGGCAGTCATATTCGAACACTGTTGCTGACTTTTTTCTTTCGACATATGTGCCCATTGATTGAGCAGGGGTTTTTGTACATTGCCCAACCCCCATTATACGGGGTTCGCCGGGGAAACAGCAAAATGTACCTTAAAGATGAGCGCGCCTTGAATAATTTTTTGGTTGAAGGTGGCGAAAAGGGCATGGTGTTGCACCACCCTGTGACTGGCGAACAGTGGTCTGGCCAAGACTTGGATCGCATTGTGCGCCGTGCAGGGCAGGTCGATGCCTTGATTCAACGTATGTACGTTTATTATGGGGTTGGGGTTCAGATGACCCAGAGGGCCCTGATGATGGGGCTGCTAGAAGAGCACCTTGAGGATCCAGAGGCATGGGCAAGCACATTTGTTGAAAGAATAAAAGCTTCTGACAAGGAACAATGGTCCTTTCAGATCATCGAAGAAAACCATATTATCTTTTCGTATCAGCGCGAGAAAGTATGGATTCAAGAGCGCTTTCCTCACAGTGTTTTGACGACAGCAGAGGGCATTCAATTGCGTACCCACAGCGAATATTGCCGAGAAAATTTCCCATGTTTCTTCAAAGAACACGCCTTTTTGGGGCCACATGAATTGTGGACTTACATTTTGCAGCAGGGCCACAAGGGCTTAGCGATTCAGCGCTACAAAGGTTTGGGCGAAATGCAAGCCGATGAACTATGGGAGACAACCTTGGATCCAGAAGCGCGCACATTGCGACAGGTGACCATTCGTCAGGCCGAGGAGGCCAGTGAATTGTTTTGCATCCTAATGGGGGACATTGTGGCTCCACGAAAAGCTTTTATTCAGGAGAATGCCATGGGTGTTGTCAATTTAGATGTTTAGTGGTTTTTCTTTGGAGAAATGATGGTGTTTTGACAGTACTACTCTCTTGAAAGTGTACCAGGGACCCGTATGAAAATAATTTGGGCAGGCAATGGGTTTGTCTTGCCCACTTTATTTCTGGTGTCAACGATCTCAAAAATGTCTTTTTAAGATCTGATTGCCAGATTGTAAAATTGCGCATCAATAAATTACATACAGAATATGAGCAAAGTCCAGAAAATGCAGAAAATCAAAAAAGACACCCATGGCATATCTCCCCAGATGACCCATTTTTTAATCTGAAATAATTGTAAAAAATTGCGAGATGATCAGGGCATTCTACGACTTATTGAAATTCACAGTCGAAAAACTGATGAAAAGTCGAATAATTGATCTTGGATATCTGTATACCAAGGGTTGGGAAGAGGTCATCCCAATAAGACTGGTGATGCAATCCAGTCCGGACCTAGAGCCGATGCTGTAAAAGGCAGGTTGACGATTTTAAAAGACTTTTTTGGTACACAGTACCAGACGTTTCGCAAGAAATACCTCTGAATCCCTTAAAAAAAGTCATCAAGAAAAGTTGGTTTTTTTAGCGCCATGGGTTGACAGTTTTTCCGAAAAAGCTTGTGGGGGATCGATGTCCCGAACCCCCTTGAGCAAAAGCACCAGATAGAGTCCTGCATACTGACTTGGAGGTGTGGTTTCCCCTTTCTATCAATAGGATTGGGAATGGCACAATGATTTAAGGAGTTTCACTAATGTATAGTATATGGTATCTGGTTTTTATTAAAACATATTGTCGCCAAAACGTTGTATAAAATTAATAGAAATGTATGTGATTAAGACAAATGCCCCATATCTGCACTCGTCCCTATATTTGATCGCGCCTATGGATATGGATCCCTGAAATACAATCAGAGCAATGCAATGTGCCCCTGAGGCACGCCATTTAAGCAGAGCGTTTTATTGGTGCATCTTGTCTAGATTCTAATTGGAGGTGGGCGTTAGGCATTTATAAAGTCCCTATCACTAAGACGCGAAATAGAGCGTCGGGCAACACGCATACCATCTGTTTCAATCTTATGGTTAGACGATGGGATCAGGGCAACCTTTCTTAATCCACCCAATATCAAGGGCTTTTTATCGAAACTCTTGGGATCAGAAGGATGAAACCAGCGGGTTCTTTTTTTTGCGTATAAGGGATCTTGGGGTGTTTCTAGAGCAAGGGCAAGAACATTTCGATAGGACAAAGGTTTGCTGTAAATATTCGCAGGATCTTCTATTGTTGAAAAGCGCGCAGAATTCCTTCTAAAAAAGTTTCGAAACTTGGTCAATGAGCTGTGCACAGTGGCAAAAAGGCGATTGAAAATGATTTGTATGCGTGCCCTTGGTGCCATGGGTTTTTGCGCCTTACTCGGCGCTTTTTTTGGAATTTTTTGCACAGTTCTTCTCATTCGCATTCTCAGATCAGGATCCTCCATTGTTGAAAGGCGGGAAGAATTCCTTCTAAAAAAGTTTCGAAACTTGGTCAATGAGCTCTGCACAGTAGCAAAAAGGCGATTAAAGATGATTTGTATGCGTGCCCTTGGTGCCACGGGTTGTTGAATGGTGTCCTCGGAATTTTTCGATTTTTTTATTGGCGATAAGGGCATGGTGAGGCTGCCCTGCATGGTTTTTTCAATGCCATTTTCTAATTTAATTGCCGAACTTACTGAAGGGAAAGTTTTGTCTGTTGCAGCTGTTTGAGCCCTGGCCACTGGGCCAGCAGTTGGAGCTGTTTGTTCTTGTGACATCCAAGCACTTTGCACAGGTGGGGGTGCCGCATTCGAGCCACTTGCCCATGAAGTAGGAACATCTTGGGTGTTGGCAATTGGATTTGGCCCTTGCACGGGGGTTGCAGTTTGACTCAATGGGGCATGCTGTTGCACTGGATGAGAGGGATTCTCAGGAGGTACATGCTGTTGCACTGGATGAGAGGGATTCTCAGGAGGCACATGCTGTTGCACTGGATAAGAGGGATTCTCAGGAGGCACATGGGCTTGAGCCCCTATGGCCTGTGTCTGATTTTTCAGCACTTCCTTTTGTAAACTTTGATCCACTTGACTGTGCATTTGTGCCTCTGTTTGTACCCTTGTGGTCTGTGCTTTGAGTGCCTCTGTTTGTACCCCTGCATGCATCTCCCCATTTGTCTGATGGCCATCATACTGTGGGCGCCGCATCTGATTTTGCACACTGTTTTCTGTCTCATCCTTGGCTGATGGATCCAGATCCTTCTTGGAACCTGCCTGCATCTGAATCTCTGCAGCGTCAGGCAGATTTGTTTGCAGCTTCTTATTCTGCGGTCGGAAGTAGGAGTCTACACTGTGGGAGCCCATGGTTCCAATGCTGCTGGCCATTTCAATACTGCTGCCCAAAATAAGATCGGTGATGGGGGAATATATTGGTGTCTTACCCCCTACACTGTTGGGATAGAACGAAGTTTCACTCTTAGAAGAGTTTTGGTGGGCTTTTTCGCCCTGTGAGATCATGGAATTCATACTGTGAGAACTTCCCGTCCTGATGCTGTTACCCCCCTTAATCGTGCTGGTCAAGAGGGAATTGGTGCCAGTTAACATGGGGTTCTTTAGAATGCCAGAGACTTTTTCAAACGGTTTTATCCTGCTGACGTTCAAGTTTATGGCAGAATTAGAGTTTTTGGACCCGGTGGGAGAGTATGTCAAAGTTTTATCTTTTGCACTCTTGTACCCCATTGATTTATTTCCATACTGGAGGTGGGGGCCTGCGTGTAATTTATTCCCAGATCCTGAAGAATTGCTCACAAATCTGCTGGTGTAAATGGTGTATTCCTTGAGTTTTTTCAATAACTTTTTCGACGGTACGATCTCAGAATTTAGTGAACTTTGAAGGGATTCTTTCCGCAATTTGACCGATGCATTGTCAGCTGAATGATTGCGCGTCTTACCTTCTTCTCGTGAAATAATAGAGAACGAGCTGCTATTTCCAGATTCGTCGCTAATGACGGGCAACAGTTCCATAGCATGCAGCATAGTGTACCCGTTGCTGTGTAGAAAAAGTATTGTAAATATATTTTTAATCACGTAAGTACGATTTGTTAATTAGTTGTTGATTTTATTTTAATATAAATAAGTTAATTTTTAGTTAATGTTAATTATAATTTAATGCTCCATATACCTTTTAAATACAATTGATTTTTTGGTTTATTTTTGGCGGATTGGCAGTTGGGGCCTTTGCTGAAAAAGAAACAGGGCCATGTATTTTATTTTTTAGTTTGACAGGGTGCCAAGATCTCTTTAGAATGAAAAAACATGGGAAACCTATAAAAAATATAAAGCATTGTATGACAAAGCGAATTCAGTCAAAACACAAAATTGAACGGCGGTATGGTGTGGCACTTTGGGGCCAAGCATCCAGTCCAGTACATGTCAGAAGTTACCCACCCGGCCAACACGGATCCAAGGGTCCTCGAAAATTAACCGACTATGGCCAACAGTTGGCAGCCAAACAAAAATTAAAAGGGTATTATGGGAATATTGTTGAAAAACAATTTCGCAATATCTACAAAGAGGCTGTGCGTTTGAGGGGAGATACCAGTGAAAAGTTGGTTGGCTTGCTCGAGTCTCGTTTGGATGCTGTGGTCTATCGCTTAAAGTGGTCCCCCACGGTATTCAATGCCAGGCAATTGGTTGGTCACAAGCATGTTCTGGTCAATGGCCGCTGTGTCAACATCCCATCTTTTCGCTTGCGTCAAGGCGATGTTGTGACATTGCGTGAGCATATGCGTCAAAACGGTATTGTTGTGCAGTCCATTGCAGCAATTGATAGAGATATTCCAGAATATTTGGAATACAAGGCCAGTGATTGGACAGGAAAATTAAGCTATGTACCAGAGCTTTCAAAGGTTCCATACCCCATTCAAATGAATGTGGGATCAATCGTTGAGTTTTACTCTAGGTAAATCACCTTGGGATGTATTCGTGCTGCAGACCGTTTTATTTTGAATGGACTGCAGTGCAAATACGGGACCACAGAATCTGTTTCGAAAAATTAAAGAATTTTTTTTCTAAAGAGTGCAAAATCTGCAATACAAGGAATTATTCAATATTTTTTGTATTAAAAAATATTGACATCCCAGTGAAATCATTTTATTAAATTTTACAAATCTAATTGAGTATTTTTTAAATAAAATCATCGTATTTTTTTTCAAGAAAACCAATCTGATTGCCATTCAAGAAAAATTCCTGGTACAAGGTTCTTGTGATTTTATCTATAATTTTTGGAATTTAACCATTTTTTGTATATATTTTCTTGCTGCCCCTCCCCATTGCACCAACATTCACATTGCCAAATTCCATGTTTAAAACCCAATCTCAGACGCCACTCCCAGTGTGGTGTTGATGCCCCCCCCCATTGCACCAATACACACAATCTATGGGCAATCCTGTATTTTTCTGAAAAAAACCAGAAACCATTTTCAATGGTCTTGGCACTTCAGATTGTTGAGCATAATGAAAACACAGTATTTTTGTCCTTTCATTGCCCATTGTTTTTTGATAAAATTCAGAAAAGAGTATATTTTGGATCCAAACAATGACCTATCAGAAAGAAAGCGAAGAAGAGCTTAAAAAAAAAGCTGAAAAAGAAACCACCCCAATATCTCAGAATTCAGGGAATCAAGGTTCAGAAGCAAAGCAAGATTTGGAAAGATTGAGGGGTATTGCGAATATATTAGAAGAATCTTGCCAGCTGAGTGAAATCGAGTACAGCTCTGGAGATTTTCAGGTTCGTATGGTTAAGCACCACCCGAGATCCGGATTGACGGGCCCTGTCATCCGTGCAGAATCTGATGGTCAGCAACCAACAGTTGGTGAAAAGATCGCCCCTGTTCAGCACAAGGATCCGGTGACTTCTTCTGTATCGAGTGATGACTATGTCAAGTCTCCCATGGTTGGAACGGTTTATTTGTCTCCCAAACCAGGAGATGCCCCTTTTGTAACCATCGATTCCATGATTCAAGAAGGGCAGCCTATTTTAATCATAGAGGCCATGAAAACTATGAACACCATTAAGGCCAACAAGTCCGGTTGCATCCGGAAAATCTTGGTCAAAAATGGTGATCCCGTAGAGTTTGGCCAGCCGTTGATTTGTATTGAATAGATTGGGGAGAGGGGAAAATCTAGAATAGATTGGTTGAAAGAGGGGAAATGGAAACCAAAGCCCCATAGAACATAGGGGTACTATATGAATATGAAGAAGGCCCCATAGAACACAAGAGGAAAGATGCGTAGATATGAGGAAAAATATGCATCAGGTAATCAGCGGGGTGATAAAGAAATCCAAGACATATTGCGCCCATGATACCATCTGCCATGGGGGCCACCTTGATCTGAGCAAGCCGCAAACCCTTCACTGCCCATACGATCTTGAGACAATGCATACCGGTGGCTGAAGAAATTGCCGCCGAATGTATCAATTTGAACATCTTGGATTTTTGAAACCAAGGGAATCAGCCTCGTACGCACATACAACGGTAAATCAAAAAATAATTGATCTTGAAAAGACCGAATCATAGGAGAAATATCCCAAGATGTTTTTTCTTGGATGGTCTCAAGAAATATAGGGGAAACTTGGTAAGATTTTTGTTGAATCATTGGGCCAATGGTGGCCTGAATCCCAGAAATGTGGGCACCAAGGGCACACATCTCTCCAACGGTATTTTCCAAAATACCAGAAATTGCCCCGCGCCATCCCGCATGAGCAGCGCCAATAACCCTTGATACTGGGTCATAGAATAAAATCGGAGCACAATCGGCTGTTAAAATGCCAATGGCATTGTTGATATTTTTGCAAACCAGGGCATCGGCGGACTCATTAATGGACTCAAGATCTCTTGGAATTTGTACAACGCGCACCGTGTGCTTTTGATTTGGAATCCACTTACAGTGCGAGAGACCAAGTGCATGCAGGGCGATGGTGTGATTTTTCTCTATATTTCCTGGGGTATCATTGGGATGTCCACCATTTAACGTTGCCCAATGACCGTGGCTGACACCACCTGAAATGCCAAAAAATCCATGGGGAATATCCCAATCTGGATTGCAAACGTAATGGGGGGACCCTTGGCAGATGGTCATATTGCGAACAATGCCTTTTTTGCCGAATTATACAGGGTATTTAGGCCACGCCACAAGTATTGGATTAAAATAGCAAGGTATAATTTTGACCATGTTGATGAATAGATCCTCTGTGCGATATCTGAGGCCATATTTCCAAACATCATGTGCAATATCTTTTATCCGGCAATATGAAAAATTGTTCCTTGATTTTCTGATTTTATTCTTGAAATCGCAAAAATAAATGGAATTCAGAAGTGACCCTATGGAATTGGCGATTTTTCTCTGGAATCAAGCAGAGCAGTTTTTGTGGCGGACAACAGTAGAGACCACCTTGTCCCATAGCAGTCTAGGCAAATTGGTTGGTGTGGCATAAAAATGAGGATTCCCGCACTTGGTCTTAGGGTCCATACACAATGGCAAGAAGATGGGAAAAAGTAATAGGGTTTGATATTTTTAAAAAGTCCACCCCTATTAGGGGTGGAGTAAAGACCGATCAAAATCCCAGATATATTCTATGGATGCTGAATATTTGCAGTGGGTGATGGCATATGCTTTTCAAGCCAAGACCTCAGCTGAGGAGCAGCCTGACCGCCAACTTTGGTGTCAACATTTTTACCATTGACAAAAATTTTAAGGGACGGTATAGACGATATTTCATGGTCAGAAGCCAATTCAGGGGCATCATCAATATTAATTTTGACAATAGAAGCACGACCCTGAAATTCTTGAGCAATCTGCTCTAAGACCGGATTCATTGCCTTACATGGACCGCACCACGGGGCCCAAAAATCAACCAGTGTCACATTGTATTTCTGTAAATGATTTTTTAGATCAACAGCAGAAGATAAAGTAACGATCATAATGGCATTCCAATAAGTGCATTTCCACTAATTATATCTGCTCTGTCTCTACAAATCCAGAGGTTTTCATTGGGCAAAACCGGCTTTTTTTAAATGTACGAATGACCATTCGGTCAGAATAAGGCTGCAGCGAGGGCCTTAAATCATACTTTGACCCATCATCGTCACATTTTGCAATCCATGTATACCCGTTTCAGAAACCAGAGGGCGTGGAGAAACTGAGTAGGCGTTGGAGAAACTGGGTAGGCGTTGCAGAAAAATCAAAAAAGATGGTCCAGACAAAAGTCGGAACCTCTTGTCAAAAAAAAGCACCCACCCAAAAGTCCATCCACCAAAAAGTGCATTCGGCGAATCAGATGCCTTTGTCCTTTTTAAAAAAATCCAATAAAATTTTCTTTTTATCAAAACTATTGACGATGCATAAGATCTCATGTTTTGGTATAATAAATTTTCGACTCAAATTGGCAAAGTATGTTGGATCACCGTATTCTCGAATGTTATGCAAATTATATACAGCAGATTTTTTTGCAAGAGAATCCCGGCTATGATGCAGGGGCAACGGGCACAGATCCCAGCCATCGATTGCGTCAGGCATGGCAGCTGAATCCAGAAATGGCAGCGTGCGTTGTCAAAATGTTTAGGTCTAAATTTTTGCCAGAGTCTCTAGGCTCATCGAAATCTACAGATGTGCCTGAAATCATACATTCGTCAGCGTCTTTTGAAATGCAAAAGACGGCGTTGGATGCCCAAGATTGGGGTGACTTTACCCCTATTGTTCGCGCAATACACAGCACAGTGCGCACCAATTTTTATTGTGACAATGCCCAAGCCCTCGTGATTAAAATCATTCACGACACGGGCATTATCGAGATTTTCATGGACCACCCCTCTTTTCAAGGCGTAATTTTAAAAGGAGCCATGATGGCCCGTGGGGGTTTGCGGTGGTCCGATCGAGAAGATTTTCGATCAGAGTGCTGGCAATTGATGCAAACCCAGGTTCTAAAAAATACAATCATTGTGCCATCTGGGGCCAAGGGTGCGTTTTTTTTAAAAGAAACAGGCGCCGATCCATTGCAGGCCTATAAAATTTTTGTAGAAGGTCTGCTGGATGTATCTGATAATTTGGAAAAAGGGCAGGTTGTTCCGCCAAAAAAAGTAAGCTGCTATGATGGGCATGATTTTTATAATGTGGTTGCCGCAGACAAGGGGACGGCTAGTTTTTCTGATCACGGCAATGCCGTTGCTCTGGATCGGGGCTATTGGCTGGGGGATGCCTTTGCATCAGGCGGATCGAATGGTTACAGCCACAAAAAATTAGCCATTACATCTCGCGGAACTTGGGTTTCAGTGCGACATCATTTGGACCGTTTGGGATACTCTGGAGAACGTCCTTTGCGTGTCGTAGGTGTGGGGGATATGGCCGGAGATGTTTTTGGAAATGGTATGCTAGAGCAAAGCAATATGCACGTGCTGGCGGCATTCAATCATGATTCTATTTTTATCGACCCAACACCAAATCCAGATGCCAGTTATCGCGAGCGGTGTCGCCTATTTCATTTGCCCCAATCAAAATGGTGGGATTATTCTGATTTTTCTTTGGGTGGCGCTGTGTACCATCGTCGCCAAGAAACCATAGAGTTGTCACCCCAAGCTTGTGCATTACTGGGATTGAAATGCGCCTTGATAACACCCAATGCCTTGATCCGAGAAATTTTAAGCATGCCAGTTGATGTATTGTGGTTGGGTGGCATAGGAACTTTTATTCAAGGAGAGTCAGAAGACTGCATCCCAGATTACGCCAATCGGGATATTCGCATTACAGGAAAACAGGTGCGGGCAAAGATTGTGGCAGAAGGGGCCAATTTAGGTATGACCCAAGCCGGACGCATTGAGTATGCTTTAAGTGGTGGCTCTCTTAATACCGACGCTATTGATAATTGCGCAGGGGTGAATTGTTCCGACCATGAGATCAATATCAAGATTTTGCTGGACGAAGTTCTGCGCTGCGGGGAAATTTCTGCCCAAGAACGTGGGCAAATCCTTCAATCCATTACAGAGGATGTTTGTGCCCTGGTTCTGAAGGAAAATGCTTGGCAAAATTTGACACTGACATCGGCTTGCCAAGGAGAAAAGGTCCAAATTATGGATCAGACTTTGAGATTTGTCAAAGATTGCATGGAAAGAAGCCCACGAGGAGATGCGGGCCTGGATGCATTGTACCAGGGACTGATTTCTGGAAAAAGTCAGGGTAGGGGGGTCACTCGACCGGAAATGGCCATGGTCTTGGCCTATGGAAAGCAGCACTTGAAGGGCGTCTTATCGGATAGAAATTTATTGAATTTGGGGAATGAGGAGGGTGCACGGTATTTTCCAAGAATAATCCAAGAGCGCTTTTCTGGCTTTCTAAAAGGTCACCTGCTGTTTGGTGCCATTAAAGCCACGGTTCTGGCCAATCGCTTCATTGACTTGTTGGGGCCTACAAAGCTGGTCCTGTTGGCCAAAGATTGGAATGTGCCGTTTTCAGAAATCGTTGATGCATTAGTGCAATTGGATGGGGAGATCAATGGCCATCGATTGGCTCAAAAAATAGAAGGTGATATGGCGGATATCCCTACTGCACTCAGCTTAATGGGTCTGTATCAGTCGGTTGTGTGCACCGGTTTGACCCAGTGGGCATCACATCGCAAAGATACAGGCCCAGTGCCTAAGATCAAGATTACAGGCGGATCCATTGATCCAGATTTATGGGAAAAATACCAGGATGCATTATCTGTTGTAACCCTTACTCCCATGCACATTTGAAAGGTAATGCAAGGTTTTGGGGTGGGCAATATCCAGCTAAAAGTAGGGTTTGGTTGGATAAAATCTCGATACATCATTGCACGCCTTGGACACATTGTTAGTGAAGGGGGTGTTTTTTGGGCACAACCCTTGCATCCCCAAGATATTTTAAGTAGGATGGTTTGGCATAGACGTCAATTTTTTTGGCGCTTTTTCCCATCTCTTTATTAAAATGTTTTTATTTATATGCATTTACGCGAACTGAAAACCAAGTCCCCGGCAGAATTATTGCGGTTAGCCGAATCTATTGGGATTGATAACGCCGTTGATATGAAGCGTCGCGATGTGACCTTCTCTATCCTTCAAAAAAGATCCGAGCAGAATGTGACGATTATGGCCGATGGTGTCATTGAAATTTTACCGGATGGCTTTGGTTTTTTACGCTCTGCATCCTCTAATTATTTGCCAGGCCCAGACGATGTTTATGTGACGATTCAGCAGGTCAAGTCTTTGCATTTGAAAAAAGGAGACGTTTTAGAAGGGACCATAAAGCCACCAAAAGAAGGTGAGCGGTATTTTTCTTTTTTAAAAATTACCAAAGTTAATTTTAACGATCCCCATATGCTTCGAAATCGCATACCTTTTGATCAGCTGACACCCTTGTTTCCCACGCGAAAAATAACCCTAGAGCCCATTGAAAGCGCTGATGTAAAAAATAAAGACCTAACTTTACGGGTAACGGACTTGATCGCCCCTATAGGCTTTGGTCAGCGTGGCCTTATCGTTGCACCCCCAAGGACGGGAAAAACAGTTATTTTGCAAACATTGATCAAGTCCATTATGCACCATCATCCAGAGGTGCATCTCATTGTTCTGTTGATCGATGAGCGCCCAGAAGAGGTGACGGAAATGTCTCGGACTGTGAAAAATGGCGAGGTCATTAGTTCGACCTTTGATGAGCCTGCCGCACGACACGTTCAGGTGGCGGAAATGGTCATTGAAAAAGCCAAACGTTTGGTGGAAGCCAAAAAAGATGTGATTATTTTTCTTGATTCCATTACCCGTTTGGCCCGAGCTTACAATACCGTGGTGCCATCTTCTGGAAAAGTATTGACGGGGGGCGTTGACGCCAGCGCCTTACAAAAACCCAAGCGCTTGTTCGGTGCAGCAAGAAATGTGGAAGAGGGCGGATCCTTAACCATCATTGCTACGGCGTTGGTGGACACAGGGTCTCGAATGGATGAGGTGATTTTCGAGGAATTTAAGGGAACAGGCAACTCGGAATTAATTCTCGATCGTAAGTTGGCGGACAAGCGCACATTTCCCGCCATTGATATTACGCGATCTGGAACGCGACGTGAGGAATTGTTGGTTGATCCCATCAAGTTGCAGCGCAAATGGTTGCTGAGACGCGCACTCAGTCCAATGGGTTCTGCTGAGGCAACCGACTTTTTGCTCGAGCGCCTTCGATTGACCAAAAATAACGATGATTTCTTGGATAGCATCAATCGACCAATGGTTTAGCTTTCAGAGCATAGCCATTCAAGATTTAGCATTCAAAAGTACAGGATAAATAGGGATAATGGGGGGTTGTCAAAAAGGTTGCGACGCGGTATGATGGTGTAACAATTACGATGGCGTTGTAACCAAAATGGGACAAAAAGCAGATCCAATAGGTCTTCGACTTGGGATTAACAAAACGTGGGATTCTGCGTGGTATTCTAAAAAAAACTACGCTGCCTTCGTTCAGAAAGACGTCGAAATTCGCAGATTCATAGAAAAAAACCTGCAGGGAGCAGGCGTATCTAGAATTTTGATTGAGCGGCCCAATACAAAGCCAAAGGTAACAGTGTTTTCATCGCGCCCTGGAGTTGTTATTGGTAAAAAAGGATCAGGTTTGGACCAGCTTTTATTAAAAATGAAAAAGACAATCGACGTTGATTGTTCTTTTAATATTGTTGAAGTCCGCAAGCCCGAACTTCAGGCCCACTACGTGGCAAATGATATTGCACAGCAAATGGAACGTCGCGTTTTTTACAAAAGAGCGATGAGAAAGGCCATCCAAGCTGCATTAAAGATGGGCGCAAAAGGAATTCGTATCAATTGCGCAGGCCGACTGGGTGGCATTGAAATTGCAAGAACAGAATGGTATTTTGAGGGGCGCGTTCCATTGCACTCCTTACGTGCTGACATCGATTTTGCATCCAGCGTTTCGCACACAACCAGCGGAGCATGTGGGGTAAAGGTTTGGATTTACAGAGGTGATATTCTGGGATCCGGTGAAATTGCAGATAACGAAAAGCGCGTAGAACCTTCTAAAAAGTGGTAAGGAGTAAGAATCATGTTGATGCCTAGAAAAACAAAGCACAGAAAGCTTTTCAAGGGTAAAATTCACGGAGATGCAACTCAGGGCTCTGACATTGTTTTTGGGCAATATGGTCTGCAAGCTTTAGCACCAGATAGAATTACGGCGCGCCAAATTGAATCAGCACGTCGATCTATCAGTCGCCATGTCAAGCGTATGGGGCAGGTTTGGGTTAGAATGTTTCCAGACGTTCCTGTAACGTCCAAGCCAGCAGAAGTGCGTATGGGCAGCGGAAAAGGCAGTATTGATTATTGGGCTTGTCGCGTAAAACCAGGCCGCATTTTATTTGAAATTGGCGGCGTTCCTATGGAGCTTGCACAGGAAGCCCTTCGATTGGCTTCTCGAAAATTGCCCATTAATACCCGATTTGTTCAGCGTAGTTCTAGGGGCGGTTGATATAAATCATTGAATTTTATAGGAACGAGGTATGAAAAAAAAATCATTTAGCGACATTCAGAAAATGTCCGTTCAAGATATCAAAGAAGCCATTGTTCAAAAAAGAAGAGTTTTGTTTCAGTTGAGAATTCAGACCGAATCAGAAACCTTTAAATCTAGCGATGTTGGTTTTGCAAAAAAAGATATTGCGCGACTTAAAACCGCACTCACCGAAAAGTCTAGAGAGGGGGTTGAAACAAAATAGATGCCAAGACGTATTTTAAACGGCAAAGTAATCAGTCATAAGATGGATAAAACTGCGATGGTTCGGGTAAACCGGGTGAGTCGTCACCCCATTTATAAGAAAGATGTCATTGTTTCCAAGAAGTATGCTGCTCATGACGAAAACAATGCATACGAAGAGGGCTCATGGGTCTCTATTCGAGAGACGCGCCCTCTTTCCAAGACCAAGCATTGGGAAATTATTGGCCTAGTTGATGGAGGCGTTCAATGATTTGCATGCAAACACGCCTAAAAGTTGCCGATAATACTGGTGCTAAGGAAGTCATGTGCATTAAGGTTTTGGGTGGGTCCCACCGCAAATTTGCCTATACTGGTGACATCATAGTAGTCTCCATTAAGGAGGCAACACCAACATCAAAAGTCAAAAAAGGGACCGTTCAAAAAGCCGTCATCGTAAGAACAAAGAAGGGTCTTCAAAGACGAGATGGTTCTAAGATTATTTTTGATGAAAATGCTGTAGTTTTACTGAAGCCAACCAAAGAACCTTTGGGTACCCGTATTTTCGGACCAGTTCCACGGGAACTTGGAGCTTCTTATTCTAAGATCGTTTCTCTTGCACCGGAGGTGTACTAATGGCCTGGAAGTTGAAAAAAGGGGATGAGGTTTATGTCATCTCTGGAGATGACAAGGGATCCAAGGGTCAAATCACTCAGGTAGATAGAAAGACCTCCAGAGTTTATGTTGAGGGAGTTAATCTAAGGTCCCGTCACGTAAAGGCCTCCATTCAAAATCCTGAGGGCGGGGTTGTTAAAAAAGAGGGATCTATTCACATTTCTAATGTTGCTTTGGTTCATCCAAACGCATCCGAATCCTCTGTTTGGTCTAAAAAAATGACAACCAGAATCGGATTTCGCCTAATTGACGGTGTGAAATTCAGATATGCAAAAAGAGATAAATCTGAATTAGGTGCTGTTTAGCCATCTGTCACATCTGGTGATCAGTTAAGAAAGCATAAAAAGTGATAGGATTAAAAAAGGACGTATTATGACCGTAAAAACTACAAAGCCTCAAATCAGGTCGCTTTATGAAACCAAGATGCGGGAAGCACTGATGAAGAAAATGGGGTATTCCAATATTCATTCCGTACCAACCCTAGAAAAAATCGTTATCAATATGGGTTTGGGCAGAAGAATGCAGGAAAAAAATATTTTTGAAGCTGCTGTAGAAGGTTTAGCCGACATATCTGGTCAAAAGCCATGTGTTACAAAGGCCAAGCAATCTATAGCTGGTTTCAAAATTCGGGAAGGGGTAAACTTGGGGGCCAAAGTTACTTTGCGCAGCAATAGAATGTATGAATTTCTTGAAAGACTTATCAACATTGCCATGCCAAGAATCAGAGACTTTAGGGGCCTTTCAAGCAAAAGTTTTGATGGTCGCGGAAACTTTTCCATGGGAATAAAAGAATATTACATTTTTCCTGAGATCAAGTATGATAAAATAAACGATATTCTCGGAATGGATATTGTTTTTGTGACAACAGCAAGCACAAACCAAGACGGAAAGGCTCTGTTAGAAGAGTTTGGTTTACCATTTTACAATTAGGAGGTTCTAGTGGCAAGAAAGGGATTATTGGAGAGTAACCAAAGAAAAAAAAATCTTGTTACTGCGCATGCAAAACAACGAAAAGAGCTAAAAAGTCGAATTATGGACAGGGCAAACTCTGTAGAAGATAGGTTTGAAGCATCTTTAAAACTTGCAAAAATACCGAGAAGCTCTTCCAAAGTTAGAGTTCGAAATAGGTGTGCTGAGACTGGAAGGGCGCGTGGGGTGTACAGGTTCTGTGGCCTTTCTCGCATTGTATTAAGGCAAATGGCAGTTCATGCCTTTTTGCCAGGTGTTCGTCGATCTAGTTGGTAGGAGAAAAAAAATGTTTACAGATCCAGTTGGGGATATGATCGCACGCATTCGAAATGCGCAGATGCGAAAAAAGCCGTTTACCAGCATTCCTCACTCTAATTTGAAGGAGGAGATATTGGAAACTTTATTAAGGGAAGGTTATATCCGGGGTTTTGAGGTGGAAAATCCATCCTCAATCCAAAAATCATTGAAAGTCCAGATTAAGTATTTTTCTGGAAAGCCGGTTATTCGTGAAATGAAGAGAGTTTCGAAACCAAGTATCAAGGTTTACTCATCCATACGCAATATGGGTTTAGTTGGAAATGGCCTTGGAAACTCTATTCTAACCACATCAAAAGGTGTGTTATCAGATCGAGAAGCCAGGGCCCATCATGTTGGTGGAAAAATTTTATTAACAGTGAGGTAGTTATGTCGCGTATTGGTCGAATTGCTTTAAATATCCCATCGGGAGTGGTGTTTGAGGTTGGTCAAAAAGAAATCACAGCGAGTGGATCTAAGGGCATTTTAAAAAATGTACTTCCGAATGGTTTTGAGGTTGTGGTTGATGGGAATAGTATAAAAGTAACGGTGATAGGGTCCCTGAAAAGCAGCGATTTGGACAAAAAAACATCTTCCTCTCTTGGCACATTGTGCAGAAATATTGCAAACATGCTTAAGGGTGTTGCACAGGGTTTTGAAAAGAAACTAGAATTGGTTGGGGTTGGTTACAAAGCTGACCTACAAAGTAGCTCTGTTTTAAAATTGTCATTGGGATTCAGTCACGACATCTTGTATCAAATTCCAGATGGAATCACCATCCAAATGGAGAAACCAACGGCGTTTAAAATTTTAGGTGCCAATAAGCAAAAAGTTGGTCAAACTGCTTCTGAGATCATTCGATACAGGCCGCCAGAGCCATATAAGGGCAAGGGTGTTCGTGTCCCTGGTCAATTCCTAAGGATGAAAGAAGGTAAGTCTAAGTAATATAGAAAAGGATAAGAAATGAATATTCGTTATGTTCGATCGTCAAGTGAGAGAAGAAAAAATAGAACACGCATGGCCGTTCGATCTGCTCAAAAACCAAGGCTTTCTGTTTTTCGATCTGGAAGATATATCTATGCTCAAATTATTGACGATGCTCAGCACTGTACATTGGTTTGCGCATCTTCAATTGAAAAAGAGTGCAGCCTGACATCACGTTCCAATTGTTTGGCAGCTGAATGGGTTGGAAAAAAAATAGCTGAGCGAGGATTAGCCGCGGGAATAGGTAAAGTCGTATTTGATCGTGGTGGTTATAAATTTCATGGTCGCGTCAAGGCCCTTGCAGAATCTGCTCGGTTGATCGGTCTGGATTTCTAAAAACTATTACTAGATTTTGGGAATTTTAAAACCCAAAATCTAGAATACAATCTGTTAGATTATTTTTAACTTTTTTAAGAACTCCTGCTGCGTTTCTTACACTTTCCATTATTTAATCAATCTTAAAAAATTCTCCTATCTAAAACCTAAGATAGCATTTCAGTAGTTTTTTCTCTAGGATTTTTTAGGCTTAACGTTTTTGACGGGTAGGTGCCAATGAATTTAAAATCACTGAGCCCCTAGAGAACATCGCACACATTAAGAAATTTTCACGGTAACGGCACAAAACAGCTTTTACAAACAAAAGAAATCCCTTTCTAAAAACGAGCAACGCGTCCTATCTTTTACATTGTCATTCGGTAAATCCTCGGTAGCACTAGACCCATCATCCCAACGCACAAAACATTGAATAAGGACATCATTCGAATTTTTACTAAATTCTCAAAAAATAATTAAAAAAGCCAAATTAATTGATTGCAGAATATTTAATTTTCATAAAGATTTTCAATTATTTAACGATACCATTGGCTGCTTGTTTTTCAATATTTTTAAAAGCCTGTGGATCAGGATGGCGTGCGATAAAATCGATAATTAAGCTGGCTGCTTTGAAAGCAGAAATACTCGTAGTATCCACTGTGAAATCATATTTATTTAAAATACCGCGATGAACACGATCATTTTGATCATTTGAAAGGCCAATACATCGATCACGCCTTAGGAGCTCGCGCTCTTGCATTACATTCAGATCACAAAAAACACCAATATAATACACGATATGATTTTTTAAATGATTGGAATAACTACTCAGAACATCTTCATCCCACAATACCTCATCAATAATAAGGTTATTTTTATCAGATGCGAGCATTTCAGAAAATTTTGGCATAAGCACAAATAATTTCCTTGCTTCAGGCTCTGAGGCTACTTGCATGGTTTGACCACTCTCGTTGTGGCTCGGAATAAATTTTAAATATAGGTCTGTTTTTGACAAAGGAATCATTTCTATGAATGTATCTACCCCAAAGGTTATCCAAAGTTTTTGGCTCAAATGTTGGATTGCTTGAGCAATAGAGCTTTTCCCACTTGAAGAGCATCCGTTTAATAAGATTACTTGACTCATTGAATGTCCCTTTATTCTCACTCATTAAAAATTACACCATTCGCCGGCCATGTTGCTGCAATTATTTTTTCCGGCTTACTATACTGAAAATTCCAATCAAAACCCTTACTATAAGGCCATTTCAGAGATTTGATGTGCCCACACCCAAATAACATGTTGCTCAAAAACCTAAGCATGTTCTTCACCTCGCAAACAATCAGTCCGAATATTGATTGCGAAACTTGATGCTCTCTAATGCAAAAGGTACGTCATAGTCAGGTCAACCGACCTCGTGATCAAGTCAACTGAATTTTTTGGACTCGACCAGTTTTTTTAATGCAAAAATATTGCCACCAATCAAAATATCTAAATGTTGCGTGATTTCCACCACCTCCCAATCCCACCAGCGCAAAATCAGCAACTGCTTCACAACTTCCGCATCAAATCGTGATCTAATTTCTATTGCAGGATTTCCACCAACAACAGTATAAGCAGCAACATTTTTTGTAACAACGCTCTTAGCTGCAACAACAGCACCATCACCAATCACCACTCCAGGCATAATGGTGGCTTTAAATCCAATCCAAACATCATTTCCCACCACCGTATTGCCTTTAAAGGACCCCAAAAGCGGGCTATCCGACCAAGAACCCCCCATAATTTTAAAGGGATAAGTCGAAAAGCCAGCCATAGAATGATTGGCGCCATTCATAATAAAGCGTGCGCCCGATGCGATTTGGCAAAATTTTCCGATAATCAAACGATCCCCTATAAAATCAAAATGGTACAAAACGTTTTTTTCAAAGTTATGCACATCGTCCGCATCGTCGTAATAGGTAAAATCACCGACGATGATATTGGGATTGGTGACGATGTTTTTCAAAAAGCACACACGGCTGATACCAGAAATAGGGTAAACAGATGAGGGATCGGGCACCATTGTCGTAATTTTTGACACAATTGAAGAAGGTTGTATGATGAGCAATTATTGCATAGAATAATCTGAAAAAATTGATATTTTTTCAGATTACAAGTAGCAGAAAAAGTAGTGCCAAAATTTTAAAAATGCTCCAAAAACAACGATAGTTCTTTTTGCAAATCAAAAAAGATGGGGTAGGGATTTGCAGAATTGTGTGTTCAGATTGCCAGACTTTTAAAATCTCAAATCAATATTTTCAAATCTTGAAAGGTTGTACCCATAAGTGCGGGGCCAATGACTCTCTGAAACTTCCTCATTCCCCATGGTGGGTCATGGGACTTTTGGGATTTTGAACAAAAAGCCAATGATCTATTCAAATTGGTTCGGTTGAAATTTTTTGCCACCATTATTTGATTCGATAGCTCTCTCTATTCCGACCCACCGTCTCTTAGTGTCTTTTACAAATTTTATCCCGATGTGCCTTCCTTGGTCCCCATTCTTCCCCATTTAAACCATCTCATGAAATATTCTTGGAAAGGTGGTTGCAGGTTTTGTTTTGTTTAAAATGAAAAGATCTCGAGCCCAAGGAATAAGAATTTGAAAATCCAGATTTATCCATCACTTTTTACTGCCAATGGCGTAATTTTTTTATGTATTATTGCGGAGGGGGTGTTGCTCTGAAATGATCCAAATATAAAACGTTATCGGCTATAAAAGTCGGAACAGCTGTATTCCAATCAAATTGCAAAGCAAAATCAGCGCTGGGATCAATGAATGAACACAAGGATTTAAAAGGAATGCGCAAGGTGCTTTTTTTATGATCAAACATTAAGTCAACAGAAAAATGATCCTCTTGAATATTTAAATTCCAAAATGAATCTTGCAAAACAATGGTCATTTCCTCTGGATAACGTTTGTGTACGGATAGAGGTATGGATACCCCCGGAAATTCCGTTCGAAAGGTGATGTAAAAATGATGGGGCGGCGTTAAACCATCTTCAACGGCTTTGGCCAAAGCCCGCCTTACCACATCTTGCTTGCCCTGTTCCATCCAAACGATATAATCCATAATTTTTCCCTAGTTTATTGGGGGCTGTTCTGTTGCCCGGCCAACCCCCCAACCGCGTATCTTTTAATTCAGAAACAAGGGCGCCTAAGCTGCCATTGCCACTGAATTAGCTGCAACTGGTAGTGAAACCATGTTTGCGGCCTTCGATACAAATGCTACTTTAGAGTTTGCATTTATAAATTTAGTCCGGTGACGTCGGAACCATCGCGAATGAACCCTAAACCTTTATTACGTACGTCGATCCTATATCGCCCCCATCGGAACACATTTTGGGTATGTGCTCTGGTGGAGGCGCCGGGTTCCGCCCCCGGGTCCGTCCCGCTTATTCTGTTTAGCATTTATCATCATATTTAGTTTGCACTAACATCTTGATCCTATAACAAAAAAATGGAATTTTCAAGTTTTTTTATTGTGTTCGCATGAAGTCAATAAAATAAGTGAAATCGAGTAAAATGTGGGAAAATCAATTCTCCCACACTTGAAAAGCACCTTTATTTCTTAGGTTTTTGCCTTAAAAAAGAAGGGATTTCGGAATCCTCTGGTGGCAACTGGGAAAATTTATCAGATATTTTGTCTGAATTTTTAGGGGCCTCTGTATACAAGGGAACGGCTTCTTTGCGACGAGTCAATCCCATTAGACGCTGTAAAAATGTTGCGGGTGCTGGCTTGGCTTTTTTTCGATCGGACAAGTATCCAAAATCGTTTTCTGACCCAGAACGATCGTCCGCATATCCAAAATCTTCTGATGGCTCTTCTTGCAAGGCAAAGGAAGGAAAAGAAGTCTCTTCAAAATCATAGGTGGCATGACGGGATCCCATGGTGGAAAAAGACTCGGACAATGGATCAGGGAGTGGGCTCTCGCTCATAGCCTCAACAGAAGAGGCTTTCACAATCAAAGATGGGTCCTGAATGCCCGTTGCTACAACAGAAACCCTGACAATGCCTTCTAGATTCTTCTCAAAAGTCGCACCAAAGATAATGCGGGCCAAGTCTCGACCCGGCAATTCATGGTCCACCTCTTGCTTGATGCGTCCAATGGCCTCATCCACATCGTATAATTTCAGATCAGGGCCCCCAGTTACATTGATTAGTACCGACTGCGCCCCATTAATGGATACATCGTCTAGCAACAAGCATCCAATGGCTTTTTCTGCAGCTTCTGTTGCCCGCGAGTCTCCTGTCGCCTCTCCTGTTCCCATCATTGTTTTTCCACAGGTGTCTCGCATAACGGTACAAATATCTGCAAAATCGCAGTTAACCAATCCTGGATTGATCATCATATCTGTAAAAGTTCGAACTCCGGAATGCAAAACATCGTCAGCCATGGCAAACGCCTCTACAAAAGTCGTATTTTGCGTTGCAAGACGGAAAAGATTTTGATTGGGAATGACCAGCAGTGTATCCACACAATCCCGAATGACATCGATCCCTTTGTCTGCTGCACGCATGCGCTGACTGCCTTCAAAATGAAAAGGCTTGGTCACAACCCCCACCGTTAGGATGCCTTGCTCCTTAGCCGCAGAGGCAATAACCGGACCTGCCCCTGTGCCTGTACCGCCACCCATTCCGGCTGTGATGAAAACCATGTGGATGCCCTTTAAATGTCGCATCACTTCCTGAATGCTCTCTTCTGCAGCCAACCGCCCCACTTCGGGAGAGGATCCTGCACCCAACCCTTGGGTAACGCCAAAACCCAATCGAATGCGCTGGCTTTCTGGACACAGAGATTGGCTTAGGGCCTGGGCATCTGTATTGCATACCAGAAAAGAAACGCCCTGCAAACCCGATCGAATCATGTTGTCAACGGCATTCCCCCCTGCGCCACCAATGCCTATGACGGCTATCCTAGGGACAATTCTATCCAAGCTGGTCTCGTAGATTAAATCTTCGACTCTATTTTCCTGATTTCCTACCATACAAAGCTCTATTATTCATTAATGATTTACAATTGTATCACATTTTTTTTCGTAACCAAGAAAAGAAATGAAAATCTTTTTTAGGTGCAACCAATAATGAGTCCGGTGGCATGCCATGATGCATCATGGCGCCAATAACACCAGAAAGGTCTGTCGAATGTCGGGGTGCATTTTTGGGTGCAATGGGACGTGCCAAACGGACAGAGCGATTCAAAAAACGCTGAACCAACTCTCTTAAACCAGGCAATTGCCCCCCACCACCCGTTAAAACAACCCTCTGAATGGATCGGGCATAGGGACAAGTGTCCATTTGCTTTTTCAGAGATAAGAGTATTTCCTCGCAACGGATTTGAACCAATCGAATTAAGGCAGAACGTGGAATGGGGTTTGAAAATTCATTGTCCCATTGACCAATGGGCAGCACAGGAACGGCTTCATGATGATCGCTTTGAGTAACAAGGGCGGCCCCATGTAGAATTTTTAAACGCTCTGCGTGGGCAATGGATGTTTCAAAGCCCTTGGCAATATCCTCGGTGATGGTTTGCCCTCCCAGTGGCAATGTGATTTGATCCACAAACAATCCATTTAAAAAAATAGAGGCACTGGTGGTGCTGGCTCCCCAATCGATGAGCATGGTTCCTAATTCGCGCTCGTCTGAACTGAGGCAAGATAGGGCGCTGCTGCAGCCAGAAAAAAGAATATTCTGGATATGTACTTGACAACGCTTTAAGCATGAAGCAACAGTGTCGAATCGACCTTTATTCATCCATACCCCATGAAAATGCCCCGTCATATTTTGCCCGACCATGCCTCGCGGATCGCGGATGTTTTCCTGCTGATCTACTCGAAATTCTAGGGGGATAATTTGCGCGCAGTGGTAATCTGGGTGGTGCAGTTGAGACAGCATGCGATGCACATCGGCATCTGTCACTATACCATGGGGCAGGGTGGTCTTTAAAAGGCAGCGTTCAAATCTAAAAAATGACCCATTCAAGGTCAGGGTTGCCTGACGAACCTGGGCCCTGGCTTGTTGCTCTGTATCGTACAGAATGCGAACAATGGATTCTTCTAGCGCTCGAACATCTGTGATTTGCCCTCCCCACAGTCCTCGAGATGCTATTTGTCCTGAACCCAGCAGCGTTACAGGATGGGCATCATCGCTTTGTCCCAGCCAACAGGATAATTGACTGCTGCCCAAATCAATGCCTGCTTGGTAGCGCCGTGACAAATAGTTTATGCGCATGGCTTGAAAATCAGTGCATCCGGAAAGCGCAGGTCAATGACGGTTGATCCCTCTATTGAGGGCCAAAAATTGACAAGTTTCATCAACGCTTTGCCCAGATTTTCTTGAGGCATTTGAACCTGAGTTCCCCCATCTAGGTATAAATCCCATCTCTGGCAGCGTAAAAAAGAGGCGGCTTTGACGGCTGGCAGGCTTTGAATTTTGGGCAATTGATTTAAAAGTTTGCGAAAATGCCCTGGCGCATCCTTGCCCGCTACTAAAATTAAATGGGGAAAATATTTTGGCAAGGCCCCCTCAATGGGTCGCCCATCCCCATCAATAACACATTTTTTTCCCGCATTTTGCCAAATGGCCATGGGTGTTTTTTCCACCAAGGTAAGGGTGAGGGTCCAAGGTAAACGTCTTTGAACAGCTGCAGATTGTACCCAGGGCAAAGATTCCAGTCGATCTTGGATGGCGCGAAGGGGCTGCATCCACATATGATGTCTTTTGGTCATATTCAGGGCCCAAAAAATAGAAGCATTGGATGTCCGATTTTGACCTGGTATTAAAATTTCTCTTAATTCCAGACCCAATGCTCCGGTGATCGCACGGTTGTACGAATACCACATATAGCCCATGCTGCCGATGATGGCTGCGGTAACGAAAAGCCACCTCATAAATAGAGAGCATTAGACATTTATTTTATAGTGACATAATAATTGGTGGGGAAAAAGTATCCCTGCCTCTTTTTCACATGTTTTTCACGCATTTTTTTTAAAATACAGATGTTGAGAGAACCCTAGCCCCACTGTTGATCCCCATTGCTGGGCCAATTTTTAAAGGTCTGAAATCTTGGATAAGGTGGAAAATCTAAAACGAAATGATGTCAATGGTGATTGTTTGCATGCCAACATTTTTTTCCAACAAAGTATGGCAATATTTTGGCAATAGGGTCCAAAAATACCATGAACTATACAAAAAAGGTTTCCATATTTTCTTGGCATCATCCCCAAGATCAGGTGGGCTGACGGGCTGGCAATGGGGAAGTAGGGCTGGGTGAGCAACATGGACGAAGGTGGCTGAAATTGCTAGGCTTGGGGCTAGATCATATCCTATGAACAGGACCCAGTTGTGTACTCTAGCCACCTTGCTTTCAAAAAAGACTGGACTCTATTTCAAGAACAATTGCAATCGTATAGGAATAGATGGGCTCACGATTGCAATGCGCCACAAGTTATTCTGGATATGATTCCACGCAAGGGTAAGGAAATACGCGGGCAGTTGATTTTTTTAACAGCCCAGCTGCTGGGCAAATTTACACCGGCACATGGGGCTTTGGCCTGCGCAATAGAATGTCTGCATACCGCCTCCCTGTTGCATGACGATGTGTTGGACGAGGGGCAAATGCGAAGGGGATTTTTTTGCGCACACAGAGTTCTTGGCAATACTGTGGCGATTTTATCCGGTGATTGGTGGTTGGCGCAATCCTTTGCAACCTTGCTGGAAGTGCACAACTGGGATGCCATTTCCTGTGTGCAAAAAGCCATGGTGCACTTGGTGCAGGGACAAATAGCCGATTGTCAAATGACATCTCATGGGATGAGCGCCCATTCCCATGTAACGCGCGCCACCTATTTGGCCATGATTCAAGATAAAACCGCATGCCTTTTTTCCGCATCTGCTTTGGCAGCGGCCATCATTTCTGGTGCCACTGAAGAACAGGCCAGGGCCCTTGAATGCTATGGAATGGCCATGGGTATGGCTTATCAGTTAAGAGACGATGCGGCTGAATATGGGGGATCCATAAAAAATTGGGATTCGGGCCATGATTTTTTTCAAGAAAAAATAACATTTCCATGGATAGTCCTCAGCGAACAAGCCTCTTTGGATGAATGGCGCAGCATTGTATCCATTCAAAAAGCCGCCCGTACAAAGATTCTGCAGGGTGACTTTTCTGAGAATTTAGCAGCATCTATGGAGTCCTCTTTAGGGAGTATTCACACTGCTTTTCAAGGGGGTGTTTGTGCGACCTATGCGCTGGCTGATGCTTATCAAATGAGGGCCATTAAAGCGCTGTTGTCTTGTTGGCAGCCCTCAAGTATTCATGATTTGGTCCATTGGGGCAAAGGATTTGGTCTCTAGACTAGACCATCTTTTCCTTTGTCCCACCACGTGTGCGCTTGTAGAGAGGCTTGATCCCACCACGTGTGCGCTTGTACAAAGGTTTGCAGAGGGATTGCTTTTTTCGATTTTTGCCCGCTCTCTTCTTACTGGGCGTATTAGAGGCTAGAAAAAGGATGCTCTGAGAATTTTTAGGGTTTCTGTTTTTTCTGGACCTATTTTTAATCTTATTCTTGGAAAATTGTATGTTGGGCTTGATGCGTGGTGCATTGGGCTTGGTGTACAATGCAATGGGCTTGCCCTTGGTCGGCGTTTCTGCCTTTGCCAATAAAAGCTGACCACTGATGGCTTTTGCCCGCAATTTTTTTCGCCTCATCGTGACGCGTGCTTGGGCCATGCGGATTGGCAATTTTTTCTTTGGGCCCAGGAATTTTGCCAATTGGGAACGTCCAGATGATTGGGCCAAGAGGGTATTTTGCACTAGGGTTTGATTGGGCTGATTGATGGCTAAGTCCAATTTCTCGGGCGCCGTGTAAAAAGTTTCTATCAAATGCGCTGTTAATTTATTGCGATGTTCCGTTGATGGCATGCCCATCACTACGGAAACAATGGTTTTATCCCCGCGATGTGTTGTGGCAGCCAAATTAAACCCTGATGGCAGGGTAAATCCGGTTTTCCCCAAACGCATCCCAGGTACACGCCCCAGCAGTTTGTTGGTATTGCGCACAATATTTTTGCCCTTTTGAATGGATAAAATGCCTAAAAAATTAGCGTATTTTGGAAAATGGGTGCAAATGGCCCGCATTAAAATAGCCATATCGTGGGCTGTTGTTTTTTGCAAGGGATGATGCCAACCCGATGGATTGCGAAAAGAACTGTTCCGCATGCCCAGCTGCAAGGCCTTAAGATTCATACGCGCCACAAACTGATCCATGTTTTTTTCGATATTTTCAGCAACAACATAGGCAATATCGTTGGAAGATTTTACCGAAAGGGCCAAGATGCACTGGCGAACCGATATTCTTTCATTTGGGCGCACACCCCACTTGGATGGAGGCTGTTTGCTGGCCAGAGGCGATGCGCAAAAGAGTGTATTTAACGTAATTTTGCCTTTGGACAAATCTTCAAACGTCAGATAAAGAGTCATCATTTTAGTCAAAGAAGCAGGATAAACCGATTTGTGCGCATTGCTTTGGGCGATGGTTTTCCCTGTTTTTAGATTGGTAACAATGGCCGCATAAGGTGCTGCATCGATGTAAAAAGAAAAAATGGTCATGCAGAGGGCTATTTTTCCAAAAAAATACCAGGGACCGTGGGCACTCCTGGGTGCAGGCTTGGATTTTTTAAAAAGGTTTGTCCATTTTTGACCGACAAGGGTCCCAATGTTTCTGCCATACAAAACCAGGGTCAATACACTTTCCAAAAACTTTTGTGACAAAATGTGAACTTGGCTTTTTGGATCTATGAATCGCAGAATGTTCACATAGGTTCCATGGGTGTTGGCTCTGATGCCAGGGCGTTGAAAACCATGGAATTGCTGGACATTTCTTGCAGCAGTCCGTGGCCTCTTAACAAGGAATAGGTGTCCCACAAAGGCAGACCCTGTATGGTCGATGGCAAGCCACGAATCATGCGTATGTACAGCCCCATCAATCCTTCTATGCGGTACACAGCCACATTGCGCCATTCTTGGGATGCAACAAAATCTCTCTGCTCGTGGGCTTCCAAAACTTTAATGGCAACATGCGTCACACAAAGTCGTGTGTAGTAAGCCCCAGAAGGCAATCTCAGGGCCAGGGCAGTGTAGACGCGATGACGTCGACCGGAAATCAGGCGCAACTGCTGATACACCTCTGATTCAGTTTCGGCTTTGCGTAAAATACGGGTCCCAACAGCCACAATGGTGTCTGCCCCTAAAATAGGGCAATCTGGGTGAGTAGAGGATACCTTTTCAGCTTTTTCTCGAGCCACACGGGTAACATATGCCGTAGGGCGTTCCCGAAGAATGGGTGTCTCATCGATGTCTGCAGGATGCACTTTAAAAGGAATGCCTATGCGGGCCAACAAAAGGGATCGCGACGGGGATTGAGAGGCCAAAATCAGCATGGGGTGGGTTGTTTTTTTAAAAAAGTTTATATTCCGTAAAGAATACCTACAATGAGATGTTTTTTCAATGGAAATTGCTGCAGTTGACAGGTGCTCTTTGGTTGGGATTGCCCCCATTTAATCCATTCTGGTGGTTGCACTGTATCATGGATGCGATTTTAGATAGGGTGGATCGCCCTTGCTAGGATGGCCGGTATTTTGGTAAAGTAACTGTAAAGACTTTCCTCTTTTAAGGCTTTTATGTCATCACATCTGATCAAGCCCTATAAAAAACTATTCCTACTGATAGTGCTATATGGCATGATTCTCGAATCAAATGTCAGGGCATGGGATAGACCATTGTCCAGTCCAATGAACTTGATAGAGGCACCGAAATCGGAATCTTGGATTTCAAAGATCTTGTCTTTAAAAAATTTTTCTCTGGATCTGGATTTGAGATCAAATTTTAGCGATCACATGTTTTTGAGTCATCCCCAATATTTTCAAGGCTATTTCGATGAAATGACCTTGAACGATGTCGGAAAAACCTTCATTAAGCCCTTTTACAATGATGTGGCATCTCCTGCAAACTCCTTTAATGGGTCGTCCATGCGCCTGATTGCCCACTATGATCGTGCCCAGTGCTTTATATCCTTTGGGCAGACAAACAGCCCATCTTTTTCCCTAATACCCCAGCTTAATATTTTTACAGGGATGGGTGTTCGATACCAATGGAACGATTATTTGACATTTGAAATTGGCACAACACTGCATTTAACGGGCCCACGTGGAAAAAACTTTAATATCGAAAAAATCAAACCTATGTCGGATTTTACAGAGCAAGTTAACAATTTGTCCAAACCGGTAAAAAACAGTTTTGCCGAGGGTCTGTTTACCGTTATTTATCATTTCTGCAGGCGCTAAAAGCCCTACACCGCCAAACATCTTGCCCCATGTTTGTAGGCCAACCTGTGTATTTTTAGGATTTCAGGACCTTATTCAAGGGCGCGCGCGCAACAAATCCATCCATTCATTTCCTTGAACAGGGGATCCCATCAATTTCCGATAAGTGATGTAGGATTCCAAAACCGTAAGAACGTAATGTCGGGTTATTTGAAAGGGGATGCTTTCTATCCAAATCAAAGCATCTTCCGGTATTTTTAAAGCCGGCGTATTGTCCACCCACGGTTTGGCTCGATGAACACCAGCATTATAAGCTGCAATACCGCTTGGGTATCGAAAGCCCATTTGTTTCAAATAATCCGTAATGATGTGGGTGCCCATGCGGATTTGATAGGCCTGATCCCGATGAAGGCGAGACTTGTCCAGAGCAATACCCATATCTTTGGCTGCTTTTTCCGCCGTTTTGGGCATGATTTGCATGATGCCAATTCCGCCATCCCAACTGACAACGGTTGGGTGAAAAGATGATTCTGCTAAAATAATACTATGAATCAATGCTGGATCTTGGCATTCAATGGTGGGTAAAATGGGGTAAAGGGCCCTGAATACACAATTGGAATGTTTTGCCATGCCTTTGGCGCATTCCACCAGGTGTGTCGGGTGCAATAATTTAATCAAATTCAAGGCCGCCGCATGATCACCAGCCGTGTGGGCCAACACCACCAGGTCTTTGCAAAAAGCCAAGGTGGTATCATAAGGGGGCAAGGTGACTTGATTGGGGGCCGTTTTTTTCCAAATTTCAACAATGCGCAATGCTTCTTTTTGTGCCAAAGTGTGCCAATCCTTTTTCCCTGGCGCAGGGTTCGCAAAATTAAGGACAACGGGACGATTCAATTTCCAGCAGGCCAACTGACCATACAAGTAGGTGCCATATTGGGCCGCTTCAGTGTAATAAGCCTTAGCCAGAGCTGGCTTTTTTAAATATTCGCAACACAGTCCTGACCAAAATAGGGCGCGGACATCGTGACGCACCACACCAGGGCCTGATGGCCGTGGATGTGGCCTTTTTGATTGCAATATGTGCTGATTTAGGGCACGGGCAGAAAAGGCATTGGATGATTGGGTAAAATGGTCCAAGGCGCGCTTATAATCCTTTAACCCTGTAAAATAAATAAACCCCTTGGTCCAGTGCGCATCATGGGCCTTGTCGATGGATGCAAAAATCGGCATGGAAACCGCCTTTTTGTATAATTTTTTAGCCCCATCGTATTGGCCTTTGGTTTCCGCCCCCTGCCCTTCTTGCAACAATTGTCGCATGATTCGGATGTCCAATTGGGTGATTTCTTTGGCATGTTGCAGGGTATAGGCTTTGGGCAAACGCAAACGATGGGCCCAAGCATCCTCACCTTGATTCATGCGGATGCAACATTGAATCATGGCTAGTGCCAAAAGAGGGTCCCAGTTGCCGGTTTTTTCAAATTTTTGATAATCCGTAAAAACTTTGGCATCCGGTGTGCGGGCCAAAAGACGGGTTAAAAGTCTCAAGGGGCCACTCGTAGGTTTTAATATTTCCAAAATCGATCTGACATCACTCATGGGTTTTTGGGTCCCGCTGAGAATAAAATGATGCAACGGCCATTCCAGCTGTGGGGACAATTTTAAAATCCCGGGATACGCATCTTTAAATTGGGAAAGGGTGGCCTTGGAAAAGAATGCCCGAATGCCTTTGTGGTATAGTTTTAAATTTTTAGGGCTGCCAGACACCATCTTCCGGTACATCATCCACCCGTTCAAGGTTCTAGGCGAATACTGTTGAAAAAAAACAATGATTTTCCTAAGGTCCGATTCCGTCAAAGATCCATTTTTGCCACTATTTTTCTCGGCTTTTTTCTGCAAGGCAGCCATCATTTCAGGAAACCATACCCACCAACGGGGGTTCCTCAAGGTCAATTCAGCCAATTGAAGGATGGGCTGACGCCCATTTTGAAAAATACCCCGAAGCCATTTAATGTCTTGTACGGGAAGGGAACCTTGTGTCGAATGGATTGATGTCAATTGGATGCCCAGCTTTTTAAAAGATGGCATTCCAGAGGTTGAAGAGGTCAAGCTTGCAAAAATAGTGGCCAGAAAAAGCCGCGAATAGATCATGGGATTTTGATTCCTGTGGTGGGGCAATCAGGGTATACTTATGTCAGTATAACGTCTGACAATCAAAAAAGGTGTAAAATGAATGCTTTAAAATCCGGAGTTTACATCGCCATGGTTACGCCATGGTCAGATGGTGGTGGAATAGATTGGGCAACTTTAAGGGCTTATGTAACAGGTCTGCGCGAAACATCCGTTGCGGGCCTTGTTGTGGCTGGAACAACGGGCGAAGGAATGGCCTTGAATCCCAAAGAATACTGGGAATTGATTGCCCGTGTAGTGGAATGGGCAGGCGGTAAAAAGCACATTATGGCTGGTGTTTCTGGGGTTCTGCCGGACCAGGTCGTTCCCATGATCAAGGGCGCAGAGCAGGCTGGGGCCGACAGTGTATTGGCTTTGACACCCTTTTATATCAGACCTTCTCAAAAAGGATTGTTGGCTTTTTTCCATCAGGTGCACGAGCAGACATCCTTGCCCATTGTTTTGTACAACAATCCAGGTCGCACATGTGTCAATATCGATGTGGATACCGTGTGTCAATTGGCAACATATCCCCGCATTGTTGGCATCAAGGACAGTACACCCGATTTGTCCAGACCCACAGCCATGCGGGCACGCATTCATGATGGCAATTTTCAAATATTTTCCGGTGAAGATGCCACATTTGTGCCTTTTGTTGCTGGTGGGGGCAGTGGCATTATTTCGGTTCAAGCAGGGATTGTTCCCATGTTGTATGGGCAAATTTGGCAAGCTTTGAAAATGCAAAAATGGCAGATTGCTCAAGAAAAATCACAAATCTTGGTACCACTGCATCGTGCCATGAACTGTGGGACCAACCCTGGTCCAATTAAATACGCAGCCTCTGTTTTGGGATGGGGATCTGACCAGACACGATTTCCTTTGGGTGCCTTGGCGCCATCGGGGTGCCAAGCCATACAAGAAGCCTTATCCGCCTTGGCTCCATTTGTGTATGCTGCAGAAACCATGGCATCAAGACAGAATGCCGAGCAAGAACCTCGGATTCCATCTGATTTCCCATGACACCAGAACAGCTTAAAGCCCTGGATATCGCCACCACATGTTGGGTCAATGCATCGGCAGGATCCGGCAAAACAAGCCTGTTGGTGGCGCGCATTGTACGTCTTTTGTTGGACAATGTTTCGGGTCGCACCATCTTGTGCGTTACCTTTACCAAGCGTGCGGCTCTGGAAATGCAAGAGCGCCTGGACCACCAGGTCATGGTATGGTCCACCTGCGATACTGTGCGTCTTCAAAAGGAAATGATGGATATGATGGGGCGTCAGCCCTCACCAGAGGCCATGTCTCGCGCCAGATTATTGAAAGCAACATTGGCCAAAGATCCCGTCATTATTCAAACATTCCACAGTTTTTGTCACGATGCCTTGATGCGCTTTCCCATTGAGGCTCATTTGAATATGCCCTTGCACATTTGGGATCAGGCCAAAGCCCTGCATATGTGGGAACAGGCTTTGGATGGGGTATTGATTGGAATGGACCCCAGATCCCCTGTAGGTATGGCCGTACAGCGTTTGGTGGGATTGGGCATTCGAATGCCCGTTGTTCTAGCAGAAATGTTTCATCAGCGCCTTTTGCCTGGCATTGAGTACGATGCAGAGGCAATGAATTTTTCAGTGGATGATTTTTTAAAAGCCCACCCCAATCCCCTACCAGAACTCTGTGAAATAGAGACGACCGATAAAATCTGGATAGAAAAGTGGCATTCGGTTTCCAGGGGTTCTGAAGAATACCGTGCCATTATTTCTGCCAAGATGACCAAAAGCTCTGGTTTGCGACACGAATCTCTTCAATATTGGCATCAGAAAGAGAAAGACCTGATGCAAATCATGGCTGATGCTGCAGTGCGGATGAAAAAAGCCCAAAAAGACCAGGATTGCGAAAAGCTTTTTCGACAGGTTATGCAGGTTTATGAGGGCAGCAAATCTGGTGCACTGGACTTTGATGACTTGACCCTTAAAACCGTGGATCTGTTAGAGCACAGTGCTTATTCCGGTTGGGTTGCCCACACTTTTTACCATGCCTTGAATCATATTCTAGTGGATGAGGCTCAGGACACCAGTCGGCATCAGTGGAAAATTTTGAGGTATATGATTGAGGCAGTTATCCAAAAACCCCACAGAACCGTTTGTGTGGTGGGGGATCCCAAGCAATCTATTTATGGATTTCAGGGTGCCGACCCAGAGGGATTTTTTTTAATGCGAAATTTTGTAAAAGCCTGGGTCTTGGCTCAGGATGGTCGGTTTTGCGATGTTGAATTGACCGTATCGTTTCGATCGGCGCCAGCTGTTTTAAAAATAGTTAATGCCGTGTTTGCCCAAAAAGATCGGATAAATATGCCATTTTCCAATCATACCAGTTTTCACGTTACCCGGCCTGGACTGGTGGAAATGTGGGCCTGCGGCTCGGAATCCGAGGCAACAGAAACATCCGAAGAGGCCTGTATCAAATTGGCAGATCAGTGGATTCAGACCCTGAATCGGTGGATGCAGAAGCCCTTTTTCTTGCCCAGTCAACAGCGCTTGGTGCAACCAGAGGATATCCTGATTATTTTACCTCGACGCACGACTTTTTTCAAGAATTTGCAAACCCAACTTCATGGTTCAGGATGGCTGACGCGCAAGGATATGTCCTATAAAGAAGACCCTGTAATCCATATGATGGTGGCTTGGTGTCGGGTCATCTTGCATGTGGACGACGATATGGCACTGGCCGAGCTTATAGATGGAATTGCCCTATTTGGAAAGCAACCGTCCCTTTTTCAGGCAGCTTATCAAAGGGGCAGGCGCTCGATTTGGCAAAATATTTCAAATTTGTCAGAAAATCAAGCTTTTTTTTCAGCCCTATGCGCCTATGTTCAGGGTGTGCGTCAAGGTAGAGCCTCTTGCCGACTGTTGGATTTGGTGGTGCGCTGGGTTTATGAAGAGGGTGGGGAGGTTTTTTTATTGGCCTTTGGCGGTGCAAATGCCAGAAATGCCGTAGATGCTTTTATCCAGGCTTTGCAGCATTGGCCTGATGCAGATGACGGCATTGGATTTTTGGATTGGGTTCAGCGTGACGATACGATTTTTAAAACCACCCAGAGCGGTGGGGTACAATTATTAACCATTCATGGGGCTAAGGGCGCCCAAGCCCCTGTGGTGATTGTGCCAGATTTACCCCCACCAGTGGACAAAGATGATCCTGAATATTGGCGCCTATTCTATGTGGCTATGACTCGGGCCCAAGATCGCTTGTACCTCTCATCGCGCAAAGAGTCTGGTTTGTGGTACCAAGCCGTCATGGATGCCATGATGCAAGTTCAGGCCACACCTTCTGTGTCAAAAGATACCTCCGTGGCTTGGAAATATACCTGCGCTGACCCAATTTTGAATGGTGTGGAGTCGGTTCAGTCTATGGCGGAGCCACTGGCTGATACTGCCCCTGTTTGGTTGGCTGGTAGCGCGGTTTCAGGAAATCTGAATGGGGATCTGGAAGCCAATTTAGAAGGTCCAAAAGAGACCTATGGAACATTTACCTGGTTAATGAACGGTCTGCGCAATGATGCCTGGGGCAATGATGAGATTAGGAGCAAGGCGTTTTCCAAGGAAGAGGGCGAAGGTTCAGATGATGGGGTCCAGGATGGGTTCATTTTCCATGGTGGGGCTTTGAATGACGCCATGGCGGAATGGCGTTATGAGGATCTTCCCTCTGTCACAGAGCTGCAAGATGATTTGCACCGAGAAGAAGGTTTAAAACAGCTGGAGCAATCCAACGGTGCAGCAATGGACTTCCAGAAAACCCAACCACAGGGAAAGTTGCAGGCAGAATCTCTAGAGAAGTCAGTGGACCAACTGCAGAAATCAGCCTCTAAAAAACCCATACCTCGAGAAAAAACTGGGGAAAAGACTTATGCTCAGACCACACCTCGAGCTTTTATGCATCGCCGTCGTGGGGCTGCTTTGCATCAATTGCTAGAAGAGCTGCCTAACATTTCCTCGGAAAAATGGTTTACTACGGCTCTTGATTTTCTAGAAAGACAGGGCTTGGGACCTTCGCACAGTCAGCGTTGGGCTCGCTGTGTGGTGGGTTTGTTGCAGCGAAAAGATTTGCGTCCTTTGTTTTTCGAAGCGCGTGCCGAAGTAGAGTGGTGTGGCCCTGGGCAACTGCGTCGAATGGATCGGGTTTTGGTCCGATCTGATGATGTATGGATTGTGGATTTCAAGAGCGACCATCGCCCCATCAGCCCTTGGCAGGACACCCCTTATGTCAATCAGATGCAGCGGTATGTTGACTTGATGGGCCCTTTGTATCCAGAAAAGCGATTGCACCAAGGTATTTTGTGGCTGAAAATTGGGATTCTGCAATGGCACCCCGAATCCCTTTGTTGGGATATCTGATTCTGATGCGAACGGACCAGGGTTCTGACAGTTGCAGCAATGGCACATGCTTTTCCATGTCGTCGAACAAGATATGTTCTTCTGGTTGGTGTCATTAAATTTCAGCAAGCAGGTTGGGGCAGCCCTGTGCCGTACGATTGGATTGTGACACTCTATTTTGCACTTGGATTTGATGAAAAGGCGCCTTCACACCTTATCTTGACCCTTATGCCAATGGATGATTTTCTGCCAAGAGAGCATGCTTTGAGCCATTGTTGTGCGAGCATTATTCTATGGCTTGGCCACTGTTCTTAGAGATTTTTTAATTTTGAGCCACTGGCGCGATGCTGGGTTTGGCAATCAATGGGTTTTGTTAGGGGGATTTTCATTGCAAAAATATCTGGTCAAAAAGACCTTCTTCTCTAAAACTGGAACCTCCTTCTTAATTTTACCGAGATGACCAACGTCATGGGGCGCTGTGATGATGGTGCTCAACGCCATAGGGGGCCAGTGACAGACCATCGGGCTCTATCATTGCAATTCGTGAGTGGGCCTGTGATGGTTAGAGAACCCAGCCAAAGCCATTTGTGGGGCCAGCATCGTCCTATCATTTATTTTAAAATGCAAAATTTCAATGGAAAAAAGATGTATTTTGGAGAATTGATCCCTCCCTCGTTATGGGCTGTAACAGGTATTGGATTGTAAAATGCGCCTTAATGTAAGGCAATATTGAGCATTAAGCCACATGACTAGGGGGGGGATAAGTGATAAAATAATTTTTGGAATGAGTAATCTGCCATCAAAAAATGGGGTTTAAATTCTGAATGAGAGAGGGCCCCAGAGTTCAGAAGAGTCCTATCCCAATCCATGGTCGTCAAACCAACGAAGAGGGCAGGGGGAATCCGTCTTGAGGCCATGTGGTTTCTGGGGGAATTTCTATGCCCCAGTGCTATTTCTGCTCTTATTCTCATCCATATCCCTGCCTCTGCCCCCATATCCCCATGTTGATCAACTGTTCGATTGCTCACTTTATGCCATGATTAAGGCCATTTTAAACATTGACCACCACTTCTTTCACCATGGGCGGCCCAATAACAACCTCTTCAACCACTGGTGGGGTGGCACTTTCTACAAAGACTTCATTGACTGGAGTATTAGAGACATTGCTGCCCACTGCTGCTGCTCCTACTGCTGCTGCTCCTACTCCTGCTGCCATGGCGGCTGCACCTTCTGCAGCAGCAACACCTACTCCAGGGTACCCAACACCACCTCCCCGTGCTACGCCACCAGCAACAACACCTGCTCTGGGGCCTGCACCAACACCAACAGCGCCCACTCGCGCTCCTCTTGAGCCACCAACAACGCCTGCCCCTCCCACACCATTGCGAGCAGCATTAAATCTGCCCCGATTACCAGTACCTTTATTTCTGCCAGAAGCCCCCATATTCCCAGAGACATTGCGGGTACTGTTGTTATGGCTGCCATTGTCGTCGTGGTTAAGTTCGTCGTGGCTATTACCATTGTGGTGGTGTGACTGGGATCTGCCTTTATGTCTGTTGTGGCCACCATGACCGCCTCCATGTCCCCGACTGCCTCCACTTCCACGAGCGTCCGTCGTACCAGAGAGTGAGGCCAGAGCTATTAGGGCCACCAGCGTTACTCTGCTAAAAATATTTATTTCCTGATTCATTTTAATGTAATTTTATAAAAGCTATACATAAATTATAGCAAACATTATTTAATTTTATGTAAAAATATTGGATTTAGGGGTAATATTTTAAAAATGGATATCTGGGCAGATCCCAGAATCGGTGTCCATATGCCTCATGCGTATGGGATAGATGGCGCCACGAGGTTTTGAATGGCAGATCTGTAAAAAGATGACATACGGGATCAGTTTACGGAAAAAGATTGGCACACCCGTATTTCAGAGTGCGCCAATTCATCATTTTTTACTTGAATTACATGTGAAAAGCTGCTTCTGCTGCAGCTTTATCGGCTTGTTCTTGATCCGCAGCGGCTTTATGAGCATTATCTTCATTTTTTCTAGATTCTTCTAACGCTTTTTCTGCTGCTGCTTTTGCTTGCTGCTCTTTCTCTGCAGCTGCTTTTGCTTGCTGCTCTTTTTCTGCTGCTGCTTTTGCTTGTTGCGCTGCTTTTTCTGCTTCAGCTTTTTCTGCTGCTGCTTTTGCTTGTTGCGCTGCTTTCTCTGCTTCAGCTTTTTCGGCTGCTGCTTTTGCTTGTTGCGCTGCTTTCTCTGCTTCAGCTTTTTCTGCTGCTGCTTTCTCTGCTGCTTCTTGATTCAAAGCGGCTTTATGAGCATTATCTTCATTTTTTCTAGATTCTTCTAATGCTGCTGCTTTGCGTGCTGCGTCTTCAGCAACCTTTGCGGTATCGACAGCTTCAACAATATCTGTAACGGCATTTGTGCCTCCCGGTGCTATAATCGTACCTCCTTGTACAATTTCTGCCACATCGGTCTTTTCTTTTGCAGGAGCAGGTCTTAATTTAACTGATTGTATTTCTCTGATAGCTCTCTCGTTGTCTGTTTCCATCTTCTCTATCTTTCCAGCTGGTCTTAAGTTCTTAAGACCCTCCTTTAACCCCTCTTCTGTCACCATGGGTCCATTGTTGTTTGCCCTCAATTTGGTTACAAAAGCTTCTTTTTTCTCCTTTGGAATTGATAGGTTATTTTGCCTTGCTAGAAAATACTCCCTTGCTTTTTCTAGATCTGGTGCCTTAGGAATATCTTGATTCTTTATCCTGGGATTCGCTTTTGCTTGTTGCTCTTTCTCTGCCCTTAGAGACATGACCTCTTTTTTGGTTTTTTCATGTTCAGATTTTTCTTCTTCATAAACTTTTAGCAATGTTTGTGTTATTTTCTTATGCATAGGATCATGAAGGCGCTCTTTGAGTGTTTTTGAATTTGCTTCGCCAGACGCCAATTCTGCTTGTCGTTCTTCTGCTGGTTGAGCAACCGCAACTGCCTGTGGACTCATCCCCCCTTGTTGTACCGCAACTGCCGCACCTTCTGGGGTCATGGTGGCTTTTACTGCTTCGCTACCCCCTTGTTGTACCGCAACTGCCGCACCTTCGGGTGTAATTATTTGTGCTGGAAATTTGGTGATTTTCTTTTGCCCAGCCTTTTGCCCAGCCTTTTGCCCAACCTTCTTGTTCTTTTGCCCAGCCTTTTGCCCAACCTTCTTGTTCTTTTGCCCAGCCTTTTGCCCAACCTTCTTGTTCTTTTGCCCAGCCTTTTGCCCAGCCTTTTTTACAGCCTTTTTTACAGTCTCTGCCTTCTTTGCCGCAGCTTTATTGGTCGGTGCCGTTGCCTGCTTTGATGTGGCTGTTTTCTGATTTGACGTTTCTGTTGCCTGGGTTTCCGTCATTGCGTTATCCAAGCACAACAGTAATGCTAAGCACATTGATATTTTCTTGATATTCATTTTAAATTGACCCTTTTTATCTATTAAATTCATGTACCATGCTATCAAACAAATATTAAAAAATAGTTTATTGATAATTTTATTTTTAAACAATAATCATTGATAAAAAAACTAATCTAGTTCCAAACTAGATCTAATAAAACAGAAAATGATTGTAAATTTGAATGGCCTGAATTTGAATGGCCTGAATACAATAGGATGGGTTCCAGAGGTTTTTCGGGATTGCGAACACACTGATGCAATGCAGCCAAACCATACAATCCGCAATGGCCACCCATCCATCCTACACGCTGATGTTCCGGGGCCGATGAGGGTGCGTCATCCCCATTGGCACTCAGTTCCGTTCCTGATGGGGGGAAGACCCCTTCCACCAAAGTAATCCGGTACAAATGCTTGCGCAGAACACCGCGATGAAAGGTTCTAGCCATGAGTTCTTGCCCCATATAACAGCCCTTTTCCCAGGATATGGCATGAATGTGTTGGTATCCGTACTCTAAAATAACAGAATGCTGGTGAATCAAGTCATAGGCCCCCTCGGGAATTCCAAGCCCAATACGATGATTATGGTATGCGGATTCTGGTGATTGATCCAAAAAAAGATGGGGTATTTCATTCCAAATAGAGTACGGGACCAAGGCGCGCACACCCATACTGGGATGCCTGGGATCCGTATAAAAAATGGCGCCCAGGTCTCTGTCATCGTAAAAAGGAGACTCCCTCATCAATGACCCGGCTTGCTCCCCCATGGCTGCGCACACCCCATAGTGGGTGGACCAATCGTGCAAAGACACATCATGCAACAGGCTATAAGGCATCAAAAGTTTCAAAAGTGGGCCGTGATGAATCTTGGCACAATCCAAAAGGAGCTGTTTTTCCGTATGAACCACAAAAAAATCTGTAAAAAATCGACCCTGTGGGGTTAAAATAGCGGAAAAGCAGGGTTCTTTTTCTGAAATTTTCTGGGTCACCAATCCTTGCAAAAGATCGATGCGCTCTGGACCCGTAATGGCAATCAGCGCCCTAGAGTTCAAACCAACCCAAGGAATCATTCGTAGGTTCCTTGCTTCAAGACACGCTGTTTTTGGCGATTCCATTCTTTGGTTTTCAGGGCTTCGCGCTTGTCGTGATTTTTCAGCCCCACAGCCAAAGCGATTTCAATTTTAATGCGACCCTTATCATTGAGATAAATTTTCAGAGGAATGGCCGTCATGCCTTTGCGGGTGATTTGACCAATAATTTTTGAAACCTGTCGTTTGCGCAATAGTAATTTCCGCTCTCGCTTGGGTTCATGGCCAAATTGGGCAGAGGGGGCGTATTCGTTGATATGCGCATTGTGTAAAAACAGTTCTCCCTCGCGCTGGAGGACATAAGACTCAGCGATACTAGATTGACTCTTGCGCAAGGATTTGACTTCACTGCCCATTAAAACCATGCCGCATTCAAAACGCTCGGCAATGGCGTAATGATGGGTGGCACTGCGATGATGCGAAAGAATTTTCATGTGGATCTGGGATAAGACTCTGTACATCTGTACCATCAGTGTGATGAAAATATCTTGCTCTGACAAGGTGCGATGCTGACCCAGCACACCTATTCATATAGGCACATCGGTATGCATGCATACGCAGGCAAGATTCACCCCATATCCTTACTGTTGCTCAGGATGCGGTATATGAAAAATGCCCTGATGATCTGGTTTTGTTTTTTTTAAATACCAAGAGAGCAGACTGTTTTTGGGTGCAACTGTGATGATATCTTTGGATGTTTTCCAAACGGCGCAATCTTTCCAACTGTCCCCCACATAGGTATAGCCATAGGCCCCGAATTGATGGCATAAATGGGATGCTTTGTGCCCACCTACCAAATTATGAGCACCAGAGCTTGCCCAAACATCAGAAAACAAGCCGATTTGATCCGCCACGTGTTGAGCGATTTTTTCTGGCGCCCCAGTTACCAAATACAAGCGCGCCCCCTCTTCGTGCCAATGCTGCAATTGCTTGATCAGCAGGGCATGATACGTCCATTTGGTTTGATTCAGCTCACAGGCATTGGCCATCTTTGACTTGATGAGGGGCCAGAGGGGCGGAAAAAGCTTTTTACCCAAAGACCAATCCCATGGCAGATTTAAATGCCACAAGGTGTGCTCCTTGACCAGCGTACCATCTAAATCGATGCAAATGGGAAATTTTGGCCCATAAATAGGCATTTTGAGATGCAATTTTTTGGGATTCAAGGGTGCAGCAGTTATGGAATACTTGGATCAATTGTGAAAAGGAATATAAGGTTATGTCAATAAGATTTTAAAAAAGAGCCTGACGGGCCATTTAGATCTAAAAATTTAGAGACATTCAACACATAGCAGTCCTGGAAAAATCTGGCAAACATGGAGAAAAAATCTAGCAGAAATAGGGCAACCTACACTGCTCGCCCTATTCACATGCACCTAGGTCCATTCTATGCACAAGGAACAGTGCCCATAGCCCATAGAACTAGCAGAAGAATTGATAGAAAAAAATCAAAAAGAATGGCATGATGGGACTTATTTACATCAATAAAGCAGGGCCCAATGCACAGAATGAGGCGCACGATATCGTGGCTATGCAGAACCATAGGTTTCCAATGGCATTCGATTCCACACCAAACCATCTTGCAAAAATTGGACCAAAGTTCCAGCCAAGGCCCCAAAAATTGCCCAGAAAATCCACTGCAGCATCAGGGGATTAATGGCGCGATGATGCGTTTTGCCACAATTATAATGACAATGACCATTGCCCATTTGACCTCAGCGGTTTCTGCTATGGACCCAAAAGAACCTGCAGGACCTGTTTCCGTTCAGTGGGGAAATCCAGTATGGACCTCGGCGACCCATGTGCGCATGCCGTTGGTAATTCAAGTGGACTCAGGGTGGAAAATTTACGGCCCCAATCTGAATGCCGATGATGTGGGTCAGCCAACAACTTTGACATGGGGCAAGTCCAGCAACGTATGGCATGTGGATGCCCATTGGCCTGCTCCAGTGGTTTGGAAAAATCAAGACCAGACGGCGTCTGTTTACCACAAAACCATAATGATCAACCTGGACATTGCCTTGAAAGATCGATCTTCGGCAAAAATCAATATGGTGGTGCATGGATTGGCCTGCTCTAAGGTGTGTCGACCCTTTGAAATTGCTTTGCCAGATTACACCCTGAATCCACCAAAGCTTACATGGTCCAGCTGGTGGTCCATGTTGGGCCTGGCCTTTTTAGGGGGCCTTGTTCTGAATATCATGCCCTGTGTTTTGCCTGTTTTGGCTTTGAAATTAAAAAGTTTGACCCAAAAAGGCCGCGGTGCCTTGCGCATGATGTGTGCTTTGACGGCCGGGGGCATTGTGGTTGGATTTTGGATTTTAGCAGCACTGACCATTGTTCTTAAAACAGCCTTTCAGCAGCAGGTAGGCTGGGGAATGCATTTGCAAAACCCTTACTTTGTCAGCGTAATGGTGATTTTGATGATGTTTGGGGGCTGCGGTCTTTTGGGTGTCTTTCACATCAATACGCCTCAATGGGCAGGGGCTTTATTGGCACCGGGACGGGAACGCTCTGTTTTTATTCAGGCATTTCTATCGGGTCTTGTGGCGGTTTTGCTGGCCACACCGTGCTCGGCGCCTTTTTTGGGAACGGCATTGGGATTTGCCTTAACGGGGCAGGGGGTAGAGATCGTTGTTTTCTATACTGCCATTGCTCTGGGCTTTGCCTTACCCTATCTTCTGGGCATGATTTTACCCATTGATAAGATTTTGCCTCGACCAGGGGCCTGGATGGTAACCTTCGAAAAGTTCCTAGGTTTTTTCTTGATGGTATCAGCGGGCTGGTTTGTCAGCACATCATTGGGGGGCTTATTGGGGGTGCCGTGGGATAAAGTTGCCCTGGGCATTTGGGGCGTATGGATGGCTTTACCTATGTTGGCTCGTATAAGGGGATTGGCTCAATGGCCAAGGACATATTATGCCTTGGTGTATGGCGTTCCCCTTGTTTTTTCTGTTGGATTGATGATTTTACCGGCTTTGCCAGGACCCGTTGTGCACCCCATTTCTATGCAAGATGGCACCATCTCGTGGGAAGTTTTCTCCACAAAAAGCCTGGAAAAGGCCATCAGTGATGGTAAAATTGTATTGGTGGATTTGACCGGTATGGCCTGCCCCTTATGCATTGTCAACAAATCTGTTTTCAAGAATCCCAAGGTTCAACAAGTTTTAACCCAATCAAAAGTGGTGTGTTTGCGGGGGGATTTTACAAGAGCTGATCCAACATTGATGATGTTTTTGCGCAAATACGGTCGTTCGGCCATTCCTTTTAACTTGGTCATCGGTGCCAAGTATCCCAAGGGGGTGATTTTGTCTGAAAGCTTGAGTATTTCAGAGGTTTTGGATGCCATTAAATTTGTGCAAGATCCTAAAAATCCCCTCTGAAAAATTCAGGAAAAAGAGATTCTTTGACAAGGGTGCAAGGAAGACTATATTCTGATAAAAAGAGCATAAATACCAATTAAAACATGGCAAAAAATGTACCTGTGCAAAGTTTTGAAGAGTCTTTAAAAGAACTAGAGGGGCTGGTCAAGCAATTTGAAAATGGTGAATTCACATTGGATCAAGCCATTGCAGCTTATGAACGTGGGTTTTTCTTAAAAGAGCAGTGCTTGACCAAACTGCAACAAGCCAAGGCAAAAATTGAAAGTGTGATGGCGGAAAAACCTATTCTTAAGGCCGATTAGATCCTGTACCCAAAGGCCAATACACGGGTTTCACATTTTGTATTGACCCCTCATTGCTGGGACAAAGAACCCTTACCATTGGCATCAGATGTCAATTGATCTGATTGGGGATATTGACAGGGGATCTGATTGGGTTTGGCAACAAGGTCTTGAGTGGGCAAATGATGCTGCGGGTTGGGTGAAAACTTTTCAGGAAATTTCAGTAAAATCTATGGAAAACAAATGATTTTCTTGGCAGTATAGAGCCTATCAATAAACCATCAAAAGGACCTGATGTTGAGGCGAGAAAAATACAAGGACTGCATGTGGAATTGGGCAGCTCTGACCCAGAGGGCCCCATTAAGGGTGGGCGCCGGCATTTCCCCAAAATCACAATTCATTGGGATGCCTGTCCAGGGTCGCCTGGGGGGAATCATGGGTCTAGGTCTCATCATTTTTAACATGGCATCATCGGCCACATGGGCAGCACAAGGTACTGGGCCCACACAATGGGGCCCCGATAAAACTGAAAAAATTTTTGACAAAAAAAATAAGGCCAAAACATCCAATTTGCCCAATTCCAGTGCCAACGCCCCTGTTCCTAGGGCACCTAGTCGGCCAGGGGTCAATTCTGGGTTAGCGGGGGGTTTGACCCTGCCAACAGGCCAGTCTGTTGAAAAAAATGGGGGTGCCTATGCCCCAGAATCCCTTAAATCTGCATCACGATCTGTTGCCATGACAGGATTTGCCAATGGTATTCAAATGCCGGAAATGGCTGTTCAAGCCAATCAAGCCTATTTGATTGACCTCTCTACGCGGGCTGTTTTGCTGGAAAAAAACTCAGATCAATCCATGGCTCCTTCATCCATGACAAAAATTGTTACGGTCTATCTGATATTCCAAGCTCTGGCTCAAAAATCACTGGATTGGTCTGAGGGCATTTATGTTTCTGAAAATGCAGCAAAAAAGCCAGGTAGTCGAATGTTTATCAAGGCTGGAGAGAGTGTAAAAGTCGAGGACCTGTTGAAGGGAATTGTGGTCACATCGGGCAACGATGCGTGTACGGCCGTGGCTGAATTTTTGGGTGGCAGCGAAGAGGGATTTTCAGAAATGATGAATGCTTTGGCTGCCAATATTGGTATGAATGACTCTCATTTTTCCAATGCTTCTGGCTTGCCTGGGGAGAATCATTACAGCACGTGCAAAGATTTGGCCAAAATTGCAGAGCAAACATTGGTGGATTTTCCAAAAGAGTATGCTAAATTTTATAAAATGACCTCGTTTAAATACAATGGCATTGCGCAACCCAATCGCAATGGCTTGTTGAAAAATGGTTTTGCCGACGGGATGAAAACAGGTATGACGGATGCTGGGAAATACGGTATTGTGGCCTCTATGAAATGCCCAGGACATCCAGAACGTCGACTGTTGCTGGTATTAAACGGCGTAAAGACATCCAATCTTCGGGAAGCAGAGGCGCGACGATTGTTGAATTGGGGATCCCAGCGCTTTGAATCTCTGATTGTCGAAAAAGGCCGGGTAATGGCCACGCTGCCCTTGTGGAAAGAGGGGTCCGTGGGTCTTGCTACCCAGTCTCGTTTGGCCGTCACTCTGCCCAAGGGGAGTTTGCGACGCGCAACAATTGTGGTGCGTTATCATCAGCCTATGACACCGCCCATACAGAAGAATCAGCGATTAGGGGTCCTGGTCATCGAAATTCCTGGTCAAAAAACCATTGAGATGCCCTTGGTTGCAGAAAAAGACGCCCTTGCTCCTGGGATATGGGATTGGATTATGGGGTGGTTTAAAAAATAATAAAGGGTGGGCGATGGGTAATGAAAAAAGGCTTCTTGAATATGGGGCAATAAGAAGGGACCAAGGGGGTTTCAATACAGGCTGATACAAAAATATGGTCATGTGAAGGATACTCAAAAGAGCCTTCTCATCAGTGGCAATATCAATGAATGCTGGCAAAATTAGCCTTTACAATCTATGAAAAATCGTCATTCAAAGGTGATAAAAAGGATTCCATAGCGCAACAGAGGCCTTATTAAGGGGGAGGCAACCTTACCAGAATAGGAATCTTTTGCTCTTTTGGACATTGATTCAAAGCAGCCTGACCCCCAACTGCCAGAACCAAAAGAAACGGTGCTCGCGACCAAGGGCACCAATCTTTATGGCGATGGAGGGGGGCATTCATTAGAGGTGATGCGGTGCCAAGCAGACAAATTTCTTTAGCGACAAATACCGGGGCTTTAACCCTTAGGGCAGAACAGTGGTTGGGGGCAATGCACCATCCAGAAAGGCGGGCAATTCCGATACGGCGACCAGCTCTTGTTGGCGACAATCCATTGCTTTCACTTGAACCAAATTATTTTGGATTTCCTCAGCATTGGCCAATAAAACCATTCTAAAGCCCTTGCGATTGGCATACTTCAATTGATTTTTTAAAGAAGCTTCCCCTAAAAAAACCTCTACACGCCAACCATCTTGACGCAATGCATCGCCCAGCTTTGTGTACCAGGCTAGATGTTGTGCATCTTGTGAGCAAATCAGTATATCTCCCAATTGTAAAACAGGGGCTGTACGTTCTGCAAATCGAGCAAAAAGACGCGATAGCCCCAACGAACCACCCACACCAGGAAAAGTCTTTTTGGAACCCAAAACAGTGGTCAAATCATCGTATCTTCCCCCGGCACAAACGCTTCCCAAGTCCCTGTGATTGGGCAACTTTGCTTCAAACGTAATGCCCGAATAATAACTTAGTCCACGGGCCAAAAGCGGAGAAAAAAAGAGACATTCTTCCGACATCCCTCTATCAGATAAACTTTTTATGGTTTCTTTCAGATTTTCAAGTGCATCGTAAAATGGATCAGGCCAGTTTTTCAACTGACACAATCTGTGGATTTGTTGGTGCGCCGAATCCGTGTGCTGGGACCAAGATTGCAATATTTCCAAAGAATCTGGCTTTGCCCGAAGATCTCGCAGAGCCATTAAAACCCCATCTAGGCCAATTTTTTCCGATTTATCGATTAGGCGCAGTGCCGCATTGCTATCGGCGATACCAGCATACTGGGCCCAGGATAGCAGTACAGCTCGGTGGTTTAAATGCCAATGAACCGGGCCTAAAAAAGTCCCAATATTCAGTGCATTCAGGGCAGAGTGCAGTATAAAAATGGTGTCTGCATCGTAGGCATGGTGCAAGGAATCTTGATTAATGGTGTCAATGTCACATTGATAGAACTGACGAAACCGTCCTTCTTGAGGTCGCTCTCCACGCCATACCGGGGCGATATGATGCCGACGATAGGGAAAAACCAGCTGTCCATGATGTTGGGCCACATATCGGGCCAACGGGACAGTTAGGTCAAAGCGCAATCCCAGTTGACGGTCTTGTTTTGGCGTGGGGCATTGCGAGTTCCCAATATCCGCCCAACGAGAGAGGGCGTAAATTTCAGAATCTTCCCCCTTGGATAACAAAGTCGACATGCGCTCAACCACAGGAGTATCCATGGGTGCAAAACAAAATTTTTCAAAATGGCGTGCCAAAAGGTTTTTCCATTGCTCTAGGATCTGCTGTTGGGCTGGAAGCCATTCTGGAAAACCAGAGATTGAAGACATGGGATTTAGGAATATTTGGTTCTTTAAAGGAGTATACCCCAATAGATCCGAGGCAAGCGAGACCCTTCTGATTCATGCGATATCGGAAAAGCAATAGGCTTTTGTAAACTTTTTTGGCTTGCGCCGTTGAATTATTGCTGAGAATATGGTATCTAGAAAGAGTTATTTTTTATTGGTAGAAATTTATGGCAAAAGAAAAATACAATAGGACGAAACCCCACGTCAATGTTGGAACCATTGGTCACGTCGACCATGGTAAAACAACCCTGACAGCGGCTCTTACAAAGTACTCCGCAGACAGAGGTCTCGCCCAATTCCAGGGATACGATCAAATCGATAAAGCCCCAGAGGAAAGAGCTCGTGGAATTACCATTTCGACAGCCCACGTCGAATACGAGACTGAAACACGGCATTATGGCCACGTGGACTGTCCTGGGCACGCTGATTATATTAAGAATATGATCACCGGTGCGGCCCAGATGGACGGTGCCATTTTAGTTGTTGCAGCAACAGATGGTCCTATGCCCCAAACAAGAGAGCATATTTTGTTGGCCCGTCAGGTCAATGTTCGGGATATAGTGGTCTTTTTGAATAAAATTGACATTGCAGATCCGGACTTGGTGGAATTGGTGGAAATGGAAGTCAGAGAATTGTTGAGCATCAATGGTTTTCCAGGAGATGATATTCCCATTATTAGGGGATCAGCAACCATGGCATTGAACGGGGATTCAGGCCCATTAGGCAGCGGAGCCATGGAGCAATTGCTTCATGCACTAGATACCTATATCCCAATTCCAGAAAGAGATATTGATAAGCCATTCGTCATGCCTGTTGAAGATGTGTTCTCGATTTCTGGTCGCGGAACCGTTATGACTGGTAGAATAGAGCAGGGCGTTATCAAGGTTGGAGATTTGGTTGAAATTGTTGGATTGCGTCCAACCCAAGAAACCACGGTAACAGGCGTTGAAATGTTCCGCAAAGAGCTTGATTCCGGTCAAGCAGGAGACAATGTCGGTATTTTGGTTCGTGGATTAAAGAGAGAAGACGTGGAGCGCGGTCAGGTTGTTGCCAAGAAAGGCACCATCAAGCCACACAGCAAATTTGAATGCGAGGCCTATATATTGACCAAAGAAGAAGGTGGTCGACACAGTCCGTTCTTTACGAACTATCGCCCTCAATTCTACTTCAGAACCACGGACGTTACAGGGGCTGTTGAATTGCCAGCCACCGTCGAAATGGTCATGCCAGGCGACAACTTGAAGATGAATGTTGAGTTGATTGCACCCATTGCTATGTCTATTGGGTCCAGATTTTCAATCCGTGAGGGTGGAAAAACTGTTGGATCTGGGATTGTCACGGCCATTATTGATGTGGCTCCGGTATCTGCTTCGAAGTCAGCTTCTTCTAAGAAGGGGGCTTGATTTTGAACCAGAAAATCAAAATGCGTTTGCGAAGCTATGATTATCGCGTGCTCGATCGTGCAGTAAGCGAAATCATGGAGACCGCACAAAGGACTGGGGCGCGCGTGCGTGGCCCCATCCCATTGCCCCAACAAATTCATAAATTTACGATTTTACGATCCCCCCATATTGATAAAAAAGCTCGGGATCAGTTTGAACGTAGGACTTACAACCGTCTTCTTGAGGTAGACTGCACTTCTCAAACGCTCGAAGCGTTGATGGGTCTAACAGTGGCTTCTGAAGTCGAGGTGGAGATAAAAGTATGAGTATTCAGCGTTCCGGCATGATCGTTAAAAAAGTAGGTATGACCACTTTGTTTTCGAGTTCTGGTGAAGCGTGCCCTGTTACACTCTTTTCTTTGGAAGGGTGTTCTGTCATTGCTGTCAAAAAGTCTGAAGACGGCTCTCATCTGTCCCTTCAAGTGGGCAGCGGAAAAGCCAAAAATGTGACCAAGCCTCTTTTGGGTCATTTTGCAAAGTCCAATGTGGATCCCAAGAAAATTTTGCGTGAATTTCGAATTAGTCCAGATCGGGAACTTCCCGTAGGCGGCTCTTTTCAAGCAGATTATTTCGAAAAAGGGCATTGGGTTGATGTCACAGGAATCACCATTGGTCGTGGTTTTGCAGGTGCCATGAAGCGCCATAACTTTTCTGGACTTCGGGCAACACATGGTGTTTCCGTATCCCACCGAAGCCACGGTTCCACAGGCCATCGCAAGGATCCCGGAAAAGTCTTCAAAGGTAAGAAGATGGCTGGGCACATGGGGTGCCAACAAGTGACCGTTCAGAATCTAAAAGTCATGGATTTTGATGTAGAGCGGGGACTAATCGTTGTCAAAGGAAATGTTCCTGGTTACGAAGGCAATTGGATGACCATGCGCGATGCTGTGAAAAAGCAACCCCACCCAAAAAGTCATTTTGATGGGGTTTTGGTACCATCCACTGGGGCAAGTCTTCAGGAGGCGGTTTAATTTTATTTTTGGATTAAGGTGAGTTATGATGTTACAAGTTCCTGTTCGAAATTTCCAAGGCGAAACCCTTGAAGAGGTTTCAGTTTCTTCGGAGGTTTTTGCGGCGCCTGTTCGTAAAGATATCCTTTCTCGAGTTGTTCTTTGGCAGCTCGCCAAACGGCGCTCTGGGAATCATAAGGCAAAGGGTATCAGCGATATTTCTGGAACCACAAAAAAGCCCCATCGTCAAAAAGGGACGGGGCGTGCGCGCCAGGGTTCTTTGCGCTCTCCACATATGCGTGGTGGGGCGGTGATTTTTGGTCCAGTGGTCAGAGATCATGGATTCGCTTTACCTAAAAAAGTTAGGAAAATGGGCTTGCGCTGCGCCCTTTCAGCACGAATGAAGGCAAATAAATTGTTTGTGATGGATGATCTTTCTGCGGAAAGTCGCAAGACAAAAGATATTGTCCAAGCCTTTTCTGGATCCGTATTGATGATTGGCGGCGAAACCGTGTGTCAAAATTTGAAAGACGCCATTGCCAATGTGCATTCTTTGAATTTATTGCCTCGACATGGGATCAATGTCTATGATATTCTTAGGCACGATCAATTGATTTTATCAAGAGACGCTGTGAATTATCTAGAAAACTTCCTATCTGTTTCTCCGAATCAAGACAACTGATTTTAAGTAGATTTGAGCGTACACAGAGGTTCTATTAAAAATAGTTTTATCAAGGAGGAAGAGAGATGATTCATCGTTATGTTATTAGAGATAGAAAAAAAAGTTTATCGCAAGAGACGCTCTATCAAGTAATAAAAAGCCCCATTATTACGGAAAAATCAACAATTGGTCGCGAGACTGGTCAGTATTTTTTTACAGTAGAATCCTGGGCTACAAAGTTTTTTATAAAAACAGCTGTTGAAAAAATTTTCAATGTCAAAGTAAAGAGCGTCAATACATTAACGTCAAAAGGGAAGTCCCTGAGATTCAAGGGCCGACCTGGCGTTAGATCTGATGTCAAAAAAGCGATGATATCTCTGCAAGATGGGTATACCATTGACCTTGAAAAGGGAGAAGTGGCATGACGTTAAAGAAATACAATCCGACCACACCTTCTCAACGTGGACTGGTTCTCGTTGATTATTCTGGTTTGTGGAAGGGAAAGCCCTTTAAAAAGCTGACTTCTGGAAAAAAAAGCACAGGCGGTCGAAGCCATGGTCGAATCACAATGCGACATCGTGGGGGTGGCCACAAGCGACTTTATAGGGAAATTGATTTTAAAAGGCAAACTTCCGATGTTGAGGTTCAGCGCATTGAATACGATCCCAATCGTGGTGCATTCATTGCATTGGTTAAGGGTGTAGAGACGCAAGAGCACACCTATATTATTGCTCCAGATGCGGTTGCTGTTGGAGATCGGTTGGTTTCTGGCAGCACAGCGGAAATCAAAATTGGAAACACCCTGCAGTTGAAGAATGCTCCTGTTGGACTATCTGTTCATAATATCGAGTTAAAGATTGGAAAGGGCGGTCAAATGGCTCGCGCTGCCGGATGCTGGGCTCAAATCATGGGTAGGGACAGTGGTTATGTTTTATTAAAATTGCCCTCTGGTGAGGTGCGTCGGGTCCACGGAGATTGTCGTGCCACCGTCGGAATTGTGTCTAATGGTGACTTAAAGAATCAAAGAATTGCAAAGGCTGGTAGAAATCGTTGGTTGGGTTGGAGACCGTCTGTTCGCGGTGTGGCCATGAACCCAATCGATCACCCTCATGGTGGTGGTGAAGGTAAGACATCGGGTGGGCGTCATCCAGTAACGCCTTGGGGCAAGCCAACGAAGGGGTATAAGACGAGAAATAAGAAGAATTCGTCGAGTAAGTTCATTGTCAGTCGTCGCAAATAAAGGATAAAATTATGACTCGATCTGTTTGGAAAGGTCCCTTTGTAGATGGGTACCTTTTAACAAAGGTAAAAAACTTGAGGGCTTCTGGGAGGCAGGATCCAATCAAGACATGGTCTCGGAGATCTGTTATTATGCCGCAATTTGTGGGTGTGACGTTTCACGTCTATAATGGAAAAAAATTCATACCTGTTTTTGTAACAGAGGACATGATCAACCATAAGTTAGGAGAGTTCTCTCCAACACGGGTATTTCATGGGCATTCTAGTGACAAAAGAGCCAAAAAATGATAGGAGAAACAAATGCAAATTAACCAAGCTCTCGCTTCTTTAAATATGCTTCGCATCAGTCCGTACAAATTAAATGAAGTTGCAAAACCAATACGTAAAAAAACAGTTGCCGAAGCAATAACTTTATTGAAAGGCATGAAAAAGCGCTCTGCACAAGATGTCTACAAAACATTGTTATCGGCTGTTTCAAACGCAAAAAACAACTTCGACCTCGATGTTGACCAATTGGTCGTTACAGAGGCAACAGTAGGTCGCGCCATTGTTTTGCGTCGTATGGACATTAAAGGACGCAGTAGAATGGGAAGAATTACAAAGCCTTTCAGTCATCTTCGCGTAGTTGTTACAGCTGTGGAAATAATTCCAAATACAGGGGCGGCATAATCGCAAAACCAAATCATGCGATGGGCAATAAGCTGAAAAAAAGTTCTAATGAATCAAAAAAATGCGTTATTAGATCTTTTTTTCAGATTTTTTATTTTTGCAACACCCCCTAGTAATGGCACACCTCTGTACCACTCATTTTGCCTTCTGGCTATTTTTTCCTGCCATCATTTGATCTTTGAAATACAACGCAAAAAAAATATAGAAATTTTTTAAATATTCCAATCATTTTAAATATTATGGATAAAAATAACGCAGACCACAAAACATTTTAAATAGGGGTTTCAGGGTAAGTTGAAAAATATTTCAAATTTTATAAATTCAAAACGCCTATGGTTGTTTCTGTCTTCTATTGTCCTATTGTTTGGATATCCTGTGGGTTATTTTGTATTCGATGCCAATCACTCAAATGCCAAGCCATCATTTTTAATGACAAAAGGGGTTGGGGTTGGCGCTTATATTATAAATTTAAATAGGTCCAAAGAGCGTTATGAATGCATTAAAAAACACTTAAATGGTTTGGGTTTAAATATAGAGCGCATAGAGGCTGTGGATGGCTCAACCCTGTCACAAGAAGAAATTGATAAAAAAGTTGATTTAGAATCCTATAGAACATTTTTTTTACATTCTCCCAAAAGAGGCACCATCGGGTGCTCCTTAAGCCATATAAAAGTTTGGGAAAGATTCCTTCAATCTGATTTTGAATTTGCAATGATTTTTGAAGATGATGTCAGTTTTGACCCAAAAAATCTAAAAATAGTTATCGACGATTTGGTAAAAAATAAGGAATTGTGGGATATAGTCAGCTTTGAGATACATCGCAATGGGCGCATTCCATTAACCATTAAAAAGCTAGTCAATGATCACCATTTGTGCGTTTTTTTAACAAAGGCAACACATTCTGGGGCCTATATGATTAACAGGAAGGGCGCTAAAAATCTTCTGGAAAAAGCATTACCCATAAAAATGCCGGTAGATCACTATTTTACTAGGGATTGGGAGCTGGGTATCAAATTCACAGGGGTTGAAAATCCCAATCTGGTGCATCAAACCTTTGGAGACTCGGATATTGAAAGGACAACCAAAGTTCAGAGCGAAAAAAATAAGTGCGATAACGGTATTTCATCACACCCTTTATGTCGTGCAGTCCTATGTTATCCGATTTTTTCACAATCTGAAAGTGTATTTGTCTGAACGCATGTAATTCTATAATTTTTAGCAAGCCCACATGGAGGGGGTAAAGTCCGTGCCCGTGGTGATCTCTGGGAGGAAGGGCGCGGCCATTCCCCATAGAATTTTGATATGGGCGCCAATGGTAACTTGCAACAGAGCAACAGAGCAAAAGCCATTGTATGAATTGGACGAAAAAAAAGATCACATCCATAAAATTATGACAATGACAGAATAAGGACAGCGTTTACCCACCAGAAATGGTTTTTTGCCCCAATGCTCTTGTGAAATACAAGATTTTTTTGCATTCCGTACAAAAAAATTCATACTGAATACCCATAAAAAGGTCTGTGCAAAAGATGGGCACTGAAAATCTATACAAAAAAAACTGTACAGAAAGCCTGGAATGAATGGTGCCATCGGCTGGGTTTATTTTTTCGAATTTTTAGCACGCAACTTATGGGCCCCATGCCACAGGATGCCATCACCAGAAATGGTTTTTTGCCCCAATGCTCTTGTGAAATACAAGATTTTT
>JBILXO010000005.1:0-69834 GCA_044378415.1 Holosporales bacterium
TCAGTGGAATCTGACTCAATTTAAAATTTTAAACTGTAAAAAAAAAGGGGGGGGGTGGTGCAAAAACCAAAAAAGATCCAAGGGGGGGGTAAAAATGCTGCTAAAATTCACCCCCACTCAGACAGAGACCAATGGCCATAAAGCACTTGGAGACCTTCTGTTTAACGACCTTGAGCCATATACCAATTGCCATCAGAGCCTTGGTAGGCATCAACGAATAAATTGACAGCCCTTCCATCTGGTTGGGTGGCCAAACACTTTAATTGACGATGGGGCCTGTGTTGCGGGTCATACTGAACGGGTCCAGCTTGCCATGTACCATAAGCCCCCGTAGAAGGATTTTCCCAGGTGACATTTCGACCAGTGCATGCTGCTTTTTGCGCCGCCATCTCTGCACGCTTTTTATCCGCTTCATCAAATTTTTTCCCCAACGCACCCCCCAATGCCATACCCGCCACAGCACCAATGGCCGTGGCAACAATATTGCCTGTGCCGCAACCAATTTGAGATCCAATCAGGGCCCCCATGGACCCTCCAAGGACCTGACCCGTCATTTCACCTGTACATCCACTGAAGGTCAAAAAAATAACACTCACTCCCATCAGAATGCCAGAATTGAATCTTGAAACAGTCTGTTTTTTTTCTTTACTTTGCCTTAACAATTGCGAAAATCCTTAAAAATTAACATTACTTTAGAATAGTATTTTTCAAAATAAAATGTCAACGGCACGCCCAATAAGTGAAAAAAATTATAAATTGGACATCATGTCTAGGGTCGCAATTTCAGGAATTTGATAGGATTGCTTTCGGATGTGCCACAACACCTCGGCGATACGCACGGTATTCATAGAAAAAAGAACATTCGTGTGATGATTTTGAGGATTTGCTGGGATAAGGGAGAAAATATCTTTGTGGTGAAACAAAACCCCCAAATGCAAGTTTTGGTTGTGCTGAACGATGCACCGCTTGCCCAGCAACATATGTGGCGCTGAATTCCAGGCTCCGCCTACCAAATCATCGCAGGAATAAAAGGGCTCCATATGATCCCCCTTGACCTGATAAATCACAGCATTGCGATTGTCTTCAAAAAATCGCGCCCAATTTTCCAAAAAATCTTCTTGAGCTCTGGGGTTTTGGGGCAGCCTGCGTGTCGGAGGACTGCCCTTGGCCTCCATGATCCACAAAGCACCTATATACACCCCCTCTTTGACGAAGGCTTGGATGATTTTTTCCAACTGTTTGGATGAGATTTTAAGACGATCCAGCTCTATGGATGTCAAGGTATTGAAATTAATGTCATATTTTTTGCAAAAATCCTCTCGGGAGATTCCTAAGATGATTCGCAACATGCGAATACGCTCTCCTGGTGACATCGCGGATCCTTTAGAAAAATATCTCAAATTTTATCTTATTTTCAAAGTCATTAAAAGACCTTTATACTTTTAAATCAGCGATATAAAAACACCAATACTTTTGATCTTTTTTTATTTATTTATAAAATTGTGCCAAAATTTAACCCACTATGAATATTTTTTATAAAAACGTTGCATGATCTTGCGCTGGATGCAGATATTTTGGTATGGATAAATAATTATTTTTTTTCATATTTACCAGAAAATTGTGACTGATTTAACTTCATCAAGCGGTTTTTACAAAATTCTATCTTGCGCCTGCTTTGCTCTAATAAACCTTCTTCTTAAGAAAATCAACCTTCCAGCTTCTCAAATCACATGTTTGGAGAGCCTTTTGGGCGCAGCAATCTTATGGACAATACCTGTCTCCACATCGCTTAATTGGACATCCAATTCCACAATTGGTCAAAATGGTTCCCCGTGGAAAAATCCACTGTATTTGGTGCGTGCTGTTCTTGCTCTGATTGGCAGTTGGCTGTGGGTCATCAGTGTGCAAAAACTGCCCTTACTTCAAAGCGTTGCCATGGGGTTTCTTAGCCCCTTTGTCACCCTTTTGGGCGCATGGTTTTTTTTAGGGGAATCCCTGACATTTTGGCGCATTCTAGCCATTGTCTTGGCCTTTGCAGGTGGAACAATGATCAGCTTTGGCGACCAAATCCATCGGGCCTATGCCAACGTTTTTGATCCGTGGGTTTTGACACCCTTACTGGCCACCGCATTGTTTTCCATCATAAATCTAATCAGTAAGTCCTTGCTTTCCACTACCAGCCCTTTGGTTTTAACGCGCTCTTTAATGCTGATCACTGGCATGGGCATGCTGGCAACATGCTCAGAATGGGTTATGCCATCCAGATTGCAAATGGGAACATTGATCCTTCTGGGGATACTTGCGGCCAGTGCCCATATTTCATCTCATCTGGCTATGGCGCGATCAGATGTCATTGCATTGCTGCCACTTGGGGTAATTCGATTGATATTAACAGGTTTATTGGGTTGGTTTTTTTTAAAAGAAGTACCGTCCTTGTGGCTTATTTGTGGTATTATTTGCAGCATAGCAGCATCTTTTTGCTTATCATGGCGTTTCAAAAAATAAAAATAGTGCACTTTTTGATCTTGGGGATTTTTATTGGCGCACAAGTTCAGGCTTTTCCCCTGAAAATGGCCTCTGGAAACCTTGTCGAAGACTGGGAAATCAAGGATTTACTGAACAGCATCGCGGGCCCAGTGATTCAAAAAAATCCATCTTTGCGCCAAACCCAGTTCTTTATTCTGTCCAACCATGAATTCAATGCTTTTGCCATAGAACACGCTTCTCTTTTTCATCCTGGATTCTTAGATGCACCATGTGTTTTTCTCCATACCGGTGTCATTGAACGCGAGGATCTGGGGACCCTGGTTTTGGTTCTTTTCCACGAATTGGGCCACCTTTCTGGCAAACATATGACCCACATAAAAACAGCTATGGATGCAAACTTTGGCAACAATCTGGCGCCAATGGCGTTGGGGTGCCTTTTAGGGGGACTGACGGGTTCTTTGTTGCCAGTTTTAATTGGGCCACACCTGTCGCAAATGAAATCTTTTTTAGCCCAATTGCGGTATACCCGCGGTCACGAATCCTCTGCAGATGCCTTTGCTTTTAAAAATATGGCCGCTTTAAATTGGCCCATTGCAGATGGGTTAAAAATGATGATGCGCCATGCTAAAAAAGAAGACCTTAATTACAAAACCCAATACATGAGATCGCATCCATTTTTTGCCGATCGCGCCAGAGCATCAGAACGTTATTTTCAAAAAAAAGGCTCATTCCCCCAGACATTACAGATTGCTTTTGACAAGGTAAAAATCAAGGTTATTGCCTTTTCGGCTGACTTAAGTCAGGTTGAATCTTATGTTGAGCAGGCCAATGTATCGCCTAAGATTAAAAATTATGGTCGAGCCATTGCAGCTTATCGTCAGGGAAAAACCAATCAAGCCTTGACCCTTTTGGGCACATTTGAGAGGGAAAATGGGGGCCTAACCCAACATACAGCAGAGTTGAGGTCTCAAATATTATTTGCCCATGGCCGCAGCCAAGAAGCCCTAAGTTCCATCAACATGGCCCTGTCTTTTAGTCCGAAAAATATTATTTTTTTAATACAAAAAAGCCTTATTTTATTATCCATGCCCAATCGTTTTGCAGAAGTTATCCCTATTTTAGAACCACTGGTTGCTGTTCATGGGCACCAAGAGGCCCTGTGGTATTGGCTTGGTAAGGCCTATGAGCGCTCTGGGAACAAGGGCAGAATGCACGTATGTCTAGCCGAGCACTATGCCATTGGGCAAAAATGGGCCCAAGCAGAGCATCACATTCGTTCTGGACAAAAAATGCTAACTCCAAGGGACCCTTATTTGCAACGCAGCAAAGATCTTCTTTGCCACATTAAAGGAATAAAAAAATGAGGCCAAAAAATTTGATTTCAATGGGAAAGTTTTCTCTTTCAGCAGCCCACATGCTGTGCCTTTCCCTTCACTTATCAGGATGTCAGAGCGTGTCTTTTATTTCCAGCCCCATTCAAAAAAGAGGCATGTCGGGCTTTTTCAAGGACAACCTTTTGCGTGCTAAAATTATAAAAGCTCTTTTCAATCAGTACAATGGATCCATTTCTACATTAATCCACAAAGGGCATGTTGTGCTGGTGGGCTATTTAAAAACCGAGGAAGATCACGAAAAAGTTTTACACGCTCTGGGTGCCCTAAAGGAAATCCATCGCTTGTCGGATCATTTGATGGTTGGAAGGCCCCAAGATGATCCCATCAACGATACCTATCTTAGCCAATCCCTGCAATCGAAATTGTTTTTTGATGTTCGGATTCGTTCCCAAAATTACCACATTGCAGCATCCCATAAAATCCTATATATCCTGGGAACAGCGGGTTCCGAGAGTGAAAAAAATTATGTTTTAAAGCATGCCGAATCCATGAAAGTTCGAAATGTTATCAGTGATATTCAGATAGAGCAGCCATTGGAAAAAGAATCCGCCCCATTGCCTTGAAGGTGACTTGACTTGGTGATGGCTTTGAAAGCCCCAATCTACCTCCATTCCCATTGGATCATTCGCCCATAATGGCCAAGGTACCCTTGAGCTGACCCTTGGTGCAATGAGGGGCATCAAACCTCTCGAAACCGCGTCAATTCAGTATTATGAGATTTTTTCATTTCCTAACAGTTTTTCAATAACCGAATCAGCAAAGTAGTGGCAATAGATGGTTCTTTTTTTAAGGCCAACTCTGTTTGAACCAAGCGCCCCAAACACCGAACAATGCGCCCAGTTGACCAGGTTTCAGCAGCTCTTCCAATGGGCATTTTGTTTTTGAAAAAAATCATGGGTCGAACAGATTCTAGGGCTTGGTCCAATGGTTTGCTCTGCAAAAGTTGCTTTAATTGCCATACCTGCAGCATGATGCGTTGCCATGATCGAAGAATTTTAATGGGGTCCTCGATTTCTCCCATGTCCCAATGACCCTTCCCTGGATCCAAAATGGCCAAACTGGCGCCATCAGAAACCTCTGGGAACAGATGGCGAATATCCCCCAGGGCAATGCTTTTTTCAGATCCTGCAGCCAACTCCAACACACCCATCACCCCCCGCCATTGCCCCGATTGAGTCGCAGCAGAACACCATTCCAGGCTTTTGGCATCCAAGCTGATTTTTTTGCGAATCAAATACCGACGTACCACCGTCTTCGATTCATCCAGGGTACAATCGTAACATCCAACGGCAGCGATTTCTGACGATCTGGACCATGGTAAAGGAATTGTTGACGCATAGAGCACAACGGCATGATTCATGGGCCAGGCGCTCAATATAGGGCCAACAACAGGCCAGCTGACAACGCCCTCTACATGGACCAGGTAGGGTCTTGCTCCAAAGAGCAAAGGTGCGGCCAAATCATCTCGATACTGGGCCAAGCGTTCTGCTGGAATGGTTTCATGGCTGAAACATTCGTTTATTTCTTGGGAAACGCCCTGGATCAATGGGGCATTGCCCCCGTATAGGACATAGGCTCTCAGCTTTTTTTGCTCTAGGGATGGGACAACCTGAGACAGCGAAAGCTTCATGAAATGCTCCTACTCCTTGACATTTAGAACGATGTCTTTGGCGTCCTTTGCCTTCATTCCAACCACATGGTATCCCGCATCGACATGGAGTGTTTCTCCTGTGACTCCGCTGGACAAGTCGCTGAGCATGTACAAAGCGGATTTCCCCACATCTTCCAAGGTGATCCCTCGACGCAATGGAGCGTTGGATTGGCTCCATTGCAGAATGTAGTGAAAGTCCCCAATGCCTGATGCTGCCAAGGTTTTGATGGGTCCGCATGACAAGGTGTTGACTCGGATGTTGTGCTTGCCGAGATCTTCTGCGGCATATTGGACCGATGTTTCCAAAGCTGATTTGGCCAGTGCCATAACGTTGTAATGGGGGATTACTTTTTCGGCACCATAGTAGCTGAGGGTAAGGATGCTGCCACCAGGATTCATCATGGATTTGGCCTGTTTGGCGACATCAATAAACGAATAGCAGGACACCAGCATGGTGTTTAAAAAATTATCCCGAGATAGGTCCAAGAAATCACCGCGCAGCTCATTTTTGTCGGAAAAAGATATGGAATGCACGACAAAATCGATAGTGGTCCAGTGGGCCTTCAGGGCCTCGAATGTTCCCTCGATATCCCCATTTTGAGTGACATCACAAGGAAAAATAAAATCTGAACCAATGGATTTTGCCAAAGGTTCGACGCGTTTTTTCATCGCATCAGACGGGTATGTAAACGCAATCTCTGCACCATGCCGATGCAGTTGCTCTGCTATGCCCCATGCAAGAGAGTGGTTGTTGGCAACCCCAAAAATAATTCCCCTCTTGCCTCGCATCAAGGCAAGGTCGGTTTGGCTCTGGCTCATGGCATCCTATTTTTTTAAACGCGTGACCTACATCATAATATATCTATAAGGAGTTGTTAATAGATGTTGTAGAGGCCAAAATGTGGATAACTCTGTGGATAACTTTTAGAAACCCTTGTGCAACAAGGAAAACTTATCGCCAGTTTTGCAAAAGTTATCCACAGTTTGCCAAAAGTTATCCACATTTTATCCACATTTTGCCCAAAGTTATCCACAGGCCCTAGAGGGGATGTGGATAACTCACGAGTTATCCACAGAGTTATCCACAGAGTTATCCACAGGTTTGGGCGAGTTATCCACAGGTTTGGGCGAGTTATCCACAGGTTTGGGCGAGTTATCCACAGGTTTGGGCGAGTTATCCACAGGTTTGGGCGAGTCAGTCGTCGCTTATTTGAAGGTGGTCTTTCTGGGTACAATGCCCTAGAATATTTCAAAAAGAACGAAGGATCCGATTGTGGATAGGCCAAAAAAAGACGTCGCTGTGTTCATACTGGCTGGAGGAAAGTCGTCGCGCATGGGTATGTGTACACCTAAAGTTCTAATGCCTGTGGGCGGCAGGCCAATGATTTTTTCTGTACTAGAAGCTGCCCAATCCTATGGAGGGAAAGACATCTATATCGTGGTTTCTCCCCAAGTAAAAACCCACCTAGAGGGTGAAAAAGTGCACTTGGTTGTCCAAGAAGAGACATTGGGAACGGGCCATGCTTTTGGGTTGGCTTTGGAGGCTGCTGCCGGGAACGATCCTGATATTGCTTTGAAAAAAATCGTTGTTTTGTTGGGAGACACCCCCCTAATTACCTCTGCTGACATGGCCAATTTACTCAAAGGCTCTGCACACACAGATGTTTTGGTTGTGGGCATGTGCCCCCCGTGTCCCGATGGTTATGGGCGCTTGTACCTAAAAGATGGGTGCTTGACTGGCATTGTCGAGAGCAAAGATGCCACAGAGGTGGAAAAACAAATCAATCTGTGCAACACCGGTGTCATGTGTCTGGACGGGAACTTTGCCCTGAATGCCATTTCTCGATTGGTACCCAGTGCCATTACGGGCGAGTGGTATTTGACGGATTTGGTTCAATATGCTGAAAGATCTGGGTATATTGTGGGCGCTTGGGAAAATTTCAGGGGCATCAATACCCGCCAAGAACTGGTCCAGGCCGAGGCTGCGATGCAACAGCGTTTTCGCCAACGTGCTCTCGATGATGGGGCTTATTTAATGTCGCCTGAAACAACTTTTTTGTCCTATGACACCCAATGTGCTGAGAATGTCGTAATTTACCCCATGGTGTGCTGTGGCCCTGGGGTGATTTTGGACGAGGGTGTCACCATTTATTCTGGATCCATGCTAGAGCGCTGTCATATTAAAAAATCCAGTCGCGTAGGGCCCTTTGCCCGCATTCGAGCCGGTACGGTTTTGGGGCCCTTTGGGGAAATTGGAAATTTTGTAGAAACGAAAAATGCCACCATTGGGCATTTCAGCCAGGTTAAACATCTCAGTTACATCGGGGATGCGGTTCTTGGGGACCATGTGAATATTGGGGCAGGCGTCATTACGTGCAATTATGATGGCCACGTTAAAAATATGACCCAATTGGATGATGGAGTTTTTGTAGGTTCTCATACAGCGTTCATTGCCCCTGTACATGTGGGAAAAAACTCCACCATTGGGGCGGGCAGCGTCGTTACCAAATCCGTTGATTCCCATACCTTGGCCTTGTCTCGTGCAGAAATGCGCACCATACCGTTGCGCGCCAACAGCAAGCATTTGACCCGATGCAAAAAAGGCATTTCACAGACTTATGAGCAAGAAAAAACACAATGATGATTCCGACCCATTTGGGAAACCGTTGATTTCCGATGCTGGGGCCAATCATGATGATGTTGGGGGGGGGTTAATCATGGGAAAAAATGCCACCATTGGGGCGGGCAGCGTCGTTACCAAATCCGTTGATTCCCATACCTTGGCCTTGTCTCGTGCAGAAATGCCCACCATACCGTTGCGCGCCAACAGCACGCATTTGACCCGATGCAAAAAAGGCACTGAGGACTGTTCAAAAATGGCCAAAAGGGGAATCTTAGCGAAGGATAGAATCCACATGAACTCTTGCGGTCCAGAATTAGGGGCCAGACCCCTTCTAGAGAAGGTTCTATGATATCCCCGCCCTTTTCCCAATGGCATGATCCTGGGGGCAACCTGCAGCCCCACAGCCCCAATCCTCCTCTTTACCCAGCGAGCTCCTCTTTACCCAGCGAGTCAACCTTGGACTTTACTGGCCCAGTGAATATTCCAGCATGTTTTCCCCATGCGGCCCATCTGGACGAACCGTGGATCCGTCTTTTAATTCAAGGAGGATTGTCTTGCCCATAGATTTCATTTTACCCCATGATTCCACAGCCTTTGCAGTGCGTATGGCCCAAGAAAAAGACCTTTCAGGGTGTGCGACTATTTTCCTTTCTGTTCGTTGCGCAATATTCAAATGGGAAAATTCTGAAAACTTTCAATACAGCGATTTTCAAAATTCAGTTAAAGATGAAATTATCTTTGTCGCAGAAACAGAGGGCAACATCATGGGGTTTGTATCCGTTTATCAGCCATATAGCTTTGTCCACAATTTATTTGTTGGGCTAGAGTATCAGGGGCTAGGCGTTGGAAGGGCTCTTCTGGATCAAGTCATTCGATTTGTTCTGCCACCCATAACGCTGAAATGTGTGATTCAAAATACCAAAGCCTGCCAATTCTATGAACATTGTGGATGGAAAAAGATTTCAACGCATCTGGATGAAAATCCTGCCTATTATACATACTCTTTTGGATCTGGGTCTGGGGCCCTTGATCCACCATGATTTGCATGCCAGTGATGGGAAAAGGGGGGGGGTCTGGACCCTGGAAAGGGCTTGTGTTGACCAGAAGGGCTAGGGGAAGATTTTACAACCTGGAAAAGAATTGCATTGACCAAAGGCATTTGGCCCATTTGGTTGGGCTTGGGTTTGGTCTAGTTGGGTTTGTGGGGGGGGGTGCAGAACCAAAGCCCGCCCCCCCACAGCATAGCATCATTGCCGATGAGACTAGCAATGATGCTGCTAGGCAGATACCATGGGCTTTTTAAAAAAACCCACATGGTTTTATCATGGTTCTTGGGATTGTTCAGATGTGTCGATATTTTCTGCAGGTTGCTTTTTTTCTTCAATATTTTTGCCAATTGCATCATAGAGTTTATTGCCATAGTCCTGAATATGATTGGTCAATTCTTCCCGAACACCGTCGAGATGCTTGTCCTGCCATGTTTTTATTTTACCCAATGGAATATCGACATCATTCGTGATCTTTTCATTTGAACTATATACAGATTTTAAGAAATCGCTCGATCCCCCTTCGGGCTTATACTTTTCTACCGATTCATACAATGTGCTCATATCCAATCCATTATAGTCTTTAGGATCAAAAGTTGTTAAAATATCAGCATATCTGTATGTATGGTCCAATTTTATTCGAGGCAGATACTCTTCGATGCGTCGATCTAGGTGGTCTTTAAGGTCAGATACCGTGTCTCGAAATTTTATGGCATTTATTTTGACACCAGCGTTGTCGTCAAGATTCTCAGTGTCCTCAACATCAATTTCAGCCAGCTCCAAGGCTCTTTTGTAAAAATGAAGCAAGTCGCCAGCTCTTATAAGACAAAAAACACTTCGAGGGTCGCCTTCGCGACTGGGCTTCACTGCGCCCCCTAAAACCGTGAGCGGAATTTCATTGTTTTCCACCGCGCCAATGGTCCCCACCATTCCTAAACCACTGACAGCCATAGTGATGGCTAGGGCCAGCATCATTTTTTTATTGCACATAGGTCAATTTTTTTTGTTGTTCATATTTCAATATAAACTATATTTAAAAAAAATACATTAAAATTTTTAAATTTATGAACTGTGATTTCCAATTATAAAACTATTGATTAAATTTTAATAACTATTAAAATAATCCAGTTTTATACAAAGCCGCAGGGACAAATCAAAAGACCCTGTTGGGCTGGATAAATTTGCTCTATCAGCAGCACATGTGCTGTCAAACAGTGCCATGTCATGAAATGGGGTGTCTTATAAGAATTTTTGACGACAACTCTTGGCACCCAAATTGACCTTTTTGACGGGAAAAAAAAAGACGGTGCGCCCAGGTCGCTAGGCCTTCAGAGGACAAATCATCACTGGGGCCAATTAAAAAGCAGGGCACTATGGCACCTTTAACCCATTGAATTAATTTTTGGTAAAACCGGGGACTAGGCCACAATAACGTGCATGCCCTGCCTATTGTGCTCAGTCTTTTGAACCTCAATCCATGATGTACACTGGGGCCAAGCAGGTTCAAATGTAGGAAAATGGGACGAGGCGTTGCGGGAATTTATTGGCTAGAGCAAGGCCCATTGAGTCATTTGTTCTGGTGAATGTCTGACATGGGCCGCCCATGTCATGGATGCAAAAATAGGTCACTTGGGGATAATCTTGCCTATGCCTCATTTTGGAATAATCCTATGTTTAGGATCTCTCTATCTTTGGACAACGGCTGTTATTTATGATATTTTTGATGTTTTGGGCAGATTAAACCATTTCCCGATCTAGTGGATCGTGGGTTTTTCCGGGGTGTGCAATATTTTCCATGGTATGCAATGATTTTAAATCAGAAATTTTTTTGCAAGACATTTCTGCGCCTCTTTAAAATTTTGAAATTTATTTCGAAAAATGCCAAGGCGCAGTACAAATTAGACCACCGTGTAGGGTATCAGAGCTAAAAAACGAGCTCTTTTAATGGCCATGGCCACACGACGTTGTTGGCAGCAATTCAGGCGGGTCAAGCGAGAAGGAATAATTTTACCATTCTCGGTCAAACAACGCTTGAGCAATTTGATGTTTTTGTAATCAATATCGGTATCTTCTACGTTAAAACGACTCATGATTCTTCTCCTGTTTGATCCAACGTTTCTGTCTCATCTGCATCTGTCATTTCTGTAATCGTATCTTGATTTTCTAAATCGCTCAAAGAAGAGTGCATCTGGACAGTTGGGAAATTCAAACCCTTTGGCTGCTTGATGAACAAGTGGCGCAAAACATCTCTGTGGAATTTCAAGTGTGCGTAAACAGATTCCAGTGATGAAACCGATATTCCTAGACACACATAATGGGCTTTTGCCCGCTTTTCAATGCGATAAGCCAATGTCTTAAAGCCCCAATATTCTGTGGCGACCACTTGGCCCCCATCTTTTTCAATGACGTTTTGCAGGGCGCGCGTGACTTCGGAAACGTGCTTTGCAGAAACATCCGGACGAATGAGCAAAATGCATTCGTAAAACATAAATTCTCCTTTTGGACAAAAGGCCACAAATTGTGGCAAGGATTGAGGTGCTTGTCTTTTAAACAGCATGGCTGGGAAACCTGGATTCGAACCAAGGTTGCTCGGTCCAGAGCCGAGAGTTCTACCGCTAAACTATTTCCCAATGCCCTTATTATGAAATGGCTTTCGGGATCTGTAAAGATCTAATTTAAAGCATTCATGCCCACAGAAAACATAGGAAGCCTTGGGCGTTCTCACAGAGATTGTTGGGTCGAATCCGTCACAGCAAATCCCGCACCGTGGCCCACTGAAAAAGATTCTGAAAATATGGATGGCCTAGATGGATGATTTTGGGTCGGACTGTGGTATTTTTCAGAGCCCTAGCCTAGGGCCATGGTATGAATACCGCCATGATGCAGGGATCTGTGGTGGGACGAGTTACCAAGGGAAAATACTTGCTGCACCCATTTTTCCTGCGTCCAATACATTTCTGGGATAATGCCCGAGACTGTTGCATTAAGGTTTTTTTGAGAAAAAATACATAAGTGAATGGCAACGACACTTCATTAAAAAACAAAAGAGGATTTTTGAAAAATGAACAAATGTTTAATTTTGGACCTGATTTTGGGCTGTGGGATTTCACTCAATGTTGATGTGCAAACAAGACAGAAGCAGGTTAAGGGGGGCAAAAAAGGAGCAAAAGGAAGATCCTCAGAGTTACGAGGGAGCAAACCCATTGGTCTCTTAAGGAGATCTCCATATTGGGATGGCATCAATGGCTGCTGGAATCAAAAATTTTCCAGCTTTTGGAACGGCTCGATTGCCGCACCCTTTAAAGTCTTTTAGATGTCGTGTGTAAACAATCGGGAGTTCGGATATAGGGGACTGAGGTTTCTTATTTAAAACTCAAGAGAACTCAATCCTCTTCACCCGAAGGGCACACCTGATTTTTTAAAAAACCCAATAAAAAATCTTCCAATTCGCCATCTAAAACACCATAGGGGTTCCCCACCTCGATACCAGTACGCAAATCTTTGACCATTTGATAGGGCTGCAGAACATAAGATCGAATTTGTTGGCCCCATGTAATGCCGTGTTCGTCTTGGCGACCTTTGGCCAAGGCGTCCTCTTGCTGCTGCAAAGAAAGTTGGTGCAGCTTGGCCTTGAGCATGCTCATGGCCATGGCGCGATTGCGATGCTGAGAGCGATCGTTTTGACATTGAACAACTGTGCCTGTTGGCAAATGGGTCATGCGCACAGCGCTGTCGGTTTTATTCACATGTTGCCCCCCAGCACCCGATGCACGGTAGGTATCGATGCGTAAATCTTTGTCCAAAATATCAATAACGGTGGTGTCATCCAGTTCGGGTGTCACAGAAACCGATGCAAAGCTGGTGTGCCGTCGAGCGCTGGAATCAAAGGGGGATATGCGCACCAACCGATGCACCCCTGTTTCGCCTTGCAACCAACCATAGGGGAATTTTTGCCCACTTAATTTTAATGTGGCGGATTTCAAACCAGCCTCTTCCCCCGGACTGTCTTCCAGCAATTCAACCGAATATTTATTGTGCTCGCCCCAACGGGTATACATGCGCACCAACATACCAGCCCAATCTTGAGCCTCTGTTCCACCAGATCCAGCTTGGATGGATACGAAACAAGGGCGGCGATCTTGGGGTTTTGAAAACAGCAATTCCAAACGCGCCTGTTCTACTTGTTTGGCCAGAGCCTTAACATCTCGATAAATTTCTTTTTTCAAATCCTCATCGTTTTCCAATGCGGCCATATCCCAAAGATCTTGCTGGTCGGCAAATCGTTGTTCTAGGGTATATTGCATATCCAGGGATTCTTTTAAAAACTCTCTTTTTTTCAATAAAATCCCAGCATTTTTAGGGTCATCCCATAATTTTGGGTCTTGAATGGCTGTATCCAGAGCTTCGAATTCTTGAGTAGTTTTTGGGACGTCAAAGATGCCCCCGTAAGAAGGTCAAGGCCTCTTGAATGTGGGTAATGATTTGGGGTAAATCGTCCATAATGCCAATGAATGTGGAATGAATGAAATAACGTGCCCGCTGCCAGACTCGAACTGGCACGACAGATACTGTCGGCAGATTTTAAGTCTGCTGCGTCTACCATTCCGCCAAGCAGGCCGTTAGAATGATTTTACACAGCTTGTGGGCCGATAGCAACCCCTGTTTCCTGCTTTGAATTTTTATACAAAAGGGGCTAATTCAAATAAAGGGCCGCTCTTGCATTTTATTCGCCATGAATATACATATCCATGATATCGCCATGCCTATGCAAGAGCATTAGTAAAAATTATGGCTTTGAACTTGCCTTCGCCATGTAACCTGTAAGCATTTTCTTTTGCGCTGGCTCTGTGGTCGATTGCAACACCTCAGAGTAAGGACGCCCAACAAATCTTGGGCAGGCAGAAAGTGGATAGCCCAAATAATTCAGCATATCCTCACACCCCTTTTGGGTCATAGTGTCACTTTCTTTAATGGTTGCTTGTGTCGGTGTGCCTAGGGCCAGAACCATCAAAGCGCCCATCATAAATATTTTATTCATTTTACTAATCCTAAATACTTTTTTTATATTAAAAGTTCAAACATAAAGAACGATTTACAATCAATCGTGTGTTCTCATATAGTTGTCAATACCATCTTTGTGACGTTGCTCGTCCATTTCCTCTTTCAGTTGACCCCATGTTTTTTTGCCAGCGGCATCGTCGCAATGGCGATGGCGTCTTCCTTCGTCCAAATTGGCAAAATCCGGACCCAATGCATCCATGCAATGCTCCATTCTTTCAATAATTTGATCGTCTCGATGCTCTGCCTGTGTTGCTGACGTAGAAATCATTGCCGCCAATATCATAAGAAACTTGTTCATTTTTTTCCTTTTTGTTCTGGTTTTCCATGATCAGTTTTTCACATCATCGTAAAAAAAAAGATAATAAAAAATTTTTTAATTTAAAGTTGCATTATTTATTATGAACTAATTCTGATTTCTGGAATAAAAAAGCCCCTAGGTCTACTCCCAAGGGCTTTTCGTTGCTGTGACACCGTGGTACTTAGGCGTTATGGCCATCCATATACACCTGCACACCTTGGGCATGGTTGTGGTCCAGACTGTCTTTCAGTGCACCCCATGTCATTTGATCAATGGCATTCTGACATTTTTCTCTGGCATGATGTTCTGCCATGTTCCCAAACTCGCGGCCTGTTAGTGCATCCATGCAATGCTGCATATTTGTAACCATATGGTGATCTTTAATGGTTGCTTGTGTCGGTGCGCCTAGGGCCAGAACCATCAAAGCGCCCATCATAAATATTTTATTCATTTTCAAAATTCCTTTTTATTCTATTTTTTTTGATCCTACCCATTTATTTTTGCAAAAAATTTTTAAAAAAGAATGGACGGGTGAAAAAATAGAGTAAAAAAAGACCTAGTCCTCGATGGAATTTTTCGCTCTAAACCTTGCCCATAAGTCAGGGCGTTGAACTTGGGTATGCGCCGAAGATTGATCCTTTTGCCATTGTTGAATGCGACGATGGTGCCCTGATAGCAGCACATCCGGCACCGTCATGCCCTGCCATTCTTGAGGGCGGGTGTATTGGGGATGTTCTAGTAAATCGCATTGAAAACTTTCGGTTACCGTGGATTCTGGGTTGTGCACCACGCCGGGCAACAATCGCACACACCCTTCGATGAGGGCCATGGCAGGAATATCCCCCCCGCATAAGACAAAATCCCCCAAGGATATTTCATCAAATTTCCAGAAATCCAAAACCCGTTGGTCCACCCCTTCGTATCGACCACACACGATCACCAAATCTTGGTTGGATTGCCCATAGCGATTGAAGTGACTTTGTGCCATGGGCGTACCGCGGGGCGTCATATAGACAAACCTGGGATTTTCTAGGCCCAACAGAGCCTCTTTTACAGCAGAGTGAACCACATCTGGTCGAATAACCATGCCTGCACCACCCCCATAACAGGTGTCATCCACGGCGCCATATCGGCCCAATCCATAGTGACGCAAGTTGATGGTTTTCAAAGACCACAGCCCTGCAAGCAAGGCCTTGCCAATCAAAGAAATGCCCAAAGGACCCGGATACATTTCCGGAAAAAGAGTGATGATTGTCACAGACATGGGGCGTTGGTGGGATGAGGTCGAATCGTTTTTTTCTTTGGAAGACGCCTCTGGCATAAGGGCACTTGGGAGAGCCAATGGAGTGGGCCAATCCAACGAGGGGGACAAATCAGATGGGCTTGATGTAGAAGTCATATAAAATGGGTTGCAATGGGTTTAATAGAAGATTTTAGGGAAGCAGATCGCGTGAACTTTATTCTGAATCTACTGGGGTGTTTTTTCCTGACAACAAATGCGCTGGTGACTTTGGCCCATCTTCTTGGTCGTCATAAACCACAGGATTGCCCCTGTCATTCTTGGCATTTTCATGGTCTTGGTCATTTTGGTGGGCTTGCCTCCTTGGTTTGGTGCATATGGGATCTTCTAGTGACTCTGGTATATCTTCTTGGTCCTCATAAACCACAGGATCGTCTTTGATGTATTTGGATTTTGCAACACGACGGACTGGGGCTTTTCCGTCAATGACCATGACACATTCGCCCAAGTGTACAGCATTTTCAACCCACTGGGCCATTTGATCCAGGGGAAGATTCACCCGTTCTTCGAATTTTTTGGTTAATTCGCGCATCAAGCAGGCTACTCGAGGGCCCAAGGCCTTTAGAGCCTCTCGGATAAAGCCAGAAAGATCATGGGGCGCTACAAAAAAAACAATGGGTGCGGGTATGGTCTCTAAAAACGCCCAATGTTCCAAGACCTTGCGTGTTGGCATAAATCCCTGAAAGTAAAAAGATTCGCAAGGTAATCCGCACCAAACCACGGCATTCATGACCGAGCTGGCACCAGCCATAATATGGACGGGGATATTTTCGTCGTGACATTTCTGAACCAATAGCAATCCAGGATCCGAAATTAGGGGCGTACCTCGATCACTGACCAAGGCCAATCGGTCCCCATTTTTCAGACGATTCAGAACCCCATTGACCTTTTCCCCCTCGTTGTGCGCATGGTAACTGTAACAGGGTTTGGAAATGCCGTAATGATTCAGCAAAGTTCGTGTCATGCGGGTATCTTCGCACAAAATCCCATCCACCTGACCCAGTGTTTCCAAAGCCCGCAAGGTTATATCTTCGCAATGTCCGATGGGGGTGGATACGACAAATAACCCTTTTGTTTCAGCCATTTGTTCAGACCAAAGAGGTGCCCAGGATGATGGGATTCCTGGTGTGCTTTTTACAGAAACAGACCCTGATTCTGCAATATTTTGGGTGCCAACAGCCCCCTCTTTGGAACATGAAACAAGATTTTGTAAAGAATGCCTGTGTTTTTGGTTTGGATATTTTGAGGTTTTTTTTGACATCCGTGGCTTGCAATGGATAGATCACACCAGTGTAATCCAGGAATCACAGCTGTCACAAGGATCGGGGTTGGGGGAACGGTGCCTTTCTTAAAAAAAAGACCTCACCCAAAAAATACATTTTTTTTACAGCCGGTCCTCGCCGCCTGTTTTTACGACTTGCCCCAATATCTTTCTTGCCATCTTCCTTGCCACCCGCCCTTAGTCTCCCCCACCATCTGTTCTTAGGGCCTATCTTTTTCAAGGGATGAAATCCCGGATATAGGATCTTGAATTGGCCGGCAAAACAGGCGTATTCTGAAAAAGAATAAAAGATTAAATTTTATGCAATTTGTTCCTAATTTGCAGATGGGTCGCCTGATCCAACGGTACAAGCGATTTTTGGTGGATATCCAGTTGGAAGATGGCTCTATCATCACGGCTCATTGTGCCAATACAGGGCCCATGACAGGATTGATTCAGCCGGGAAAAAAGGTGGCGTTTACTCAGAGCTCAGGGAAAAATAGAAAGCTGGGGTACACCTTGGAAATGGTGTGGGTTGATGACACATGGGTAGGCGCCAACACCCAAGTGCCCAATCGATTGATTCGCCAAGCTTTTGATAGGGGAAAATTGGCTATATTGTCAGATTACCCTGTCTTGCACAGCGAGGTGTCTGTTGGCGATTCTCGATTGGATTTTTATGCCACCAAGCATGGGGGAGGCACCAAGCCGAAAAAAAGATCCCATCACAATGAGGCTGAACAACCTGAAAAATCCGAAACAGAAACGGGGCTGTACATCGAGGTCAAATGTGCCCATTTGCGTCGAGGCAATCAGGCTTTTTTTCCTGATACCGTCACAACACGTGGTGCTCGGCACTTGCGTACGTTGATCCAACTGGCGCAACAAGGGTATGGTGCCATGATGATCTATGTGATTCAACGCAACGATTGCAACATTTTTTCCATAGCAGCAGATCTGGATCCCGATTATGCCAGGGCCTTCCAAGATGCTGTGGCCGCTGGGGTAAGGTGCATGGCCTATACTTGTGATGTATCGCCTGAAGGGATTAGTCTTGGGGAAATCGTACCCATACAGGAATCCTTCTGATGTTTCATACCCATCAATCCAAACCCATCATTCACACTGCAGCCGCCTTTGAGGGCATGCGCAAAGCCGGGCGATTGGCTGCCCAAGTTCTTGATTACATAGAGCCCTTTGTTGTTGAGGATGTGACCACAGATCGATTGAATGATTTGTGCCATGCTTTTATTGTGGACCATGGCGCCATTCCTGCGCCCTTAAATTACAACGGGTTTCCAAAATCCATTTGCACGTCCGTTAACCAGGTTGTGTGCCATGGTATTCCAGGACCAAAACCTTTGAGCAAGGGGGACATCATTAATATTGACATTACCGTTATTGTCGATGGGTGGTATGGTGACACCAGTCGTATGTTCATTTTGCATCCGATTCCTACCCAGGTTCAAGAACTGGTCCATGTGACAAAAGCCGCCCTAGATCGGGCCATTGCATTGGTTCGGCCAGGGTGTTTTTTAGGCGATATTGGGCATGCCATTCAATCCTTTGTCGAGGCACGGGGCTTTTCTGTAGTGCGGGATTTTTGCGGTCATGGCATTGGGCAAGTTTTTCACACGACACCAGAGGTTTTGCACTATGGTCGGCCTGGAACGGGATTGATTTTGGAAGAAGGGTATTTTTTTACCATTGAGCCCATGATCAATATGGGTAAAAAAGATGTAAAAATTTTAAAAGATGGCTGGACGGCTGAAACCCGCGATGGCAAGCGCTCTGCCCAGTTTGAACATACCTTGGGCGTAACAGCCACCGGGTATGAAATTTTCACACGCTCTGATTGATGACATCGGCCCAAACTTCTCCTACACCCCATTACTATGGGCATCGACAACGCCTAAAGGAACGTTTTGTCAAAGATCCCATCAGCATGCCAGATTATGAAATTTTAGAACTGGTGCTGTATTGGATTTATCCCCGTCGAGATGTCAAGGCATTGGCCAAAACTTTGCTGGTTCAGCATGGCAGTCTGCATCGACTGATTCATGCCCCCCAATCGGATTGTCCTATGCCCTTGGTAGCCACATTGCGTGTGGTCGGTGAATTTTCTCGCCGCGTTCTGCACCATGATTTAAAGCAAGGATCGCTTCTAAATAATTCCCAGAGGGTTATCGATTACTGTCATTTGACAATGGCTCAGAGCGACGTAGAGCAATTCCGACTCTTTTTTCTGGATCGAAAGTATTTTTTGATCAGCGATGATGTGCAACACGGTGGAACTTTGGATCAGGTGTCGTTGTACCCTCGAGAGGTGGTTAAGCGGGCTTTGGCTGTCAATGCCGCATCTTTGATCATGGTGCACAACCACCCATCGGGTGACCCAACTCCATCGCGGGCCGATATCGACTTGACCAAGCATTTAAAATCCAGCCTGTTGCCATTCAATATCCATGTTTTAGATCATTTTATCATTGGGAAAAAAGGATACTTTTCCTTTCGTGAGCAGGGTATGATGGGGGAATAAATTAGATTAAATTCATTGAAATGCCGTCAGATTCAGATGCTTTTTGCTCTTTTTTTTCAGCGCATCAATTTTACAAAGGGTGTGGCTCTTAAGTCTTGTGATTTATGGTGAAGGGCTGTTCAAAAAAAACAACAAGAGCAATGAACCGTGGAATATTTTTGACATTTCTCCAGATATTCCTATTCTTTTTTGCCATAGAAATTAGATCTACCCTGGGGGGTCTGAAACTCACCTCTCCCCATCAAACGACCACACATGTGGTGCGGTCTGAAACTGGGAAAACAATAGATATTTCCACCACTTTTGTACCTGTTGCAAGGGGTCAAACTGATTTTTCCCATGTTTTTTACCCCCAAGTAACAGATATGTTGGGCGGATTAAAAGGTTCGTTCCAATCCAGTGCCCAAGGACATGTCCTTGATCGCAATTGTTACAGCATTGCCATAGGGGGGAATGCAGAAGCCCGGGCCATTGCCCTGGCCAGCACCATGTCTGGCGCACCTTCGCTGAGAAATTCTGGCATCCAGGCAGGCCCAGGGATAGCCTTGTGTCCCACCGGTGCACAAGGTTTGAGTTCTGGCGGATACCTGGATTTTGTTTTCAAGACAGCGCCAATGACCGCTTTTGGCTCAGAAATTTATGTGGGAAGAGAATCTAAAAATGCCTATCCAAAATATATTTTTGTACAATTGCAACTAGAAGATGACAGCACCATAGCCGTCCATTCAGCCATGTTGAATGCACCAGGTGCCTTGCCAGAAACCAGGGGGACTGGCGCCAATATTCAGGGGTATGGTCACCTAGCCATAGAAAGCAGCGTACCCTTTAAACGAATGCTCATTGGCTTTAAAAGCAAGTACGATGCTGAAAATGCCATGTATTGCGGCGGCAATATCCAACTGTACTCCCTTCAGTCCTTGATGGATTGTCCCAACTTGCCCTTTGATCAAATGGGTGCCATTAAAGGCAATGCGCTGGTCTATTCCGCCATTGCCCTGTTGCCACCAGATCAACAATCCGAAGGAACGAATCAGCTTTTGGGCCTGGACTGCATTGAGCAACTTTCAAAAATACCCCTCTTTAACACTGGGGCCTCCATCACGGGTGCCTTAAATTCTGTTCTGAACATTGATGGCGACATCAAAAATGCTGACCCCATTTGGGATCCCAAGGCCTTTTATTCAAGTTTTTGTGGGAATCAATTCAGGAAATCAGATCAGGTGGGTTTGTCCATGGGGTCTGATGGGGCTGCTGAATTTTTTGCCATTGCATCAGAAAAATCGCCCACAGAAAAGGCTGCAAAAGGGGAAAAAAAAACAAGAACGTGGATTCAGCCAATAATGGTGCGCCACCAGACTCCAACGGCTAAAACTTTGGCCCATGGCATGTGGATGGGATTGAATCGCCACTGCTCACAGCGATTATCCCTGGGACTTTTTTGTGGCTGGATGCAAGAAGCAACAAAAGTTTTATACAACGATATGGGCATGCAAAGCTGGTGTGGCGGTGGCACAATGACAGTGCAACGGCAGAGCGATGGATTGGGCCCATCGGCAACCCAACAAATATTATTTTCCCACAACCGTTATTCCAATACACGCAGTCTGCCCATGTTTCAGTTGCAAGCACATCAGAACTATGGGGGGTGGTCTGGGGCGACTGCTACTTTGTTAAAGTGGACATTTTCCATGCCTTATAAGATCCATATTACACCATGCGGTCTTTTTTCCTATGCATCCACTCATCGCAATAAATTCCAAGAAACCATGGGTATTTCCCAGGGTGCCACACAACAAGATCAGCTTTTGGCGCAAAATTCGGCCTTGCAATTCAGTGCCCATTTTTCCAGTTGCATGGTCTTAGAAGGTGGCGCCATCCTTAAAAAACACGGCGATTTGACATCATGGGGCAAGTGGAATGTATGGATTTATGCAGCTTTTGGCAGGATCCAATCGCTGAAACAGCAGTCCTATGACGTTGGTTTTGTTGGGCTTTCAGAAACATTTGAAAGCGTTCCAAAAAAAATAAGGCGCTTGTATTGCGCGCCCATGATGGGCGGATCATGGACTTTGCCAAGTGGATGGTCTTTGGGCATCGGATGCCGTTTTCAAAAATCTATTGCCAGGGAGAATCAGAACCAGGAAACAACCTGGTCTGGTTGGCTGGTGTTGGACAAATGCTTCTAATGCAGGATTGTGAATGGGCCTCTGGAGGTGTCTTTCTGGGGGTCAGCCATGTCCTGTCTGAATTCTAAACTGAGGCTCTGTGGGGACAAAGCCATGGTGTATGGGATGGGCTAGGTGGTATGGATTGTTGCATTCAAATGTATTTTGCTATCAAGCAATGGATGATCCAATCCTCTGCTGCAACAATAAATCGGGGTCATCTTTTTCCGCATTCCAAATCCATAAAGGAAATATTTCTCCATAGGTTTGATCTTGTTTTTTGCCATCTGTTGCAGTTATGGCAATGGGCGCCATCATAAAAAAAGAATAGAGAAATAATATATACATTGTTTTGATTGACATTTTATATTCATTATAATGGGCGAGTATTAACCGTGTGTTAATTTTTTTTCAATATGGATGGGGTTCGGTTGATAAAAAATCCAGCCTTTTAGAAAGATGTCGGGTATTGTATCAAGGCATTTCTATTCACAGTACTGTTTTTTCAGTAAAAATCCCGGCTTTTTCAGCCTTTTCGCTCAGCTCTTCCTGCTTTGACTGCATCGCTGTTGCAACTTGCACCAATTGGTGAGGCCATGGCCCCAGCTTGCTATTTGGGGCCACATAGGTCAATGCGACTGGCATCCTTGGAAACTTTGGTCTATAATCTGCCAAATGCCCCTTGAAACAAGGCGCCCATCTTTTTAGATTTTCCTTTTGCGCAAGTTAAATGGGTATAAAAAATTCCATTTAATGGGGCAAACAATAGGGGACAGATTCATCTAAAGTTTTGGTACAATTCATTTGGCTTTTTCTTTTACGCCGGGGTCTTTTTTATGAGCATGATTTCTGAACGCATTCCCCTAGAGCGCAGGTTAGAGGACCCCTGGAACAATCCCCATGAAAGGCCCCTTATTCGCATAGAAGGTGTCACCAAATCTTTTGGATCCTTGAAAGCGGTGGACAACATTCATTTGTCCATCTATCGTCAAGAATTCTTTTCTCTTTTGGGGCCATCGGGTTGTGGAAAAACCACATTATTGCGCCTTTTGGCGGGATTCGAGCGTCCTGATTCTGGGAAAATTTTTATTGATAATATCGATGTCAGTCAAACGCCACCCTATCGATTGCCTGTTAATATGGTTTTCCAGTCCTATGCCTTGTTTCCCCATATGAGCGTTGAGGGCAACATCGCCTTCGAACTGCAGCGTTCGGGACAATGGTCTCGGAAACAGATACGCGATCGTGTGTTAGAAATGTTGGACTTGGTGCAATTATCCGGATTTGAAACCCGTAAACCCCATCAATTATCCGGGGGGCAATCTCAACGCGTTGCCTTGGCGCGGGCATTGGCCAATGAGCCAAAAGTTCTTTTGCTAGACGAGCCTTTGGGCGCATTAGATAAAGGACTGCGAGAAAAAACACAGTTTGAATTGGTGAATATTCAGGAAAAAGTAGGTGCAACATTTGTAATGGTAACCCACGATCAAGAAGAGGCCATGACCATGTCTTCAAGATTGTGCGTAATGGATCACGGATTGATTAACCAAATTGGGACACCAGGGGAAGTGTATGAATACCCCAACTCCCTGTCAGTGGCTCGGTTTATTGGATCCATCAATATTTTCGAAGGGGTTATTTCTGGTATAGATGGGGATCATGCCTTGATTCAGTGTCCGGACACCGATGCAGAATTATCTGTTGGTTACACGGCATCTGTGCCTTTGGGCGTGCAGGTTTCAGTGGCGGTTCGACCCGAAAAAATGGTGATGTCTCAGCACCCCTTTCCCACTGAGCACAACACAGCTTGCGGTACAGTCAAGGACATTGCTTATTTGGGAGATGTATCTGTGTACTATGTGCAATTGCAGTCTGGTAAAATGATTATGGCTACAGAGCCCAACGTGGTCCGCCTAGCGGAACGTCCTGTCACGTGGGATAGCCAGGTTTTTTTACACTGGGGGGCTGAAAACAGCCTGATTTTGATGGTTTAAATCCCAGTAAGACCCATTCTTCCCCCAGATGATCAGGGGGAATCGTTCCGGTCTACACTTTTGCTTCTCTGAATGGTGGTGCCCAGGAACTGTTTTTTCCACAAAGTCTTTTGCAGAAACTCCGGATGCTCCCCCACGCAACCTCTTGGTTGCCCTATTCAATGCTGGCCAAAGTGTTGTTCTGATGGTTAGCTTTAGGGCATGGGCAAAATCTTCCTCAAAACTTGATTTGCAATGATCTTCTGCACTGAATTGGATATGGCCAACAGATTTTGTCCTTTTCATTGAAAGGAGTTTTATTCAGATGCAAGCCCACAAGAATAAGGGTAAGACCTGCTGCATTCCATAATTTGATCCCAAATAGATTGGGCAAAAGAAACCCGGGATTCATTAGACTGGATCCATTTTTTACAATCGACAGAATCCCAACAGCCCCCCTTTCCAATGTTTCGACAACAGTTAGAAAGAGTATGGGGATCGTATTCCCAATGTGCAGATGACAAAAATACCCAACCTCCACCTATCTGCATCCCCACCATAACGAGATTTCCCCAAGAATCTTGTGCAATGGGCGTCACCGTATTTTCAAATCCAGGATCAATGACAAAGCGCCCCCCGCCATTGACATAGGCGTACCAAAATGATTTTTCAGTGGTTTTTTCAGCAGATGATGCAGTGGCAGACGAAATAGGGGACAAATAAGGGGTATTTTGACTTTGAGGGGGACCTACTTCCCCATATTTGGGGCATGGTGCAATGAGTATTGGGATAGGGGAAACGGCGGCCGATGATACAAGGGGTGCAGCTGTGGAAAACCATGGGGTGGGTTGTTCGGCGGGCTTAATGGCTGGGCTTTTATGATCTGGGGGAATCCATGTGGCAATAGGAACGGCTCTGGCTCCACAGTGGTGACCTGGCACATAAGGGCCCCAATGGGGCCCAATCACTGTACCTGGGAAAAATCCCAGCTCTCGAGATCCCAGAACTTCTTGTGGACCATTTTCATCAAATTCGATGCGCCGAGCCGCATAATAGGCCCCGGCACAAATACCCACATAAACGCCACCACTTTCCACATAATCCCGAATCATGGCATTGCCAGGGCCATTGAGGGCATGCCCATAAGGCACATCGGCCCCACCGGGCATGACAAAACATCGGGCATTTTTGCGCCAATTGCCTTGAATGATTTCTTCTGCACACAAAGTACCCACTTCTTGGCTTTGCAAGCTGAATTTTTCCAAGCTTTCCAAGCAGGCTAAAGTTTGTCTTAGGGATTCCAGAGATACCCCCGAACCCTTGTACACATAAATCATGGACCCCCCTTATGGCGGTGAATGTAAAGTCAGTGCAATGCAATTTGGCTTTGCATCGCTTCTCGTGCTGACTTGCGTCAAAAAATGTTTCGGAAAGTAAGGCCTTCCTCGCAACCCCCCACCATATCCATGAGAAATCAGGTGCATATTTTTGCATCGTCGATTCCTGGTGGCGATGGTGGGCATTATTGAAATATGGGCCGCCCACCATTGGCGCGAATTCCTTTTCAGAGCAGTTCAGGCCAAACACAAAGCAGCGCACCCAAGACTTTACTTAGGAATGATGGAGCCCCATGTTGTCGAGGGCTTCCCAACAGCCTGGGGATCTTCTTCGGCCGAGGGCTCTTCAACAATTAATTGCAAAAAAGACAAATGTTTTTTCCCAATGGTGCGCACAAAAACACAAGAAAAACCCTCTATTTCTGGCAAGGCATGGTTGGACTCTACCAACAGTATGCCCGTTGGAATCATCCACGGGGCACATGCGCCAATCATACGGATCATGGCAGCATCCTCTTGGCCATAAGGTGGATCAAAAAATAGGATATCGTAAGGTTGGTGACCGGGGCCCAAAGGCATAGGCCAGGCATTGCTGAATACACGAACACGATCTGAGACATTCCAGGCTCCTGCCACGTTGGATAATTGTTTGGCCAAAGAGGGGGCTTGTTCAATAAATGTGACATAGTGTGCCCCACGAGACAAAGCCTCGAATCCATAGCCGCCCAAGCCTGCGCAAATATCTAGAATACGCAATCCGGAAAATGTTTCGTTTTGCCCAATGCGCTCTTTGTAAAATCGATGTACTAAAATATCAAAAGCCGTTTGACGTACCCGATGGCTAGTGGGACGCAGCCCTTCATGATGGGGCAGTTGGATGGACTTTTGCTTGTGATTGCCCCCTAAAATGCGTATACTCGGCATAGTATTTATTTTCTTTTTGTTTAGAATACATGAATGGCGCGAAAAAACCTAATCTTTCCGTATTGATGGCCTTAAAAAATGGGGCGAAAATGCCACAATACGCCCTACAAGACAGCTCTGGTCTCGATTTGCATGCCCTATTAGAGGCCCCCGTAGTTGTTCATGTGGGGCAAAGAGTTCTGGTTCCCACTGGAATAAGCCTGTCGATTCCAGTGGGGTACGAGGCTCAAATTCGTCCCAGATCTGGTCTGGCCCTCAAGCATGGCATCACTGTTTTGAACAGCCCCGGCACCATTGACGCGGGCTATCGGGGGGAAATCAAAGTTGTTTTAATTAATTTGGGTCAAGAGCCATTTACCATAGAGCCCGACATGCGCATGGCTCAGTGCGTTTTTGCCCCTGTAGAGCGGGTAGAATTTCAGATGGTTGAGGACCTGGGTCTGTCGGATCGCCAAGAAGGGGGCTTTGGATCCACAGGGGTGCGCTAAGGATGTTTCAGGTTTTTTTATCCCATAAAGCATTGTTTCAACTGATGTTGCACAGTTTTTTTGTGATTTTCCTGATTAGACATCTTTTTTTCAAAAAAACAGTCCCCATTGCTGTGTATCATTGTGCTCTGTTGGCCAGCCTTTTTGTGGCAGCCATTGGTGGTGGAGGTGCGATCAGTGATGGTTACGAGCGATTAGATCAATTTATCCAGCTGGAAAAATCATTGCAACACGCCAAACAAAGCCCCCAAAAAAACAGCATGTTGTCTATTGATCTAGAGCAATTTAAAAACAGCGATGAATTCATGGCACATTTGAAAAAGTACGAACATGCGGTAGATTGTGCGGAGTCGGTCACCCTAGGGTGGTTTTTTGTACTGTTGTCAGACATAGGATTGTTGTGTGCCTATGGCATTCGCCGGGGATTTTGGCGGCCAAAAAATCAATAAAACCATTGCGACATTGATAAAACCCATTGCGACATTTTTTAGACGCAATCCCATCGTTTTGCCATTATCTGCAGACTTTCTTTTTCGGTTGTGTACAGAACCGCCATGGATTCTGGCAGCTGCAGTCACGGGATTTTCTTTGTTTTCCATACCCTATAGATTTATACAAACCTTCAGTATGGGCTGCTTTTACTATCTGGGCATTACAATCCCTTGCCTATGGATGGTGGAAATGGCACAAAAAGCATCCTGGGATGCCCTTAATCAAAGTATGTATTATGACTCGGTATCCAAAGGGCACAAAGTAACGATATCCCGGGAACAAAGGATTGGGGTATCAGGGGGCAAATTTTCGCCCAGACTCCTCTTTCGCCCAGACTCCTATTGGTATTCAGGCCAAAGGGGCTATTGAGCCAAAGTTTTCGAATAAGCCATTCCTTGACCCCTGACTTGATCGAGGCCACGAAGAAAAAGCTGTCGCGCAAGGAGGCCAAGGCTGCTTCAAAGGCGGCCCATAAAAAATCAAAAAAGCCAACCAATGATGCATTGTTTCTAATGAAAATGATTTCTGTGATGAATTCATCAGAGTTTGCATTCATCTTGATTCAGATCCTGAGCCAGATCTGGCGGGGCAAAAACCCCACACAGTGATCATTCTTGATGAGGTTGATGGCGAGCAAGGGCATCTCTATTCGCAATAGGCGCTTCTAGCGAGAAAGGGCATCTCTATTCGCAATAAGACTGATCAGGCATCAAGCTCGCCAATGGCCAATGGGGTCGAACAGGAAAATCAAGGGAAGGTCTTTTTAGTTTTGTAAAAAGGAATATATCTTTAAAAGTTTCTATAAAAAGGAATGCATTTTTAGAATTTTGGAGAGAGGACAGCAGCATCAGGCATCAAGCTCGCCAATGGCCAATGGGGTCGAACAGGAAAATCAAGGGAAGGTTTTTGTCCGGCGGCACAATATTCTTGGGTGGCCCAAGCAATCATGGTGCCATTGTCAGTACAATCGGCTGGTGGTGGGGCAATCAATTGACCCTCGTAACGTTGACAAACCTCTTGCAATCGGCCTCTGAAATAGGCGTTTGCCGCAACTCCACCAGAAATCACCCAGGTTTTTTCACCGCTTTGGCCCATGGCATAACCCAATCTTTGACCCAGCGTTTCGGCAATGACGCGTTGAAAACTGGCACAAAAATCAGCTTTCAGGGCATCCGAAAGGGGCCCTTGACGTTCTTGACGCTGTATCCACTGAGTACAAGCTGTTTTTAGGCCTGAAAATGAAAAATGACAAGACTGTTCCCTCGCCAATGGTATGGGCAGTGCAACAGCCATGGGGTTGCCGTGCTTTGCCATGGATTCGATGAATGGTCCGCCAGGATAAGGCCCACCTAGGGCTCTGGCCACTTTGTCAATGCATTCGCCAGCGGCATCGTCGTATGTTTGGCCCAAAACCTCATAATTGTGGACACCGTGAACAATGGCCATTAGGCAATGCCCCCCAGAAAGCAGCAATAACCCATAGGGAAAGGGCACATTGTGGGATTGGCGTACCATCAAGCCGTGGGCTTCGAGATGGTGGATAGGCCACAGCGGAATGTTCCAGCGACACGCCATGCCCTTGGCCCACAGCATGCCCACCAAAAGACCGCCCACCAGACCAGGACCCGCCGTAACGCCAATGCCCTGCAAATCTTGAGGTCTGCACCCCGATTGTGCCCACAGCGCATCCATAACATGGGGTAAAAAAGCCATATGCTCCCTGGCTGCAACCTGAGGAATGACGCCACCTGACGCCCGATGATCTTGCCGATGGATAATGTGGGCCAAAATACGGCGATCTTGGATGAGGGCAGCAGCAGTTTCGTCGCAACTGGATTCAATGCCGAGAAATAGCATGAGAAGTCTTGTTTAGGGATGGCTTTTTGGCGTATACTTGGTCATCATGATCAATTTTCAATCGTATGTCCATATCTATTGAGGTCCAGACGCGCCCGGCGCATCAAACAAAAGGCGCTCTCCGCATATTGCGCCAGCAAGGGTGGATACCATGCATTCTTTACGGAAATAATTCCGAACCTGTGACCCTAAGCGTTTTTGCCAAAAGTTTCTTGAGAGATTTGGTGAACCCCGGCATTTACACCCGTGTCTTTAACTTGGGAGCACACGGATTGGCTTTGGTTAAGGACATGCAATTTCCAGCCACAAAGGATACGCCCATTCATATCGACTGGGTGCGTTTGGGCGATCGCGTAACCATATCCATTCCGTTGCGCTTTACCCACGAAGACATGTCCCCTGGTATGAAGAAGGGCGGTGCATTGAACGTCATTCATTACGCATTGGATGTCTCTGTATCGTCCCACCATATTCCCCACGACATTGCGGTGGATTTGACTGGGGTCGAAATTGGTCAAACCATTCATTTGAAAGATTTGATTTTGCCCGAAGACATGCGCGTATTGCACCTTACCAAGGAAAGCTCCATCGTCAGCGTGGTGGCCCCAGCCGGGTTGGTTGAATCGACAAAGGCCTAATTGGCTCTTTCAGGTCGGCCATTTGAGCCAGATTGTGCAGTTTTGGCATTGGGAGCAGGTTTTAGGGTGGGCTTGGCCAGCAAGAATGTCACAGGATGCTGGGACATTCATTGGGGGTTGGGCCAGGCCTTGGGTTGAGTTCATGACCCATCACAGCCCTTAGAGCACTTTTTCTGGAATCAGGCGGGATGCTCTCTTTTTTTGGAAAATATTTAGGGCGGGGTTCTTGTGAGTTTTTGTGGGTTTTTAGCGAGTGAGAGTGGTGGGTAAAGTTTTTGGGTTTGGGTTTCGTCAGCACCATTCTGGACCAGATCTTCCATTGGGTTTAGCGAGTGGGAGTGGTGGGTGAAGTTTTGAGCATTGGACCAGAGTTTAGGTTCAGTTCATGACCCATCACAGCCCTTAGAGCACTTTTTCTGGAATCAGGGGGTGCTCTCTTTTTTTGGAAAATATTTAGGGCGGGGTTTTTGTGAGTTTTTGGGTTTGGGTTTCGTCAGTGGAATTCTGGACCAGATCTTCCATTGGGTTTAGCGAGTGGGAGTGGTGGGTGGATCAATCAAGCCTTAGACCTTATCTTCCATGGGATTTTGGATGAATATTCCCAACAAAATGCCCTTCAATATGTTTTTGGACCATATGTAGGTTTTTGGACCATATGTAGCAGTAATTTCCGATAACATTCTGGGGTGAATTTTTGAGTTAAGATTTTCGGCTGGTTTGAGTTCAGACTTTGAGCTAGGTTTTGGCGCGTGATAAAATTTGGCGCCTGATTTTTCCATACGATTTGGGATTGGGTTTGACCAGCAGCATGATTAATTTCAGCAGGATGATACCCTCTCACGGAATCAAGACAGTGAACCAATGCCACTAAGAGGGTTCACCCTGGCCAGAGCATCCCATCCGTTTTTTTGGATAGGGTGCTCTTTTTCCATCTATAACAATCTCAAACGTAAAAAATATAGCCATTGTTATTTACAATTGAATCAACGGCGGCTATAACGGCCGCTGCGTTTGGACCATATTTTGCACTCACTGCTGCTTTAGTGACGCTTGTATCCCCACCTGCGAAGGGGTAGCCTTTCTTGAAACTAATTTGATTCAGATAAGCAAAGACGTTGGGTTCAAATTCGGGCATTCCGGCACCATTTATTTTATATGCCAATTGGCTGTATAGAGTCTGAAGATCAGCACCATATGCAGAACTTGAAGATTGACCATTTGCAATGGAAATAGCGGGGCCTACAAGATTTTGACTCATCATGATCTGCCCCCTACGCAACCCATCAGAGGTCTGCCCCGCACCACTGGTGGTGGAGGCTGCTTTTACTCCATCCACGGTCTGAACAAGCCCACTGCTGGCATCACCCAAGGTGGTTTTTACTGCGGCAAGATCCCTATTGGTGTTGCTTGTCGCAGTTCCCAGGTCTGCCAATGTGGTGGTCGGCGCCCCTGTTACGCCACTTAGGGCATTTTGAGAGGCTGCAATATTGACTGCGGTTGTGGCTGTACCATCTGCAATGTCCTTTGCAATGGCATCCTTTGCCGTTGTGACAGCACCTGTAACATCAGTGACAGCGCCTGTGACAGCACCTGTAACTGTGGTTGTACCTGCTGTAATATCGCCTGAAAGAGCATCCTTTGCCGTTGTGACAGCACCTGTAACTGTGGTTGTACCAGTTGTGATATTGCCTGCAGTTGTGCTGATTCCTGCTGCAATGGCGGTATCCAATGTTCCACCCGGCTTCACAGCATCCTTTACTGCGGCAAGATCCTCACCTATTGCGCCAAGGCCAGTACTGGAATCCGCCAGTTTGTTTTCTACCCTGGTTATGGCTGATCCCAATGTAGAGCCTGAATTTGTTGCTGCAGTGACAGCGGCTTTGACCTCGGTAGCAGCCCCTGTGACAGCACCTGTAACCGTGGTTGTACCTGCTGTAATATCCTTTGCAATGGTATCCTTTGCCGTTGTGACAGCACCTGTAACCGTGGTTGTTCCATCTGTAATATCCTTTGCAATGGTATCCTTTGCCGTTGTGACAGCACCTGTAACCGTGGTTGTACCAGTGTCAATGGCCGTCGTTAAATCACTCTTTGCCGTTGTAATATCGCTTGCAATGGCATCCTTTGCCGTTGTGACAGCACCTGTAACCGTGGTTGTACCTGCTGTAATATCGGCTGCAAGAGCATCCTTTGCCGTTGTGACAGCATCCTTGACCTCGGTAGCAGCGCCTGTGACAGCACCTGTAACCGTGGTTGTTCCATCTGCAATGTCCTTTGCAAGAGCATCCTTTGCATTTGTGACAGCGGCTTTGACCTCGGTAGCAGCGCTTGAAACGACGATCTTTGTCGCCTCTATGGCAGCTTTGACATCTGTGGTACTGCTAGAAATCAAACCAATGTCATCCTTTAAATTTGCCAGTATCGTGCTGGTATCGGTGGGTATGTTGGCTGCCACTGTCTTCAATGCCTCTAATTTGCTGTTGTTGTCAGCGAAACTTGTGGCAATTGCAGTTATGCTGGCCTGCAACGATTTCAATGTTGCCGTTGTTGCCTTTTGAAAGACTGCCAAATCTTTTGCAGTGGCTGGAGCAGTAAATTTTCTAGCAGCAGCAGATGATTTACCAGCTGGAGCACTGGGTTTTCTAGCGGCAGCGGGTGATTTTGCAGCAGCAGCCCTCATAAGAGCCGGAATGGCCACATTAGAAACAGACGCAGTGTTTCCTATGGTAAAAGAAGGATTTGCGCCATTGCTGCTGGAGCTATTAGGTGCATTTTTTCTATTTGGGAGCGAATTTTTTGTGGGCGAATAAGATAGTGGGCCAGTTTTTGAGAAATTCTTATAGGCGGAAGTAGATTTCGCACCTTTATAGGCGGCATTGGATTTTAGTAAACTCTTTTTCGTGAGGCCATCGGCATATACACCCCCCCCTAGATCCAATCCAGTTGAAAAAACCAGCATAATCAATGCGTTTTTAAACTTTGAATTCATTTTAATATATTTATTTTAATTGTTATAGTTCTAACTATAGGTAATTTTATTTAAATTAAGATGAATGGAATGGTTGGAAGTTTTGTGATCAGACATTGCCACAAAGGCTTTTTTTCTAGTTTAGTGGTGAGGGGCCTTCTGAATAAAAATCATCAAACTGGATTTTAAGGCCAGAGTCACTGAACCAGTTTTGCTGGGTGGCACTGGGTTGCCCCAAGATTGCCCCTGATCCCGACCTGGCAGTTCAAATCAGAACCATTTTCCTGATCCTTCCATGGGGCATTGTTTTTCAAAGCGGTATTTTTCGCCCTGTATTTTTTTCATAGGTTTGTGGATTTGATCCCAGCATTTTTTCCTCTGCAATGGGTGCAAACAGGAACGGTCAAGGGCCCCGAAGACGCACTAGGCAGACCTCTGATTTTCCACCTAGGATGCGATTTTGCCCCCTTTCCACCCCCAGATCATTGCATAGCCGCATCGCTTCCACGACCTTCTGATAGAAAAATTTAGGTTATTTATTTCCCCAATCTAATAATATTTTATTTTTTATATCAATTTTGCCCGCAGGGCAATGTTATTGAATTTCTTATCAATTATCTTTTGTCTCTCAATCACTTTTCCTAATTCTTTTTTTGGCCCAGCTCTCCCCAACATAACGGCATGGCCAAACATCCATGAATTTAAAATTCTTTTTTCCCTGCTGGTGTAAATATTCAGCAAAAACAATCTCAGCTCATGGTACTCATTAAAATCTCCATGTACAGACAATCTATTTTGCATTATTTTTATTTGCTCTAAATCTTCCGAATCTTCCGAAATAAATTTGCTCCAATTTTCCAAATTACCAACAAAATCATTATTTATATTGTAAAGAGCGCGATACAATTCATTGACTTGATTGGATTTTTTACTGTCAAAGTTTTTAAATTCTGGTTTTCCTGAACAAAAAAGCCCTAAAAGATGTTTTGATAAGATGAAATCTAGGGTAAGACTGGTGCTATCCTCACTCTTTTTTAGGACATTTTTCATATCCACCCTATTATTAAATTTTTTTACTTTTTCTAAAACAGCATCAGTCACAAGCCGGGTGACGTCGCCCTCATGGCCCAGGTATGTATCACGAATAAACCTCGAAACAGCTGGCATCAGCCGTGGAGCATCTCCTTTCTCATTGCTCAGATATGTTTCAAATTTTTTATAGAATTCCTTTTTTAAATCTTGTTTTTTATTTTTAAGATTTTTCAGTATTTCAAAATTCAAATTACGAACCGGTTTATTTTTGCGGACTGGAACACCGTTTTCAAGATTGGCCGCTGCACCACAGTTGCAAACCACCGGGTCTGCCATGACACCCTGGCTCAGCGTGGCAAAGAGTGTCAGTGCCATTAAAGTTTTTTTCATATGATTTCCTTTTTAGATTTCAATTACATAAATATGATAACATATTATTTATTAATAGCGATAAACTTTCTAAAAAAATTGATTGGAAAAAATTACCTAAAAAGTGGCCCCCTTGTCCAGGGCAGCAAAACAAACCAGATCTGCAGGTTTTTCAGAACAAGTGCCTGCCCCCGGGCTCTGGCACGGCAAGTGTTTCTTGGTGCGAAATCCGTCCAGACCCCCATTAGTCTCTGCCCAGCTTCTTCGGATCTTGCTTCAAGCGTATAGGGCAAAAATAGTACAATTGCATCCTATACACGCATTAATATTTTTTTATATTTTAAATATATTGATTTAATTCAAGATAAAGATTTATTTGAATCTTTTATTTTTTAATATATTTTTTAGATTTATGTAAATTTGGCAATGTTTCTAATATTTTAATTTCATCCAGTCTGATTATAGCAATATGGCCTACTTTTGCATTGGTATGGGGTGGGCCCTGGGCCCCTGATAAGATTTTTATCAGCGTTTTAAAAGAAATTCTGATGATGGGGCTCTTCCATTTTTTACCTCAGATCTTGCCATCTCTTTTCATTATCATATAACTTATCTGGGATTAAATACCTCTAATTTGCCAACATTTTTTTCGCTGTTCTTTAAATTTTTTGTCCTTTTGACTGTTTTTGAGCTACCTTTATTTCTGAAATTTTTTGGTTTTTTTCTAGAAATGGCATTTTTTATTGCGTATCTTCTATAATTAAGCTTGCAGCTTCATTGAGTGTATATTTATTTTTTCCCATTCCATTAATGTAATTTGGTGCGGATTCCCTCCTTTTCCCCAGTGTTTGCTCGATTTTACCCCCCTTCTGTGAGTTCCAGTCCAAATGTTGAAATGTGTGCAACAAATAGGACAACGATCAACATACTCGTTGTTGAAATTTTTATAATTTTGATATTAATAATTTTTCTATGGGCTCAATATAATTGCATCAAGAAAATTATGAAAAAATTGATCCTGAAAATAAAGTCATTGAATGGTTTATGGCATAAAAACAGATATACAGAGATGAATAGATCGAGTTCCCTAAAAAGAAAGCCCTCGATTTTTACGGACCTTTAGATAGATCCTGGCACCAAATGATACTACAGGGACATTCCAGAATGGAATGTCCCTGTCCCTGTACATGTGCCTTATGAGAATATTTAAAATCCAGCTGATCTATTCTTGATGGGCTGTTTTTTATCTATCAAGTCATTCTATATCAAGCTATTTTTAATGGCTATCTCAGTATCTTCATCAAATTCTCTATCAGATTTCATTCTTGCATTATTGTCTTTAACGCTTTCCAATAGAGCCGCCGCCAATGCTGGATCATCACCTTGTTTGAATGCGCTGCTGCCACTATTAACTTTTTGTTGGCCATCATTCTTGCTTCGTTCTATGGCTATTTCAAAAGCTTCTTTGTCATTGACTAGGCCGTTATTAAGAAGATTATTTCTTGCTCTGATTATATTTTCTTCTGAGTGCTTTTCATTTGATTTGATGCTCTCTAATATAGCCCTCTGCGTATCAGCAGCATAGATACCATCTTCTAGCGCAGAAACCTTACTATTTTCAGTGGCTTTGATGAGGTCCCTCTGATATTTCTCTTCTGCGGCATCTCCTGCTTTTGGCTCATTTTCTGCCATTTTCTGATCAATTATCTTTTGATTATCAGTGATTTTTTTTACAGCATTCTTTTTTACAATATTCCTTTTTTTTCTTGCTCCCAATAAAATATGGGATAAATCATCTTCCTGTTTTTTATTGTAGGCATCTTGCACCAAATTGTTTATTTGAAGGTCTTCACCATAATGTATATTATTGCGACCTTCATCATACTGCATAATACTCTGCACCCTAGCCTGCTCTCTGTCTATTGCACTGCATTCTTCCAACGTAAGGAAGTTTTTCCAATTGGATCTGTTGCGCATATAGGCAGTATCAATGTTGCGAAAAGCCGAAGCCATCCCTACAATCTTTCCTAATTTTTTATCATAATCGTCAGATCCTTCAATACGATGATTCTCACCGGTCATAACAGCAATAATATTTTTTGACAAAAAAGAATCTATTTCAAATTCTAATTTTCCTTTGTTATTTTTGAGCGATTCTTCCATAGATTGCACAGTATCATTTTTCTTTATTTTACTCAGAGTAGCAGTCATTAGAATTTCCATGGCGGCGCGTTCATGGCCCTTATATTCACTAGATAGAAATCCATCAAGATCTTCGTCTTTATTGTTTTTCAAGTATGTTATAAATTTTTTATAGAATTCTTTTTTTAATCGTAGTGGACTTTTTTTTGCGATATTTTGTAATCTTGTAAATTTTTCCAGATTCGAATTACGAACCGGTTTATTTTTTCGGACCAAAGCACTGGACCTATTTTTGCTCCCAGCAGGATCCATTGCCATGACACCCTGGCTCAGCGTGGCAAAGAGTGTCAGTGCCATTAAAGTTTTTTTCATGAGATTTCTCTTTTAGATTTTACTTACTGAAATATACAAATTTAATTTCATAAATATGATAACATATTATTTATTAATAGCAATAAACTTTCTAAAAAAATTGATTGGAAAAAATTACTTAAAAAGTGGTCCCCTTGTCCAGGGCAGCAAAACAAACCAGATCTGCGGGTTTTTCAGAACCAGTGCCTGCCCCCGGGCTCTGACACGGCAAAGTGTTTCTTGGCGCAAAATCCGTCCAGACCCCCATTAGTCTCTGCCCTTTTTTTTAAGACCAATGGTTCAGATATTAGTGGAAAAGATCCACATCGCTGAGTTATTTTTCACAATTATATGGCTTCGGAATCTTCTGGAAACACGGATTCAAAGGGTGTTGGTGAGTGACTTACAATCATCCCATTGGATTGCGTCTGCCATAATTTTCGATACAAACCCTCTTGCTTGACCAAGGTTTCGTGGGTGCCATCTTGAATAATGGTACCGCGATCAAAGACGCACAAACGATCGGCATTTTGCAATGTGGACAATCTGTGGGCGACAATTAAAACAGTTTTACCGCGAAATAGGGCCGTCAAAGCCATTTGCACCCGCTCTTCGGTTAACGCATCTAGATTACTGGTGGCTTCATCCAACAAAATAATGGGTGCATTTTTTAAAATGGCTCGAGCAATGGCCACACGTTGGCGCTGCCCACCCGATAAACGCATCCCCTTTTCCCCAGCCATAGTATGGTACCCTTGAGGCAGGGACTGTATCACATCGTGAATTTCTGCTTTTTTTGCTGCTTCATGAATTTCCAAATCGGTGGCATTGAGGCGCCCGTATCGAATATTGTCCATAATCGAGCGGTTGAATAAATAGCATTCTTGAGGAATGACTGCAATGGATTCGTACAAACTGTCTTTGCTGACCTGCTGAATATCTTGACCATCGATAAAAATATGCCCTGATTGGATGCCATAAAGACGTAAGATCAGGTTTATAAAAGTTGATTTTCCGCTGCCAGAATAGCCCACCAAACCTACTTTTTGTCCACCGGGTATAACAATGTTTTTATTGCAGAATAATGGCTCGTGATGCTCGTAACCGAAATAGACGCCATCAAAGATGATGGTTCCATTGGTGACAATGAGGTCTTGAGAAATCCCGGTTTGAGGCAGATCGTCGGGACTGTCTATGATTTTCAATGCCTGCTTCATTTGCCCCGTTTTTTCCCAAAACGTTCGTACATCTTTGCCCAAATTCCAAAATTGATCTAGAATTTGCAAATTTAAGGTAAAGATAAGGATGAAGCCACCAGGTGTAATGGTGCCGGCGACCAAGCCTTTGTACAGCCACCAGCAACACAGTGTTTCGAAAATCCAAAATGAGCTGCCTTGAAAAAAGTGCAATCTCATAAAAAAGTAATCGCGCTCTTTTTCCCTTAACGCTGACTCTTGGGTAAAAACCTGTAACAAGCTGTGCTCATGCCGAGCCCTTCCAAACAAACGAATGCTGGATATATTCATTAAAATATCCACCACACGACCAATAACCTGAGATCGTGCCTCGGCAGCCGTATAGGCAAACCGACTGTTTGAAAAAAGCAGCCACAAGGATCCCCCCATAAATATAAAGAGCCACACCAATAAAGCATAGGCAAAATGAATATTGACCACAGACATATTGATAAAAACCAGAATCAACGTCAATGTACAAGTTGTAAAGTGGTCTGTCATGATTTTAATCAGCTCTGGCGTTTGCAATGTGATGTCATTCATCTTATTGGTCAGATTGCCGGCAAAATGTCTCTGGTAAAAAGATGCCGAGTGCTCTAGCATGCGCTTGGTTAGATTGAGTGTAATCAACTCTTTTTGTCGAGGAATAAAATTGGCAATCAGCACATCATAAATGCGAAAAAGGGCAATAAAGCTTAGCCCAACACACAAAAAAACAATAAAAAGTGGATACAGGTGAGGGGCCAATTGCCCAGGTGGGTGGGCTGAAACAGTGTCGATGATGTTTTTTATCATCCAAGCCTGAGCATTGACGACAATGGCTCGACCCAATGAAACGGCTAGCAATCCCAGGATGTAATTTTTTAAGGGACGTGTAACAGAAATAAAAAAAGAGTACAGCTGGCTCACAGCGCAGTGGTTATGTAAATGAGCAATAGTACCATATTTTCACCATTCTGCCTCCATGCTAACGGATTTTTCAGCTTTACGTTTGGCAAAGTACAAGCAGCCGTGTTGCCTTGACTTTGAAAAAAGAGCTTTTGAATCTGAATTGGATTGATTTTTGAACCAAAGCCCTAAGAGAATCAGAATGATGGGTCTCTTGGGGTTCTACTCAAAGTCCCATCTCTAAAAATCCGTTCGTTGTGCAATGGAGGTGAAAAATTACCCAGCCCAGTGTTCTTTGAAAAAAATAGAGTTCACGTGAACTTTTAGAGAGGCCTTTGTGCAAGATCTAAAAGACTTATGTAAGGTCTGAAACATTGGAATACTGCTGGATAAAAAGTTGAGTTCCTTTGGATTTTGGCCGCAGCGCATGGTTTTGGCCTTCCAATCAAGGGATTTTGCACCATGTTCATTGGATTCCAGCTACATTCCTTTTGAATTACAGCTTTATTGTTGCAAAAATCACCGCTGTTCAAAAATATACATCTCAATCATTCCAAGATCCTTAAAAATCACAACCTTGCCAACCAAGCAATCGTGGGGCTTTCAACCCTGTCAACATCATTCCAGATGGAACTGGGGGCAGACAAAAATGAATAAAAACCAGCCCCCCATAATACAAATACTTCTGGATGAGACCTCTGAATTTTTTGAAACCTATTTCTTAGGTGCAAGGCAACAAAACCTTGAACCTTTTTACAATAAGTCCCGCCCCATTAAAAAGCTGCATCCATCTGTTTCATCTATTTTTTGTCCTTTGCCTTGCTTTCATTTAAAAATCTCACCCCTGTTCTGTCAAATATTGTCTAGCCAAAAAGGGATTTTGGACGCATGCGCAGTGTTCCATGATCCAGGCTGTGGCCTCTGGGATGGGGCAGGATATCAGCTGACCCGTGGCCCGTATTTTAATGTCCACCATTTCCTCACTGCGCCATTTAGAACCGACAAGAATTTGATAGGGAAAGCCCATCATATCCATATCGGCAAATTTTTTACCTGCACTCTGGTCCAGATCAAACAAAAAAGTTTCAATGCCATGGCTCTGTAAAGTTTCATAAAGCTTCTCTGCAACGGGACCTGTTCCAGCCCCCAATCCGGCAACAACCACAGCATATGGTGCAACCGATAGGGGCCATTGAATACCTTTTTCATCATGATGCGCCTCGATCAAGGCACCAGCCAGACGAGAAACACCAATGCCATAGGATCCCATTTCAACAGGAATGCGCACACCATCACCATTCATAACAAAGGCATCCAGCGGCTCCGAATATTTCGTGCCAAAGTAAAAAATATGCCCTACTTCGATGCCACGGGCTGTGCGCTGTTGTTCTGGTGGCAGTGGGCATGTTGCGGGGTCATGCCGATCGTCTGCCATGGCGTAAAATCCTTGGAAATCTGCCATTGCTTCTCGCATGCATCCATTGGATGCGGGGCTGTCCAATTGGATATCGTAAAAAATCTCACTCTCTCCTGTTGCAGCCACAATGTGAAATTCATGGCTCAGATCTCCGCCGATGGGTCCAGTACTGGCACGTACAGGAATGGCAGAGACGCCCAAACGACGAAATGTGCGCATATAGGCTTGAAACATAGAGGCATAGGCCGCCTTGGCACCATCGGCTGTAAGGTCAAAAGAATAGGCATCCTTCATTAAAAATTCACGCCCACGCATGACGCCAAAACGTGGTCGGATTTCGTCTCGAAATTTCCATTGGATATTGTACAAGCACTGGGGCAGTTGCTTGTAACTGTGAATATGGGTGCGAAACAGCAGTGTAAACACCTCTTCGGCTGTTGGACCGTACAACAAGGCATTGTCATGACGATCCGTCATGCGCAGCATTTCCTTGCCGTAATCGGCATAACGTCCACTTTGCTTCCACAGAGAAGCTGGTTGCAATGTTGGTGCCAAAGCTTCTTGTGCGCCAATGCGGTCTTGCTCTTGACGAACAATGGCCGATATTTTGTTCAAAACACGCAAACCCAAGGGCAACCAAGCATAAATGCCGGATGCCACTTGCTGTATCATGCCAGAGCGCAACATCCACCGATGGGATGCAATATGAGATTCTTGGGGATTATCGCGCAAAAGCGCCAAAAAAGAACGCGACGCGCGCATAGGCTTTCCGAATTATGTGATATGCTATGAACATAGCATTATTTTTTCAGATCCAGCAATGATTTTACGCTGTAAAAATACCCAATATTGGAATCATGCCCTGTGATGGGGTACTTAGAAGGAAGTGTCATCCGCATTCAAAACGATCGCTGCTGGATTCTTACTGGTGGAATTGGACACATTGTATCCATTGGTGGGCGTCTGGCTGCCATGATTGAGGATCAGAGCCTTGTAAAATTGTGGATTGAATCCATGGTCCATGATGGGCAAGAACATTTATTTGGATTCGTGCAACCCTCTGAACAAACCTGGTTCCAATGGTTGGTGGCCATTTCCGGCGTGGGCGGGCGGGTAGCCATGAATATTTTGTCATTTATTTCTCCCAATATTTTGGCTGAAACCATTCGACAGGGGAATGTGGTGGCCTTGCGTTCCGTTGATGGGGTTGGGCCAAAATTGGCCAATCGATTGGTTACAGAATTAAAGGACAAGGCAAATGATTGGATTGATAAAATGGAAAGCAGCTTGACTGAGGGTCCATTGCATCAATCTGGGCAGCCAAATAGTCATTCCAGCGTGCACCAGGATGCGATTTTGGCATTGGTAGCATTGGGATATCGGCGCGCAGAATCCGAAGCCGCTGTTTTGCGCATTTCTGCCCAATACGACATTGATTCCGTCGGTCAAATGCTCACCCAATGCCTGCCCATCCTTTCATCGTCTTAGGGGGAGTAAGGGCAAGATGGTATGGATGGGTCCTCATTGCCTCCATTGGTTTTTTATGTGGGTTGACCCATTTAGGGTCCCCAACAAAGACTCATTGGATTGGGTAATCTGAAATAATGCTGCAGTCCGGCAATCCATAGATCCAAGAAATCGTGTGAATGTTGGGAAGGTTTGTTCTTGGTGGCAGCATGGTGAAAGTGGGAACACTGTCGCTGATCCACAAGTCTGTCAATCCGCAACATTCCAACAGCCCTAAGCATCCAGGGGAAAAAAGACCATGGGTAACGCACGCCATGACGGATTTGGCCTGACTTTCCATCAGATGCTCTGTTGCTTTGACCAATGTATGGCCTGTATCCAGAATATCATCGACAATCAAACAACGCTGACCCCTTAGTATTTCTGGATTGGGGTGAAACATTTCTATACCCTTCTTTGTCCGGGTTTTGGACAAGGTTGTCCAGGCGCAACCCAAGCGCTCTGCACAGTTCTTTGCTCGCTCATAACCACCTTGATCCGGGGAAACCACGCAATCAATTTCTTGTCCAGTCAATTCAGGTAGAAAAATATCAATGCCTGAAATAGATTGTATAGAAAGGGGCCACTGGACCATACTTTTTGGGCTGTGAGCATCCATTACCATCCAGTGATCAATGGCAAAAGTGCCCAAAATCTGACCTAAAATATCAAACCCAGGACCATTTTGAGGGCTATTTTGACGACCATAGGGCAAATAGGGGGCAATAACCCAGATTGTAGCAGCCTTTGCCTTCATCAAGGCTGTGGTCAAAATACCCAAAGCCATCAGGGCATCTTTTTGCCATGGTCCTAAATCGTGCACAACAACAATGGTTTTCCCCTCAATCCCAGACAATGCTCTCACTGTCCATTCGCCACAAGGAAATTGAGCAAGGGGGCAGGTTAACCATGGGCAATGCCACTGTTGGGCTAGCATTTGGACACTGCTTCCCGAAACAAGACCTTGGACAAGGAGCACTTTGGAGGAATTTTTCTTATTAGAGCCACAAGCATCCAAAATAAGGGTACCGTCGATACCATCTGAAAAAAGCCCCATTTCCGAAAACATCTGTCAAAAACCCCGGGATAGCCATTGGAAAATTATACGAAAAGTTTGTAAAAACAGAAACCATCTCTGGAATACTGGCTTTTGAAACATCCACAATGCCTAGAGTGCATTTTCCTAAAAAGAGACGATGTGCCACCTTATTCAGCTTATTCCCCGGATTTTATCCAACAGAATTCCGGCAGGTCCTTGCCTATAAGGCAATCCCATTAAAATTGCGCGCGCCCTAAAAATCATGAAGCAAATATTTTTCAGGATTCGATTGCAAAGAAACAGATGGCTGGGGCAATAAGGAGGGTCGGGTCGGATAATGGCTCTTTTGAAAAAATGTTGAGCCACCTGGCTTTTACGTGGCTCTTAAAACAGGAAATGGTGAACCACTTCGCCTGCTCCATTGGATATGGTATATTTAAAATACGTGTTTGGATTTATCGGGGTATGCCCCACGGAGGATCTTTTGCCAATACCTATCAAGATGCCGGCTTTATCACCCACCATGACCACAGGTCATTTGTTGGTCTGGCATAAAAATATCAATGATTCCGTTCAAACGGGGGATTTGCTGCTGGAAATCGAAACAGACAAAGCTGTGATGGAGGTCGAAGCAACCCAATCGGGTATTTTAGACCATCTCGCCGTTCTGGGTGGAACCAATGATGTGGTTGTTGGAAAAATCATCGCTGTCCTTAGGAATTCAGAAGAAGAGGAAGGCATAGGAATCACGTGGTTGCGTGAACAGGGTGCACCAGAGGCACCCCTCTTAGACGTGCCTTCTGTATTACCACCATCTTCGCCCATTGCTTCTTCCCCACCTGCTTCCCGCCCTGACAATACTTTTGACTCTGTGGCAACCAAATCTTTGGGGGCTTCTGGCTCTGATGAAAGTACGCCCCAGACAAGTTTGTCCAAAGACCATGTCTTTTTATCGGAAATACAAGCAGAAAAATTCACCCCAATTTCTCACCAGGCACCCAGGGGAAATGGTGCGCCCCCCCAGACGGCAAATTCTGACCAGACCACAGCTTTTTCCAATCAAGGCCATCGCATAGTGGCGTCTCCATTGGCACGGAAATGGGCAGAACACCATGGTGTCAATTTGCACCATGTCCTTGGAACCGGGCCCAGAGGGCGGATCGTCAAAGAAGACGTGCTCTATGCATTAAGTCACCCCGTAAAAGTTGGCCAATCAAGAATATCGGATGATGTTCAGCTGTTTCAACAGGTTCTTATGGCCAATGGATTAAAAAATGATCTTGAAACCAGGGTTGGAAATTCAATGGCACCGGCGGGACAATCTCTGGGCCACAGACCGGCTGATTCTGTTGTTTTTAAGGGTTCTTCATCGCCATTAGAACAGAAATCACAGGGCGAGACAGGGAAAAAATCACATCAAAGCTTGGAACAAAGTCGCGAACCTGTGGGCATTGCTTTGTCCGGCATGCGTCGGACCATTGCCCAACGTCTGACCATGAGCAAACAAACGGTGCCCCATTTTGCCCTCAGCCTAGAGTGCCGCATGGATACTTTGTTGACTTTGCGTGGGGATATGAATGGTGAGACGAAAGATCTTTCCGTCAATGATTTTATGGTGCGTGCTTGCGCCATGGCCTTGCGGGCTGTGCCTGAAATGCGTTTGATGTGGGGGGATGAAACCCATGCTGTGCAGCATCAGGTGGTGGATTTGGCTGTGGCCGTATCTGTTCCAGGTGGCCTTATTACCCCCATTGTGCGGGATGCGGATACAAAACCATTGCGTGTGTTGGCTGTTGAATTAAAATCCCTCATTGCCAGAGCAAGGGCCGGTCAATTGTCAAGCCACGAGTACCAAGGTGGGCTGTTTACCCTGAGCAATTTGGGTATGATGGGCATCGATCAATTTACACCCATTATTAATCCGCCCCATACAGGTATTTTGGCTATTGGGGCCACGAAAAAACGACCTATTGTGGACGACAATGGATTCTTGCAAGTTGGGCAAACCATGATGGTGACGATTTCCGCCGATCACCGTACCATTGATGGATCGGTGGCTGCCACCTTTTTAACCACATTTCAGCGCTTGATCCAGCACCCCTTGGCTTTGGTGTCTTAAAAAATCATGCCTTTGAGTGGGGTGGCGCATACACCCCACCACTGCTCCCATTCTAAAATCAATGAACAGGGTCCTACAAAGGATGAGCCGGGATGCGTTTCCCTCAAGAGGCGGGTAAAAAGAGATTTTTCATTTCTTTGGGACTGTATTTTTGGGCCATATTTTTTAGACCATGGCTTTAATGATGCAGAATTTTTCTTCAAAACTCCACCTTGGTTTGTAAAATGCCACTTTGACTTGCAGTTATTTTTTTGGTGAAAAGATACTCCATTCCAAGTCAATGGCGTCCATACTGGAAAAGTACCCTCATTGCATTCTGAAAATCTCTAAAATCATCCAAGTTGTACCCCATGATTCTTTCTGGCCCCGTTATTTTGCCACAGAATCACATCATATTCAGCATGCTTTGGGCCTTGAAAATGCCACAGCTGTCCATCATGTGGGCTCGACGGCTGTACCTGGTTTGTGGGCAAAACCCATTATTGACATGATTGTTGTGGTGAAAAATGCGGTATGCGCCATAGAAAATCTGGAAAAAATCGGCTATCAGAACAAAGGGGAATTCAACATTCCTTTTCGATATTTTTTCAGCAAACGCAAACCCCATGACATCAACCTGAATCTTTTCCATGACTTTCATTTGCATCTTGTCCAAGAAAATCATCCTGAAATAGACCTAAACCTGATTTTTAGAGATCATTTGCGCAGCCATTCTGACAGTCGAGATCTTTATGCGGCTTTGAAACAGAATTTATTGCAAGATCCTGCGTCATTTCAAAAGCCCAGTGGCCTTATGTTTTCAGGATACAATTTGGACAAAGATGCTTTTATCAGGGGTCTTTTGGAAAAAGAAGGCTATGCAGGACGGCGGTTTTTGCGCGTTGCCCATCGGCAAGAGTGGTCTGATTATCACCGCATTAAAAAAGATTTATTTGATTCAGGGGATCTTATTGCGGGGGCAGTATACGATCCCAATCATTTCAGTATGACGGCTGCAGGGCATCATCATTTTATTTTGACCTGTGGGGTGAAAACTGTGGCTGTGGCGCATATAGAATGTTTGAATCAAAACGAGGCCGCTCTGAGGGCTCTGGCGGTTGATAGACCTTATCAAGGCCAAGGGTATGGATCGGACATGGTGCATTGTGTGGAAAAATGGCTAAAAAATCAGGCTTTTTCTGTGATTAAATTGCATGCTAGGCCGGATTCTATGCCTTTTTATAAAAAATTGGGGTACTGTGAAATGATTTTTGATGATCCTTCTATTCAGAAAAACCCCATTGATTTGGGCAAAATATTGGAATAAAGAACCTGTAATGAGAATAAAAAAGATTTTTTACAGTGCAGTCATGGGCGCGGTCTTTCTTGCCAGCATTGGGTGGCTTGGCACCTGGACATTGCCTGACATGAATTCTGCAGGAAAAACCACTGTTCACACCAGTATACATGGTGATGGCAACAGACATCATTTGACACTAAGTGGCCGCAGAGGAACGCATTTTGATATTTTTTGGGTGGAAAATGTTGAACCAAAGGCCATCAATCCTTCTTTTCCATCTATTCATATTCAAACAACCGCTTGCCATAATGCATGGATTCATATGGTTTATACGGATTCAAAAATACCAGAATGGACCATATTTATTGATGCCCAAAATAAACATACTTCAGGGACTGCCTATCCTTTTTATACCTATGAGCAAGATTTTTATGATGCACCTTTATGGACTTATTCTGTGTTTAATAAACCCATTCATTGTTGGAAAGGCCATGCATTCGCCGTAACAGTGAATCATGATAAAAAAAACAATTCACTGTGTTGGTGGAATCCAATGGGGTTTTGAATTGTCTTGGTTCAAATTACGCCCTGTGGCCATCCATCCATCATGTTTAAGTCAGCAGGACTGGGAAAAAGCATGGCAAATGGTGCAAAAAACACTGCCAAGGTATTCTTCAACTTACCAAAGCAAGTAGAGAGGATTCCTTTAGACGATTTCATGTCAGAATTTCAGTATGGAACAAAGGATGCAAAAGGCGGCATTATTTCATAAGGGACAAGGGACGGGGGATTTTGATGGCTGGTTTTATGGGCGACTTTGGGAATCCAAATCAGAAAAAGCCATTGCTTCATTTGCAGAATCCAAATCACAAAAAGCCATCACTTCAAATGGAACAGATATGCACACAGAATTCGTACCATCTCCGCTGGTAACTGATATGGATTTTTTAACCCAGAAAATCAATCAAGAAACACCTGAATTTGGCGAAGCCCATCCTTTTGCTTTTTTCGTGCGCAATGAAAAAAACCAGATTATTGCAGGATGCAATGGAAGTGTCCTCTTCGGCAGCATTCATACGGAGCAATTATGGGTGCACCCCCATCATCGTCAAAATGGTTTGGGACATCAATTGATGGAATCAGACCATGATTATGGTCGCAAATCAGGGTGCTCTATGGCAACGGTTGCCACCATGAGTTTTCAGAGTGCCGAATTATTCTACAAAAAATTAGGATACGTAAAAGATTTTGAGAGACGGGGCTATGTGAAAAATTCCGGTTTTCTTTTTATGAGAAAAGAATTGTGAATATTTAAAAAATAGTGCCAAATCACAGTAATAGAGAGCAAAAGGATGTCCTGAAATAAAAAGAAAAAATGTAGACCGAACTCACCCAAAAGAGGTGCAACAAAGGCCAAAATGGCATTCATTTGATGGGTTTTAAGGGCCCTACTCAGGGGACGTCGCTAAAATAGATAAAACGGGGATAAAGAAAGAGAAGTATTGTGCAAAAGGGGGAGCCCATAATAAAAGGGCAGACCCCCCGGACACCGGCTGTACCATGATCCAATGAACCCAATAGGCCCTTGCCTTGAATAAGACGGTGCCTTTTCTGAACCCAGTGCCCAATATTGGCCTAGGAGCATGGGTCTGGATCATCTAGATTGTTGCTATTTTTTACCACCAATCTCATCGCTTTTACCCCCTTCTTGCTCTTCTGAATTTTCCTGGTTTGGGTTTGTATTTGGATTCTCAACCACATCAATCATCTGTGCATCAGGTTTCCCCTGCTTTGCCGTTGTATCCATTGGCTCTTCCTCCAGACTTTCCCCATCCATGACTGCTTGGGTTTCCCTACCTCTTAGCTTGATTTCTTCGTGCCCTATTTTTTCCAGAACATCTCCAGTATTTTTTTTCTGCATTCCAGCCCATTGGCTCTTCTTGATCCACAGCCTTGGGCAAACTCTCTGCTCCCCATTCCATATCAGAAGAATTCTGCTGATATGGAATTTGGGTCAATTTTCTGTCTCTTAGCCTCGGGTCTCTTTGGCATCGTGTATTCACTTTTGATTTCTTTGCCGTTCAATTTATCGTTGCCTTCGCGCCCGGCATTCCATAAAATCTCTGCTCGATTCAGAATCTCCTTCTCCTCGGGTGTGGAGATAATTTTTATTATATCTGTAATAAAATATTTCTTTTTAAGGAATGAGGAAATATTGTTGGTTATTCTTTTAATCTCTAGTGGAATAATTTTAAGACCTTCGGTAAATACACGATTTTTCATATCAGCAGAAAAGGGGGAATCCTTTCGGGCCAAAGCCCCCCTGACTCCCTTGGACAAAACACCTATAGTTCTAGGCACATCTGCATAAAATAATGGGGCCAAACCATCCAATGCCTCCTCACTGAATCCTTTGGGATTATTTTCACCTTCTGTTATTTTGCTGCGTATAAAATTCATAATATCATTTTTAAAATTTATGACCATTAACAGCGCCTCTATATCTCTGTTGTCTTCGCTGGTATTTAATGCACTGCTTTTCTCTAGTTTCGCCAGATGATCTGAAATCACGTGAATGATATTGTTTGATTGAATACTTTTTTCAACATCTTTAAAATAGACCCTAATACCATATTTAAAGGTCCCTTCTTCTTCAAAAAAATTAAGAATCGATTGCACCTTGTTAAAACTGTCTGGACTTATTTTTTTGCCATCAAACAGCTTTCCAATACGATTTGAAAACCAGGTCAGATATTCCTCTGTTCTGCTAAATGAAAAATAAAGCTTACTATTAAGCGGATCGCAAATATTAACCATCTCTATTGGAAGTTTTGTATTAAATCCATAATACGTAGAGAACAATCGTTTCATAGCATCTGGGGCTCGTTTAGAAAGATAAATCATGATTTCTTTTATATATTCTTTAGGGTAATCAATTCTGTCCTTGCCCGCCCAGAATTCAAGGACAGTGTCATCTATGGTTTTTTGAAAAAGGCCCCTGTCCTTATCGGCATAATCCAGCAGGCGAGATACCAGGGGTTTGTTTGGGGCAATTTTATCCCAATCGGAGATAAAGTGGCCAACCTTCATTCCCATGGCCCACTTTAAACCATCTATCCAATTATCTGGGCCTATCACTCTGTACCCCAACATGCGATTGATTAATTCTTCGCCCTTAGCGGCGTCCTTACCACCCAACCAATCCAAGCACTTGTGCCATAGATTGGTTACCACATAATCCAGGTAATCACCAGGATCCCTGTAATCATCAGGAAAATGTCGATGAATATATTGGGATAGAAGATATTCTATTTCATCAAATTTTTTATCTTTAGCAGCAAGCGCTAACTTATCTTGAAATTCATCTCGGGATAAAATATCCTCTATTTCATCAAATTTTTTATCTTCAGTGGCAAGCAATAGCTTCTTTTCAAGTTCATCTTGGGGGTTTTTTGACTCTACAGCCCTGACGTTTGTTGTGCCAAAATATTGGGCCAGAAAAGCCAATAAAAGTATGTTTCGAATCATATTGGTCCAACTTTTTGTAATAATGAGATGTTATTTTAACATGATGATTTTTATGATGATTTAATTTTTCATGCATGGTGTGTAGATTTTGGCTGAAACTGAAAATCTCAAGAAGCGTAGGAACTTATTTCTACATCCGAGGCGTTTATTTTGACGACAGCATCTTCTTTGGCATTCAGCTCTGCATCAATTTCAGATACAATGTTTGCCCGAACCATATCGTAGGCCATTTGCAAAGCATATGAAAAGCCAAGAGCATCGGTTCCGCCATGACTTTTTACCGCAATACCATTAAGCCCCAGCCACAAAGCGCCATTGTAAATACGCGGATCAAATCGGGCCTGGATCCTTTTTAAAAATGGACGAGCCAACCAACCAACTAATTTTCCGTGTGCACCAGATGAAAAACATTCTTTAACAGAGGAAAAACACAATTTTGCAATGCCTTCTGCTGTTTTCAAGGCAACGTTCCCTGTAAATCCATCCGTAACGACAACAGAAACTGTGCCCAGTGCAATATCATGGCCCTCTACAAATCCATGAAAATTCAACCCAGAGGACTTTAAACTTAGAAAAGCCTGTTGAAGGGTGTCGCTGCCTTTGCTCTCCTCTTTTCCAACATTCAGCAGTCCAACGCTGGGTCGATGCAAATGCAATACTTTTTCAGCAAATATGCTGCCCATCTGAGCATATTCCACAAGATTACGAGATGAAACATCAAGGGTTCCGCCCAAATCCAACAAAACAATTTGGTTTTGCATGCTTGGAAATTGAGAGGCAATGGCTGGGCGATCGATGCTACCCAATGTTTTTAAAATGGTTTTAGAAAGGGCTAAATAGGCCCCTGTATTTCCAGCAGAAACAGCCCCATCTGCGCTTTTATTGGCCACAGATTCCAGAGCCATGCGCATGCTGGACTTTGGAAACTGTCTTACAGCACTGGATGGCTTGGTATGGGGGGATATGGACTCATCTGTATGAATCATACGGCAAGAAGAATCGAGGTTTTTGTACCGATGAAGAATGGGTGCAACCACTGTCTCGTCGCCGAAAAGCAAAAATGTTGTGTCGGGGTATTTTTTATGAAATATGGAAATGCCCTCGATGCACACATCTGGTGCCTCGTCCCCACCCATAACATCAATGGCAAGTGAAATCATGTATTCTCTGTGCCATCCAGGGCTTTTTGTGCGCGTTTTTGGGACTTGGTAATCACAACATGGCGTCCGCCGTAATGGCCGCAATGTAGACACATGTGATGGGGTCTGCGCAAATCTCCGCAATTATTGCAGGCGGTCATTGCATCAGACTGCACGTGCTTTCCAGAGCTCCGCATACCTTGTCGCGAGGGGCTGGTTTTCTTTTTTGGTACGGCCATGGTTAAATCCAATGAAAATATCTTTTTATAGTACTTTTGTGTAGAAAAAAAATCAACCTCTTTGAAACAAGGGCTGAAAATTTTTTTAGGCCTATTGCAATGGGTGTTAAAAGAAGGTTATCGTTGGGTTGTAAAACCCGTAACAAGGAAAAATAAAATGACAAAGTTTGCAATGATGTTGATGTTGGGTATGTTGGTTTCTTCAGTTTCAGCCCACGATGCAAAAGAGCATCCAACTGAAGACTCTGCCGAAGATGATAAGACAGAAAAAAAAGAAGAAGAAGAAGCCAAATAGATCTGATTCTTTCGGATAAGTTTTGCCCCCCATCAGATGTTTCAGTGTATCTGGGGGGAGGCAATTGAGTCGGTCTGCTAATCACTTTTTGGGAAAAACCGCCTTTCTCAAAACCCCAAAAAAATTAAGATCGAAATATTTTATTTTCCTCATCAGCAATTTCTCTATCAAAAACCTTTTTATCGAAAAGTTTTACGTCAGAAATTTTTCAGTCTAAGGCATTTCAGAAAAAATATCTTTGGTATTTTGCAAAAATGGATTGGTAGGATGGGTTAAAAAGTAAGAACGATACAACAAGCAGTCTTGTTTCTGACGACGCACATTGCTTTAAAAGCAGGTTTGGCCCAGGATCTCAGGGGACCATAGGTGTAAATATAGAAATATATTGTCAGTAAGAGCATCATCGATAAAAGCCCCCTCAATTTATTTCTGGCATTCCTCTCAGATCAAAACTTGCTCTTTGGCATACCCATGGCTTGACCTATATGCCCTTCCTATGAAGGGGCTCTCAATGTTTCATTGTTACCTGGCCATTGCCCGCCATTTTTTGAGCCCCCTTCTTTGCTTCGTCGTACGCATGGTACATTTCAGGTTCATGATTTGGCGAGCTAACGCCCCATAAAATGCCTCCGCCAATCTACGAGGCTGAGAATAAATGGGTCATTCAAGACAGGCACTTAGATTTAATGGACTGAATGGATCAGTTGACTGAATCAGGTGACTGAATGGACCCAGCGGACAAAAATCTGTATATTTTTTAGAAAGAACAATGGCCCGCAATAAAGTGAGATGGATGTCATAATATGAAGAACATTACTCTTGTTACAGGCGCATCTTCTGGAATAGGTCAGGCCCTGGCACGCGAATTGGTATCTCAAGGCCATTTGGTGATTGGACTTGCGCGCTCTTCAGAAAAATTAATGGCTCTGAAAAATGAACTGGGATCAACATTTATTCCCATTACTTGCGATGTTTCAAGTCAATCCGATATCCGCAGAGCATCCCAGTATATTCTGGATCAAGGCCTTTGCCCCACCATTTTCTTTTTAAATGCAGGCATGGCTGGTGAAAAAGTAATAGAGGATCCTGAAAATTTTAAAGTTCAGATGCATGAGCGCATTATGGCTGTGAATTATTTTGGCGTTTTAGCATTTGTTGAATTTTTCGAAAAACCATGCTTGGAAAATGGTGGGGCCCATTTTATTGTCACAAGTTCCGTGAATGCTGTTTTTGCACCCCCAACAGGGAGCGCCTATTGCGCATCAAAGGCAGCCATTTCAAAGGCTTTTGAGAGCCTGTCCCTGACATATTTCGAAAAAAACCTAAGATTCTCTTCCATTTACCCAGGTCCGGTAGCAACAAATGGCCTTAAGGGTGACTGGCCTTTTACATGGGGGTTGAAAAAATGGCAAAGTATATGTGCAATTTCTCTAAGGGCAAAAAATCACGGGGATACCCCTCTCTTTTTTACTTCCTAGTTTGTCATTTATTGCGTATTTTTCCTGACAGTGTTGTGATGCGTTTATTGAAAAAAATCAAATAAATTGAATGGGAAATTAGATGCATTCAAATAATGAAAATACAACGAATCATTTTTTTTAATAAAAATTATTGGTTTTGATATGCGTGAAAGGCTCTGGCCAGTCAAGCTTGAATCGTTTTTGGCTTCACAAATTCCTAAACATTCATCCTGTAATTCCAGCAGGATGCTCTAGGGGGGGCAAAATAAAGGACAAGCTGTGGATGGATGTGGACCTAGCGCATCACCATATTGATGAAAAGATGATTGATGAAAATGTAGTGTTTTGTAAGACCCACACATTCTACACTGTTGCGCCTGTGCCTTCTGCGACTGCTTATACAAGCATATTCCCATGTTTTAAAAACTGCACCAGCTGATCCGGATGGTTTTGATAATGAAAAACAGACCATCCGCAACGTAAAGCCCCATTGGTATTGTCAGCCATATCGTCAATCAATAAAAGCTGGTCCGAATGCAGATTCAAGGTGTGCTCTATATGTTTAAAGAATTCCTGTTCAGGTTTGGCAAATCCCACAGCATGGGAAGCGAAACACCCTTCAAAATAGGGGCCAAGAATAGAGACAATATGGGCACCGCGCACAGCTTCTTGATTTGTGGCCAGATAACAAGGAACTTTGATCTTTTGTATGATTTGCAATACAGTTTTGTTGATGTTGGAATCCATCATAAGCCAGTATTGGATATACTGTGCTGGTGTGATGTTCAAAGATCGAAAGATCTCTTCTTGAAAAATCGTGTCTAAATGGTTTTCAAGGCTTTTTTGACCGCGGATCAGCTGGGCCCATTCTTTGGAAAAAATACGGGCAAAATGCTGGCCAGTCAACCCTAAATCTTGCTTGGCCGTACGACTCCATAGATATCGACCATGTTCATCGTATGCTTGCAGTAGACAGCCGTCCACATCAAAAATGGCTGCCTTGATGGTGGGCTTACCCATGGAGCAGATCCCCTATTATGTTTTTTAGAGCAAATCCCTTTGAAAAAATAATTTTAATCTAAAATAATCTGAAATTTTTGGTTGCGGGAGCAGGATTTGAACCTACGACCTTCAGGTTATGAGCCTGACGAGCTACCAGACTGCTCCATCCCGCTTAATCAATATAGGTGTTTTTAAAGACACATGCAACCCCTTTCTAATCTTTTTTTAAATTATTTTCAAAATAATTTCTAGGAAAAATCAGGGCTTGAACCAGAATAAATAGGGCTTGAACCACGGTAAAATCCATGCAGATCTGATGCCAGTCCAAAGCATGGATCAGATTCTGAAAAATCTAAAAATAATGGGCCAAGGATAAGATCGCCAAATTCTGTGATGTATACCAGGCTGTAACCAATTTTTTTACCCCACTAAGTGCCCTATGATTTGTTGTATTTCCATGAAATCCATGCAGCCCTCTACTCAGGTGCAAAAAAGGCCTGTTTAAAAATCTCATACCCATCTGGCAATGCTGTGGCCATAACGCAATCGCCTGCAGCAATGCGCTCGGGATGCCAAATCCACTCTTTTCCTCGATACAAAGCCAAAATACAAGAACGATTGGTCTGCCAATCAGAGCAAAATGTTCCTGCAATTTTTGAACCAGGCTGAACCATAGCCTGAAGGATGGTCCCCGTAAAAAGACCCTGAAGGGGATAGACCATATCCATTGGTCGTTGGGTTACTTTTTGCAAAATACTCGTCAGAATTCTGGGTGCCGAATGCACCATCTGCCCAATGCCAGAGATACACAGGGGCGACATATAATGGAGATTTTCAATACAGGCCATTCGATGATCCGCCCCATAACCCTGGGCCATAGCCGCAGCCAAAATATTTGTGGTGTCTTCAGGGCCAATGGCCACAGCGCAGCACCCCCTCTCATCAATAACTTTGCCCAACAATGCGGGATCCACAGGAGACCCCTGAACCAGATTGACAGAAGGAAATTTTTGAGATACAGCAAGCAAATCATCCTCATCTTGGGATAAGAGGGATATCTTAAATCCTTTGGCCACCACAGAAGGCAATACAGAGAATAGTGCAGGCGATGACCCTAAAAAAACCATGGATTCCAGTGGCAGCTGCCAATCATTCCACAGGCTGTAAATCAAACCTGCATGCACCGAATCCACCACCATGTACACAGCATCATGGGCCCGAACCACATCCTTTGGATTGGGAATCCTCATGCTGTGATGATGCACAATGCGGGCAATGGCCAAACAAGAATGGGCCTCTTGAATTGACCCAACGCTTTGCCCTATCCAGGAATGTAGGGGCGGAATGCGCATACCCAGCAGCAGCATCTTGCCTTGTGCCATCATCAGCGCATCAAAACTGAGAGGGTACTCTAGGGCACCAAGAATGGCCTGACCATAGAAATCATGGGATGAAAAAGTCATCCCCAGTTGAAACCGATGGGTGACTCCACCAGAAAAGGCTTTTTGGAAATAAGCTGGATTTTCAAGCCGAGCAATGGTTGTTGCTACATTTCCAAACATCTGGCTGAGTTGACAGGCAACCAGATTAATCTCGTCGGATTTTGTCACACCAATGACATGGGTTTGACCATTGCAATCTGCTTGATCCAATATATAAGGATCAGCCGCACTGCCACAGATGGTTTGAATATCGTACCGAGATCCAATATCATCCAAAGCTTTTGGATCAACATCAATCACAATAATTTCATAATTCAGTGACAAAAAATGAACCAAACTGGATCCAATATTTCCAGCTCCACATACGACGACTTTCATAGCATATTCCCTACTGTGTCCCTTTAGCATAGGCTGCTGGGGCTTAAGATCTCTCTAAAAGAGTAGGGCCCATTGGGGTGATCTAGGACCTCTATGGCAGGAAAGCTGTGGTGACCGGGTTGGAAAGAGGAGCATTTAGGGTCTGAATTTAAGGTCCAGATAGTGCAATAGTATCCAACAGCAGGGATGGACTTGGGGGGGCGCTGGATCAAAGTGGCCTTTGCGGGTAATATTTTGTAAAAACCAGAAAGCCCGACTGGTAGACATCCGAATTAAATGTTGGAATCATTGGAAGATTTAAAATATGCCCTAGCCCTGAGGAAAAACACAGCATCGGTCTGCCTTCAAAAAGAACCTTTGGGTTTTTTATGACAGGAATTCTCTGTGAAAAAAGTTTTTATATTGGGGCAAGCATTGATGCACGCAGTGCGAAATGGTATCCCATAAGACCTCTGTTTGGACCAAGATTAAAGCCATTGTTAAAGCCATTGGAAAAATGCATACTTGGGCTTTGCAGGATCTTGGAACCCCCCTTGTCTTATTGCCTGCCCACACCCCATTCATTTTTCCGCCATTGGGTACAAAAAATCACTGCCAGTTTTAATCAAAAAATTTCAGCAGAACCCACCTTCTAGGCCATAAAAAGTCCGAAGCAAACTTTCTGCAGTGCCCATCCCTATGGGTGCTCTGGATTGACGCCAATAGTGTGTGTCCTAGTGCATTCCACGAATTGTCGCATGATGGGGTGAGTAGTCCGATGTAACTCGTTGCATTTTCCATGCCAAGCCAACGCACCGTCATCCAACAAGGCAATGTGATCTCCGATTTGCATGGCGCTGTGAATATCATGGGAAATGGTGATGGCGGTGGCTTTCAATTGAGTGATTACCTTTCGAATTAAGTGGGATATGGTGTGGGATAAAATCGGATCTAGACCCTCGGTTGGCTCGTCAAAAAATAGATAGGTCGGGGATAAAGCAATGGCGCGGGCAATGCTAACGCGTCGCTTCATGCCACCAGATAGTGCACTTGGGTACAAATCCATTGTACCGGAAGGGATTTCCACACGATGCAGCAGCTGGGCCGCATGATCTCTGCGTGCTCGATCTGATCCAGGTGTGCGAAAGGCGACATTCTCCCAAACAGTCAAACTGTCAAAAAGGGCATAAGACTGGAATACGACGCCGGTCTGTTGAAAAAAAGAAATGGGTGGCAGTTGAGAATCCACATCCATGGTCAATGCCCCCATTTGAACAATGCCTTTGTGTCGAGGCAATAGTCCCAGCAAGCAGCGCAAAAGTACGGATTTTCCAACACCAGATTGCCCCATTAAAACCAAAGATTTTCCCGATGCCACAGTCAGAGAGACATCCCGCAGGATGGTGCGTTGACCCAAAGCCAGAGTAATGTTTCGCGCCTGAATTCCAATCATAGTGCCAAAAAATAGCTTTACTTGATTGCAGTATACATTTTTTTGCAGAAAAAAGGACAGACGTGACAGCGCCCCCTGTCCTAGGTATGGGCCATTTGGATAAGGGGGCGGCACATCGTTGCAACGGGCAAGAGGGCGAATTTCATTTCATGGGTGTATAGTGTAATATTACACAGTTTCAAATGGGCCAAACAACGCCCAAATTACCTTCAAAAAGGAATCAAATCATGGGCATTCAGTCGGGTCAGCGCGTGCTGTTGAAAATATCGGGCGAATTTTTACAAGGCCAAGAAACCCACGGGATTTGCTGGAAAACCTTGGATCATATTTGCCATATGTTGGCTGAATTAATGGCGTATCAATGGGTTATCATGGTGGGTGGTGGGAATTTTTTTCGAGGACATCAGGGTGCCGCCTATTGCGGACAAGGTGTTTCGGATCAAATGGGCATGATGTCTACCCATTTTAATGGCATCGCTTTGGCAGCAGGCCTATCTCGTGCAGGTGTAAAAGTATGTTTGATGACGGCTCGAAACGTTGATGGTGTTGGTGAAATTTTCAACGTGATGGGGGCTCAGCGGGCCCTAGATGATGGATTGGTGGTGATCTGTACTGGCGGCTTGGGTCACGGTGCCATGACCACAGATACTGCCGCTGTTGTGCGGGCTTGCGAGCTGGATTGTCATTGGATCCTTAAGGGTACCAGTGTCAAAGGGGTTTATGACAAGGATCCTAAAAAATACCCTGATGCCCTGTTTCATTCTCATATTTGCTATGATCAAGCCATCGGAAATAATCTGGCCGTGGTGGATATGACGGCCCTGACATTGGCCAAAGCCCACAACAAGACCATGGTTGTTTTCTCTTTGAAGAATCCTATGGGTCTCATTGGTTTGATGCAGGGCAAAATGGAATGCAGCAGGATTTCTGTTGCAAAAGTGTATTAAGGGCCTTGCCCATGGCATCGTTGCGAGGTCATGAGAGCAATGTACAAAAATCTGCCATGCATCAATTGATGCAATCGTAATACATACCATCGTCATGCCTTTTGGGGCACGTCAAAAACATCACATCGACTTACAAAGTCATTACCTCTATGGAACATGTTGCAATTTTTAAACGCAATAAAAATAAATTATATTGATTTTTTTAATCTGCTATTATATAATTTATGATATTGATATAAATTTTAAATTATTGTCAATAATTACAAAGGAAAATGAAAAAAAAATGAAAAAAAATATATCATTGTTTTTAATATTGTCAAATTTAAACTGTGTGCATTCAGTGGAAATGGATGCGTCTCAGAATTTAATGGACAGTACCGTTGCTGCAGAAACACTCAATTCTAAAAAGCAATGTACATCTGATGGCATTGAAAAAAAATCTATAGATATCTACAAAACCGTCTCTGCAGGATCTTTATTCGATCGCATGATGAGCGCCGATGGTAAGGTAAGTGAAAACGCTCAACGTCAAATCACTGATACAGGTCGATTGACAGCCGTTACCTACAGGTTGTGTGCAGCGGAAATTGAGACGATTAAGTCTAATCCAATATGTAAAAAAATTATTGAAAAGATTGAACAGATTAATCAGATTTCGACTCAATGTGCCAAAGCCTCGAAAGATTCTATTGATGGGTGTGGCTCAGCTTCTGCGGAGCAAATTTTAGAAAAACTATGTAAAAGAATTGCACCCTTTATCAAGGAAAATGATATTATTGAAACTGTTCAAAATCTTTATCAAGCTTTAGGTAATTACAAACATAGTGAAATTAAAGATGATTTAAAAAAAATTGCTTCTAGAATAGAAGAAGATTTTGAAATAGGAGGACCAACATTTTTACGTACAATACAGGGGGTCAAGGATAAGGATCGGAATAATCAGACCTTGGCGACAGAGAAACGGGCACAACAGATCGATCATAATGTGGCAAATGCAGGCCTCACAATTACTCAAATACAACTAGATATTGATAAAATTGCAAAAATAATTAAGCATGGTTTCGATTATGCTGTACAACTGCATTCTGATAATCTCCAGAATAAAATTATTGAGAAATATGTCACGGGTTCAAAAAATAAGTCAAAATTGAGTATTGTTGGAAGATCTAATCGAAGTGATGTTGATAACAACCTTTCAGCTATATTTTTTCACAATAAAGAAGAGAATATAATTGATATTAATTGCATAGGAACGCACAGTTTGACGGACTGGCTCTATAATCTGGATGTATTCAAATCTAAGGGGAACATTTTCACTGGCAGTGGTTTTGGACAAGAAATGCACGCAGGTTTCAGCGATCTTGCTGGTTATGCTTTAAATGAATTCAATAAGAGTAAAGAAATTCAAACTCTTATTACAAGTGGAGCAAAAATTCGTGTAGCAGGTCACAGCCTTGGTGGTGCTATGGGTCAAATTTTAGCTGTCAACCTTCGCAAAATTTATGGAGAAAGAGTATCTTTGCTAACCTTTTGTCAGCCCGCTGCTTATTCCGCAAGTGATGCAGAAAAAGTGTCGTCGGCTTTTTCAGGTGATTTTTTGCGCGTTTATAATCAACAAGATGTAGTTCCTGTTTCACTCTTTAATCCAGGAGCAGTTATTGGTCAACAATGGTGGTACGATCAAGCTGGCATATCCATTGCTGTAAAGCAAGATTTTTGGACATTGTTATCAAATTTGAATCCTCTTAAATCACATAGTATAGATATTAATGTAACATTTTTACCACAAACATTAACGAGCTATATATTAAAACATCAGAAGCCTTACGAAATTTACAAGAAGAGTTTCGCCTCTGATAAAAAAAAAGAAAATGCCTTTAAAAATCTTAATTGCTTTAAAATTAAAAAAGGTAAGTACATTGTCGAGCATAAGAAAGACTCAAAGGTACCGGAAAAAAGGAAGGAGGTATCGGAGCAATGGGCTTCAGAGGAGTTTAAAAATATTCAAGCACTCAATCTTTCCCCCTATCTCTCAGTAAAAGAAGATACTGCCGCTAAAATCACAGATTTTGCAACGGTGGCACTAAAAGAGATTGACAACGTCCCCGGTGGTGATGTCGGTACTTTTGTTCGAGATACTCTTCAAACCCTCAACAAGCATGTCTCTAAATCAAAAAGATCTGCAGAATACCAAGAATATCGTTCAAAAATTATTGAGGCTCTGCGGCACCGCCTTAACAAATCTTCGGAAAAAATGTCACAAGATACACTGTTGTCCATTGCCCACTTGTATAAGAAAGATTTTAAAAATTTAAAAATCGATACCAAAAAAATAGATATGAGCATTGTTGAAAAATCTATTTCAAAGATACGTTTTTTAGAAAAACAACTCACTCGTTTAAAGAAGGAACTCGATCTGCAAAATGCGGAAGAACCTATAGATGCTAGTGCACTAGCTCCTTCGGACGATAATATCAAGGATATAACTGATACCATCGAAAATATTGAAGGGATTGTGAAATCATCGAATGAGGCTCTGTACTATGCTTGTAATGATGCGCTTTCTGAAATGATTAAATCGGATACACATAATAAAAAATCACCAAGTGTAATTTTTGCACGTGCATTTTTGAAACTCGGCGTAAAGCTTGATGCCTACCATTACACAAAACGGGCCTATGGTTACACTGGATTTCAGAAAAGTGTCAACAATGATGCAGAAAAATCTTTGAGAGAACTTATGGGATATTATCAATATAGGGAAAAAATGATCCACAACGAGGTCAAAAAATTAAAAGATGGAATAGAGAGTAATAAAATCATGGATAATGATAATTTTGATGGTATTTCTGACAACGAGAGCGATGGTGATAATTAATTTACAATATATATTAATTTCATTGCAAAATCTGTAAAGATGTGGGCCTCACCGGACATCTTACAATGAACTGGTACCATGGCATGCCAACTCCCCAAATAAATTGGGATCGACATGCCGTGGCGGATATGGCGGCCCTGACATTGGCCAAAGCCCACAACAAGACCATGGTTGCTTTCTCTTTGAAGAATCCTATGGGTCTGATGGGTTTGATGCAGGGTAAAATGGAATGCAGCAGGATTTCTGTTGCAAAAACATTTTAAGAAAATTCGCCAACCCATTGAGGGTGAAAAAGCATTCTGAAATAATGTTGCGACTGAGCATACTGCAAGTCTCTGACAAGAGACATGCTTGTAGGTTGGGACGCACCAGTACCAATGCCATGTGTTTTAAGGCCTCCAGCATTGATTTGGTTGGATTTTTTGCCTATGCTGATAAAATCAACGGAGTAAAGTTTAGCAAGATCCGTTTTTTTAAATTTTTTTCTGCCAAAACCTACAAAACTATTTTTTCACAAGTGGCTTTCTATTATGCTTTTTCCATTATGCATACGCCAATATTTGAACAAATCTTGGATCAAAACTGCATTAAATAAACTCTGCTCCATGGGGGCCGTGATGCGCATAATAAGCTTGGTGGCTCTGTGCATAACAGCAGACCTCTTTGCGGGCAAAAAATTGATCCATGCTGCTCCTGCTGGGCCAAAATCCTTAATCCAATTGATCAAAGAAGTAAAAGAGCTGCAAAATACTTTGGAAAAAACCCAAGAGCGCATCACATCTGTGTTGGATCAATTGGGTATTCAGCAAAATGGGAAAAATCCCGAGGACGCCAAAGTCCTTGCCGTGGTAACCACCCATCTAGAGCACTTTAGTCGACATTTTACAGACCGCCTAGAGCATTTTTTATCGGACCTGAGTACTACCAGCAAGGCAGTCATTCATTCGCCTGGAATAAAGTCTCCCATCGGTATAAATTTGCTAGCCTTGCTTGGATCTTTTTTTCTTGGGATTTTCAGCGTAGGGCTGGCAAGTAAATTTTTACAGCACCGCATAGAGCGCTCTATTTTTCGACTTAAATTCAAATCTTTATTGCATCTGGGACGATTGAATGCCCTGTTGGTTTTGCCTATGCCGTTTTTTTTATGCATCTGCATCATCTTGGGTGCTGTTATGCATGAATGGGGTTTGGGACCTTTCAATGCTTGGTATTTAAATGCTTGCACTTTGTTTCCATTTCACTCCTACTGTGTTTGGGCCATGTACACATGGATTGGGATGACTTGGATGCCCAATCGACCTTCCCAAGGATTTATTGTCATGCGCCCAGATGATGCCCATCGTACAGCTTTTTGGTTGCGCACGGTTGTTGCCATCTATGCTTTTTCTGCATTCCTTTTGGGTATTATTGCCATGATGCTGGAAGAATCCATAGAGAAAAAAGCCATCATTCAAACAATTTTAGATGTTGGGGTGATGTTTTCCTATTGGTGTGTGCACAAAGGGCTGTCCTTGAATGAGGCCGCGTTGGTGCTAAATGCTCAACCTAAAAAAATTTTACGGGTTATAACCGCCATGCGTTGGGTTTTTTTAGGCATGACAGTGTTATGGTTGATGGGGCGGTCTTGGTTTTTGCATTTTTTGCTCCCCGTTGCAATGACGTGCGCGGTATGGGTATCTCTTTTCCCAGCAAAAGAGCTGCTCCGGTCCTTCCGACTGCGATTTCTGTGGAAACGTCGGCACAGGGATTTTTTGTTTAAATCCGTTGTAACCTCAAATAAAATATCCCCTTATTTGGCAGATTTTTTAGCCTATGGATTGATTGGATTCATTTGGTATCCCCATATTGAGCAGTGGATTGATGCAGGGTATTGGTCTTTTTTAAGCTCTATTAAATCCAGCGTATTCTCTGGATTGCTCAATGCAATTTTGATACTGGGATTGGCTCTTTTTATCATAAAAGTTGGCGATCGTATTTTAAAATATTACGTAGAAGATAAATACAGCAGCGATTCTTTGGAAAATAATTTTCTTGCCAGCCGTTTAAAAACATTGATGGCGATGCTGAAAGCATTCTTGCGTGTGGTGGTGTGGATCCCTTCCATTGGAGTGATGCTCAGTCAGTTTGGGGGGGTAAACATCAGTGCATGGGTGAACAGTATCGGGGTTGCCAGCCTTGGCCTTACTTTTGGATTGCAGCATATTGTGCGGGATTTTATTTCTGGATTTTTCATTATTTTGGAAAATAATCTGATGGTGGGGGACGAAGTTGAGATCGATGCACGCACAGGAAAAGTAGAATCAATTACCATTCGCACATTGAAAATTCGTTCTGACCAAGGGGTCCTGCTCACCATTCCATTCGGCAATATTCAGGTCATTGGAAATAAAAACCGTCTTTTTTCTGCCGTTGTCATGAATATTTCCGTGGGATACGGTGAAAACCTAGATCGCGTTCAAGCACTGGTTGAAAGGTCTTTTGCTTTGGTCAAGCGGGTCCCCATTTTTGGACGGCGCATCATGGGACCATTGGAAATTCGGGGTGTGACTGAAGTCACCAGCTATTCCGTGGTTTTTCAGGTTAAAATTACAACAGCGCCCAATATGCAAGACTCTATTCGTCGCGCATTCAATCGGCAATTGAAGCAACTGTTTGATGAGGCCGGCATTGCGGTCCCTGTTCCACCCCATTCTTTGTCAAAGGCCATTCCCAGCTTAACCAATACGGTTTTGTAGTTGGAAAAATAAGGGATTCGGAAAATACTGTAAAATATTCAGGACTGTTTTCCAAAATGCGACCAGTGGGCATGGTGGCAAGATGATTGGGAAAGATGTGGCAAACGGGATCCTTGGTAGCAGAGCACAATCCATATATGACAACAAAACGCTGAGGAAAAATAGTCGATAGAAAATGTTTGGTGTGAAGGTGCGGACAACAGATGTGGCGGCAAGATTGACTATGTTGTCCTGAAATTTTGGATGCACCACGGGTTTTGAGATTTTGCGCCTTTATAGATTTTTGCCGATTTCCTGCCCCTGAAGCATAGGGCTAAAATCGCCCTATGCTTCAAAGTCCCTAAGTGTCAGTCTGATGGCCCGGCTGTTTCTAATGAGGGTGGCTTAACCTCTGTCATTCTTTTTGGGAGGAACTGGGGGGATGTTGAAAAGGAGTTTTATTTTCTTCTCAGTACTTTAACAGTTTGTGGAATCTGCCCTTTTTGAACATCAGCTGTTTTTTTATAAATCCCCGAATCTGTGTCTTTTGGTCCTTGTTCGCCTATTAATTCATTGATCATGGCACCTTTTTTCAAACTTATATCCTTCGATTTTTCTTCCGCTTTTTTCTCTTGTGCTCTATTTTTTAAGGCCATGCTCTGGAGCGTAGATAAGATTCCAGTATGATCTGTTACACGCCTTACATTAAAGTGATGTTTTCCAGTGTTTTTAACATAGTCGGCAATCAATTTATCTATCCCAAAATCTGGCTTTTGGGCCCAAATTAAGATCCAGGATCTTTTGGGCAGCAGCCTTTGATTGGCGATCCCACTCTTCTTGTGGAAATTTTGAAGTCTTGGAAAAAGGCCATGATTTGATGGCATCAACGACAACACTGTCTGCTTTTTCCATAGCCTTATTACCCTCTAATTTCCCTATCTTGGAGTTCCCCACCATCGCATTGGGTGCAGTGTCAAAGCATGCTGCCATAATTATTATTGCAAAAATTATTATATTTTTCATTTTAAAATTTCATTATTATATATTATCAATATTACTATAATTTGGAATTGTTTAATTATAGTTAAATATTGGAAATATTTTTATTATTTTTTACCATGGTATAAGCGGACCGTATTCAAATCGGTATATTGGCCCTGCTGTTTGGATTCTGGGATCTTTAGGGAATCCTTCAAAATACCATCCAACACAGATAACCCCTCTCTTGCCATTAATTTTTCTTTATCCAGATTGGTGTTTTTTCTTATTTTCGAATCTGGTTTTTTAATGCCGGAAAGAGCCCTTTTAAATGCCGAAATCATCCCAGTTTTATAGGCCCAGTACCGAACCTCTTTATGATATTTTCCTTTGTGTGAAACATAATTCCAGAGTATATCCTCGATTGTGATGGGATTAATACCATTTTCTTCTAAAGTAGCATTGATTTTTTTCATACCTCTGGCCACCCTCATATCTTGCAGCCTTACAAATACTTCTCTTGGTATAGGCTTGGTATGCAATATTTGTTCAACAGGCCATGTTTTTAATTCAGAAATGATTGTTTTTTTCGCAAATGCTTCATTCTCAAAATTCTGAAGGTCTGTTGCAAAGGTATAATCCGTAGCAAAAACACAAAGGCTCGCTAGAATAAGGCGAAATTTTATTTTCATATTAGATGAAATAATGATATGAGGAATAATACCTATATATCAGTAAAATATTAAAATAATTTAAATGGGAATTTTGAAAGAAGTTATTGTTTGGTACGCAATTGAGGGCGTTGCTTAACATTTCCCCACCCATTTATCAGACCCCTTTAACCAAAGTTTTCCTCCAATTTCATTAAAATTCTGCCCAATATAAGTTCTGCCCAATATAAGGTCTCAAAAATACAATGGCCATTCATGGAATCTTACAGTTCTTAAGAAGACATCCATAAAAATACAGCCAGAGCAAAGGCCATGGCTAGAATACTGTCTAAACGATCCAAAAAGCCACCATGGCCAGGTAGCCACGTACCAGAGTCTTTAACCTGGAATAGGCGCTTGGCAGCGGACTCTACTAGATCACCGATTTGACCAGCCAATGCCAGTGCTGTTAAAATTCGCCAGTTAAACCAGGAAAATCCACCTTGATGAATCATGTGCAAGAGCCCTGCAGCGCATAGCGGTGCAAGAATCAGGGAGGACAAGCATCCTGCCCATGTTTTAGAGGGGCTGATTTTAGGGCATAATTTTGGGCCACCAAATAGACGCCCACCTAAATAGGCCAGTGTGTCCGAAGTCATGGCCACAGCTAGGATAAGGCATGTTCCAAACAGGCCCATGGTCTGGTGAATGTAAATCCATGCTAAAAATCCACCAACAATTCCTGCTATACCACAGTATTTTAATCCCCCGGTTCCAGTACGGTTTTTTGACATTTCCAGCCACTCGTACAGACATATCAGCATTAAAATGCCCAAGCCCAACAGAAATACATGTGGAAAATAATAGGAAGCAGTCAACCAAGCTGCACTGGTGGCTAATAGAATAATGGCCGTGATGCCGCGTTGGAATAAATCGTGGAAAATCATGAATTTTGGAACTGGTTTTGATCGCAAGAGATCTGAACTATCCTTCTAGTAAAGAATCGCCCTTGAATAAAAGTCAATGTTTTGCTGAGATTTTTAGAAAAACGATATCTCTGTATGGGCGCCCCTGGATGAACATGGATATTTGGGCCCACGCAGATCTTGTGATGCATCATTGCTCAGATCCGTGGGCGGATCATTGTTCGTATTTTCCAATATCTGTTTAACCCCGGATTTTATTGGATTGTCAAGGGATTATTAGGCACACAGCCTCGTCAAAGATCCAAAAATGGGATAGAATTCTTGAAAGAATCGCTTTTCGGCCTCCTAATTTTGGGAACAGCCCTCTTAAGATAGGACTCATTTTTTCATGCAACACCCATTGTTCTCTAAAAATACGACCCATGCCATTGTACCTTGCTCTGAAAACGCAGCCATGCTTTGGATTTTTACCGATGGTTCATGCTCTAGGAATCCTGGTCCAGGTGGATGGGGCGTTTTACTGCGCCATCTGAATCAAACCTTTGAATTATCTGGCGGAGAGAAGGAAACCACCAACAATCGCATGGAAATGCTGGCCGTCATTCGTGGACTGGAATGGGTCAATGCCCAAAATTTAACCGGACCAATGACCATTACATCGGACAGCCAGTATGTGATTAAGGGTATTACACTGTGGGTTTCTGGGTGGATGGGAAATGGCTGGAAGACGAGTGCGAAAAAACCCGTGGAAAATCAGGATTTGTGGAAGCAATTGTGGGAACTCACCAAAGAAAGGTCCGGAATCTCTTGGCAATGGGTGCGCGGACACAATGGTCATGTAGAAAACGAGCGCGTGGATGCTTTGGCCCGTGCCGCTGTGGTGCATCCCTGATTTTTTCGCTAAAGGTGCACCGTGCATGGTTCCAGTATGGATGTTTGGGAGGGGGGTGCCCTTAAATATCTTATTGGCACTCTTGGGTGGTCTTGCCAATAAGGCCCTGGTACTGATTTTTCCCCATAGATTTTTGGTCCAGGCAGCTGTGGTGCATTGCTGATTTATCGACAAAAGTTCATTTGGATGGTGGGCTGTGGAGCCCATCTCTGGCTGTGATTCGGTGGAGAAAGCTTCTGCTTTGAAAAATGTCTGTCTTGGGACAATAGGCCAAATTTGGAAATTCCTTGCCACCATAAGGATCCCAAAAGTCCAGTCTAGGTGACTGGAACTTGACTCGATTTGCAAGGTCCAAAAAGCACCCATGGAGGGAGTTACTCAAATAAAAAGCCAAAAAATATTGATATTGGTCCCATGGAATCAGATTTCCCCAGTCAATCAACTCATAATGACGGGGGTTTCTGGATTTGTGTTCTATAAACTGGCCAAATAGACCATAGTTAATGGCCATGGAGCTTTCCCATATCCAAATCTCACTGTGATTGGATCCAGCCAAAATCAAACCTGAAATTAATGGCGACCGAGCTTGCCTTCTTTCCGCATGGAAACCAACTGCTCCAAAGCCATTCCAGTCCCAAGGGCTACGCAAAAAAGAGGATTTTCAGCCACACGAACAGGCAAACCCGTGGCTTCGCTGAGATATTGGGGCAACCCCCTAAGCAAACCGCCGCCGCCCGTTAACACAATGCCGCTGTCTACAATATCGGCGGCCAATTCTGGCGGTGTGCGCTCTAGAGTCTCTCGAACAGCGCCCAAAATAGCCAACACAGGTTCGGCGAGACTGTCGGAAACTTGGGACTCAGAGATACTGATTTCTCGGGGAACCCCCAATGTTAAATCACGACCCTTGATGCACATGGTGCGCGGATCGTTTTCATCCAATTGATGCCGAGGTATGGCTGTGCCAATGGTTTGCTTGATGCGCTCGGCGCTGGATTCCCCAATCAATAAATTGTGAGTGCGTCTGACAAAATGAATGATGGCTTCGTCCATCTTATCCCCACCAACCCGAAGAGATGTGGAATACACGATGCCACCCAATGACAAAACAGCGACCTCCGTCGTACCCCCACCAATATCCACAACCATAGATCCGGTGGCCTCTGTAACGGGAAGGCCCGCGCCAATAGCTGCAGCCAAAGGTTCTTCGATTAAAAAGACCTCTGATGCCCCTGCGCTTAGGGCAGCATCATGAATGGCACGACGCTCTACTGGAGTAGCACCAGATGGCACGCAAACGGCAATGCGAGGGCTGAATGTGAATCGGCGATGTGACTTTCCCTTATTGATAAAATATTTGATCATGGCTTCGGCAATATCAAAATCTGCGATAACCCCGTCTTTTAGAGGACGAATGGCTAAAATATCACCAGGTGTGCGGCCCAACATGCACTTGGCCTCTTCCCCAACGGCTAATATTTTTTTGCTTGCCTGACGAATAGCCACCACAGAAGGCTCGTTCAAGACAATGCCACGATCCTTGACGTACACCAAAGTGTTTGCCGTACCCAAATCAATGCCGATATCAAAGGAAAAAAAATTGCGAAATTTTGACAACACATGGTTTATTTTGGAAAGAAGTACACCAATGATACACGATTTTTTTCCGTGTGACAAAAATCAGACGCCAATCCATTTAAAATTCAATATAAAGCAACAACCATGCACTCTTTTTTATCCTTTATAGCAAATACTGATTGAAGCGAAAATCCAATCAAAAGAAATTTTATGTATTTTAACCTGCTGCACTGTGGTGTTTTTTTGGGACTTGTTATCCTGCCCGATGGAACGTTTGGGGTCTTGAATGAGGTTGTTTTGCCCCAACAAGAAGAAAACTTGCGGAATGATTCTGGGGCGCCCGCGCCAACCATGTCTGATTCTAGCAACAGCGGGCAGGCAGGAGACGCCTCTGCCCCCGCCCCCCTTTTGGACCCAAGGCCAGAAGCAGATCCAGGAAACCCTGTACTTGCAACACCTTCCTTTGAAGGTAATGGCGCGGATGGCGGACTTTTGACCTCGCAAATACAGGCAGAACCTGCGCTATCCGGCATTGATAATGGTGGCGTCATACCTAAAAAAACATCTGAAAAACCTAATAATAAGCCATCAAAAAGCGAGGAAGAGAAACTTTATGATTTCCTAAAAAATCTGCCTGACAAAATGGGGGGCCAGTTGCGCGGGGCCATTAAAAGTGGCATTGGGGATGGTGCAGAAGAATCGGAGAAATTAAAATTTTTTAAAGATACCCACACGGCATTAAAAAAATGGAATGCTGTTTCAGAGGAAGACAAACGGTTTGTAGCAAAAGAAATGAGTTCGGTATCAGGCGGACCTGCAAATGAGGGTGCTGGGATAGGTCCAAAAATCAAGGCAGATTTTGATTTGGACAATATTCTCATAGAGGCCATTAAAAGTGGTATTTTGAATCATATAGACAAAGTAATTCCCATATTTAAATCTATTATTGACGACTTAAAATCAGGTAGCGTTAAATCTAAAGATAGGATATCCAATCTCAAGAAGGATGGTATCGGCGCCTATTACACTTATAGTGGTGGCAAACGCAGTAAAAAATCCTACTCTGCCAATAATGAATATTATGGGCATTACGGAGATGATGGGGATTATGAGGATTATTATGATCTTGATTTGGAATACGGACTAGAAGGGGATAATTTCAGTGTCCATTCTTTTGACCCACCAGATTCTTCTTACAGTGCCAATGGAGATGATTTCTAACATGATACGATGAATGGCTGAGAGGGACAGTTGGAATTTGGCACAAGTCCTGCAACAGGTTTGTGGGGCATAAAATTGTGGAGAGGCGGACCCAGACAATTTCTCGATGGCTCAAACATCTTTTGTTGCCAATAGGGTTGGTCCCATTGATTGTCAAACAGGAATACTGCCTCGTGCCCATGGCAGCGCCTTGTTTACCCGGGGGGATACCCAGGCATTGGTAAGTGTCACAATGGGAGCCCGGGATGACAGTCAG